>NZ_JZAM01000195.1:0-149022 GCF_000960595.1 Vibrio sp. S234-5
CTGTCATTGCTGCTACGTTGGTATTTACATTCACTGCCATGATGAATTCTCCAATTGATTTTCCGATATTACGGTTTCCGACGTCTCGGAAAACCAAGTAGTTCTCTCAAAGTTACTTTTATTAACGGCTCAGTTGGAAAATCCTTTAGCAAAAAAAGACGATTTTTTTGAAAAAAGATTCTTTAGCGAGGAATACGTGATGGAAAGGGTAAAAGTGATAAAAAAGTTCAAAAAAGGGCTAAAGGTTTATTTTTTTCCGTCGATAAGAGCGGTTATTTTTCTTTAGCCGTGCTCTTACATGGTTATCCCAGCAAGGTGAGCGCTAAGTTGGGGCCGTTTTTAGCCTGTGCCAAAATAGAAGCGCTCACTTGCTGCAAGATCTGCTGCTTGACCATCTGTGTGGTCTCTTTGGCGTAATCCGTATCCTTGATTCGGCTATTGGATGCAGCCAAGTTCTCATTGATGTTGTCGAGATTGTTGATCGCGTGGCCAAAGCGGTTTTGGTAAGCACCAAGCTGAGCACGGCTACTGTCCACGTATTTTAGGGCCGTGTCGAGTGCCGCGACTGCGCTTTGCGCCCCGCCCACGGTAGTGATGTCCAACTCGTCAACCATTTGACTTCCCCCAGCCACCATTTGCAGGCTATCCGCCAGCCCTCCGGAGAATATCGGCTGACCATGAATGGGGTCAATCTGCGAGTAGGCCATGTAAAGCTGCAGTTGACCATGTTCATTGACCGAGGCAGAAACATGGTCCGTTTGGCCATTGATGTACGTAGCGATCTCTTCGATGTTATCGCCCACTTTGGCCTCAATATCGATGCTTTCCGTTTCCCCATAAGCGTTCACGTAGCTGATATTAAGATCGTTTTGCCCTGGAGCCACTTGCCAATCACCACCCGCTGCTAAGTTGGCGACATATTTAAAACCGCCCATCTGCGCCACGTCGCTGCGCATGTTGTTAAGCTGAACCTGAACCGCCTCGCCCGAATCCGCGCCAATCTGAAAGGATGAAGAACCAAAAGTACCATTGAGCAGCTTTCGTCCACCGAAAGAGGTGGTTTCGGCAATACGATTCAGCTCATCATTCAAAGCGGACATCTCTTCTTGCAAAGCAATGCGCTCAGCATGGCTGTTGGAACCGTTAGAGGATTGCAGTGAGAGATCACGCATGCGTTGCAAAATATTGGTGGTCTCATTCATCGCCCCTTCGGCAGTCTGCATAATAGAGATTCCATCGTTGGCATTACGCACCGCCATATCCAAGCCATTCATTTGCGCGCGCAAGCGATTAGAGATTTGTAAGCCAGCGGCATCATCCTTGGCACTATTAATGCGAGAGCCTGACGACAGTCGCTCCAAGGATTGATTGAGCATTTCGCTTGCGCTACTCAGGTGCCTTTGTGCCACCAGAGCAGAAACGTTGGTATTGACGGTAATGGCCATGAGTTCTCACAGACGGATTGAGGGATTAGCTTCCTATCGACCAATCCATCCACATCTTGAGCAAAAAATGGATAAAAAATGGGGAGCCGATGCTCCCCGCGATGCCGTTTGAGGTTTGCGCTTATTTTACTGACAGTTCACTTAACATCGAAAGCGAAGGGGCAAAGAAGTAAGCACCAGTGACCGCTTTGGTAAAGCGCAGCAACTGGTCAGTTTTTCCATCGCTCACACCATACATGCTCTCTAGCATCACTTTAAAGTTATGCAGCGTGTGGCAATAAGCAATAAACAGCAGACCATGGGCACCAGTCACGCTACCGTAAGGCAAGCTATGACGAACAATTTTCAAGCCTTTGCCTTCTTCTTTGATGTCCACACGGCCAACATGAGAAGCGGCGGGAACCTTATCTAGCTCTATCGAATCGGGCTTCGTCCGGCCAATCACTTTCTCCTGCGCCACAATATTGAGACGATCCCAAGCAGGCAGATTGTGTTCAAAACGTTGCACCATCACATAACTGCCACCAGCGAATTCGCCATCCGGCACAAGCGCGACTTGAGCACGTTGCTCGTCTTTCGGATTCTCGGTGCCGTCAATAAACATGGTCATATCCCGCGCGTCGAGGTAACGGTAAGCGTATGTTTCATCAACCACCGTCACATCGTCGGCCATTTCTGTCAGTAATGTTCTGAGTAAATAGAAGTGCAAGTCATGGCGCTGCGAATGAAAATGCAGCAGAACATCAACCTCGGTTGAAGGTGCCACAATGTCACCTTCGCCAAGCAGAGGAAAATCGATGAGCTCTTCGGGCATTGAGACGTCTAGCTGTTGCCAAAACGCTTTACTGAAGGCGATCGATACGGTGAGATTGGCGCCGGGTTGCGATTGATTGAGCGTTTCCACCTTTTGCGGTAAAGATTGCAGTTCAGCCAGCACCTTAGCGGCATTGCGCTTCACTTTGAGTAAGGTGTATAGGGCAAAGGGCCCAGCTTCTGGCAAGATCGCGGATTGAGCAAGTGACATATAAACTCCTCTTTTTCGCCCCAGTGTAGAGCTAAATGGCGATAGATATTTTGATGATTATCAGTGATTTTCGCCCTGGTTTGGCAGTTTGGGCACACTAAAGCAATCTTTGACCCATTTACTGTTCAAAAGATAAATGCCAAACCACAGCAGTAGTAGCAAAGTTAATGCATTGGCCCAATGAAACTGGCCATGCTCTAAATATACGTGATAGAGAGTTTGCAGCAGTTGCACGGCGATAAGCGCCAGCGTCGCCGCTCGTCCTTTCTGAGTAATTTTGTCTACCCAGTGGCGATCCGGTTTCCTCAACCCCATCATCCACATTAAACCGACACTGGGAATGCCGATCAGCAACCCAAGGTAGAGCGTGTGGTTATCCGGATACACCCACTGCAAAATACGTGAACCGCTCTCTCGGCTCACGCCAGCTACCGCAAACACCACCCAGGCACGGGCTAAAAAAAACCATCCCAACCAAAGCATTAGCGGTGCTTTCAGGTATCCGTGGCTATCGTAATGGTCGAATGAGTATCGCAAAGCAAAGTACTGAATCAATGAAACAGCAGACACTTTAACGCAAAAGATTCAATTAGTAACCCGAGAAGGTTAGACTGCCTTAAGGAATTGACATGATTTAGACAAAGATGAAAAGAAATACCCTAACGCCTTCACCCGAGTCGCAACAAGAAGCGCTCAAGATAGCCCGAGCCACGCAAAAGCCGGGGCAGACCAAAGAGCAAACCAAACTCATCGCCCAAGGCATCGAAAAAGGCATCGCTCTGTATAAAAAGCAGCAGAAAGAGCGCCATCGCCAAGCAGACAAAGCGAGAAAAAAGCAGCTCAGGCTCAAAAGTGACAATCACACCGATTCAGCGCCAGAAGACAACGTTGAGATGGTTGATACTCCTAAGCCAACAACGCAAAAGCTGCCTTGGGTACTGCTCGCTCTCAGTTGGCTTGGCTTTGCCGTTTATCACTGGATAGGAAATTAAGATGTTAAAACGTTCAGTAGTCCAGTAGTCGCCTTAGCCAGTTTGGGCCTAGTAAGCGCCTGTAGCACGCCACTCAATCAAGCAACGGCTGAGTCTCAAAGCTTAGAGATCCGCCTTGATGGGCAGTTCAATCCCGATAGCTGTCACTATCTTGGGACGGTGACTGGCAGTGAAGGTCATTGGTACAGCTACCTGTTTTTTGGTAATGACGTCTTGATCCAGGGCGCCGTCAATCAGCTAAAGAATAATGCTCACCGGCTCGGTGCCAACACCATTTATGTTATCACCACGCAAAATTTCATTACTTCTATGAGCCTGCTTGGCACAGCTTATTACTGCGACGCGCAAGAGAGTGGCAAAGATTAAAGCAAGATGAAGAACAAGAAAAAAGCCAGCAAACGCTGGCTTAAGCACGAAATCCAAGGCTAGTAGCGATGTCTTTCTCACGCTCCATCACCCACTGACTATCAAACGGCCCCCAATCTGAGAGTTGATAATAGCCATCATTGTGACGTCGCCCATCTTGAACAAACATCAGCTCAATGCCGATCCCCGGCAGTGCCTTCAGTACATCTTGAATCGTACGACGAGGCCAACCCGTTTGCTCGATCAACTTAGGCACATTTGGCCTTTCTAGGTTCTCCACCAACAAGGCGAGATATAATCGCCTTGCAAAAACAGGACTCAATTCCATTGACACCTCCTAAATTTGTGCTGATTCATTATTTCCTTTTTCCTCTGCCTTTTGTTGAGGCGGATCAATAACCTTCCATTCACACTCAATAAAGTGCGATTTTTTTTCAGCAACAAAATATTCTTGCGCAAGTTTTGAGTGTTCTACGGCTTCTTGATAGGATGCAGAATCAAAATAATAAATCAGCTCGAAGGAAGAACTCATGACCATCATCATGTATGGCATCTCCAATTGTGACACGATAAAGAAAGCAAAAAAGTGGCTGGACGAGGCAAACCTTAGCTATGAATTTCACGATTTTCGCAAGCAAGGCATTAGCTCAGAGATGGTCGCGGAATTTTGTCAGCAGCTCGATTGGGAACAAGTACTGAACAAACGCGGCACCACGTTCCGACAACTGACCGCTGAACAAAAAGAGAACCTATGTGAAGCAAGCGCGATTGCCCTGCTCGTCGAACAGCCAGCGATGATCAAACGTCCTATTCTTCGTGTTGACGACCAATTACATATCGGCTTTAAGGCCGAACAATATCA
This sequence comes from Vibrio sp. S234-5, assembly GCF_000960595.1. Lineage (NCBI taxonomy): Bacteria > Pseudomonadati > Pseudomonadota > Gammaproteobacteria > Vibrionales > Vibrionaceae > Vibrio > Vibrio sp. S234-5. Next base: position 4,690 of record NZ_JZAM01000195.1, read on the forward strand.
GCAAATTTTTCACTGATTAAGGATTATCAAGGATGACAGACAGTCCCGTACTGGCTTTAACCAAAGACCTCATTAGCCGCCAATCCGTTACGCCTGAAGACGCAGGCTGCCAAGACGTTATGATTAAGCGTTTGCAAGCGCTTGGCTTTGAAATCGAAAGAATGGTGTTTGAAGACACCACCAATTTCTGGGCACGTCGTGGCAGTGAAGCGCCTCTGTTTGCGTTTGCCGGCCACACCGACGTGGTTCCGGCAGGCAAGTTGGATCAATGGCACACTCCTCCCTTTGAGCCAACAGAAAAAGACGGCTACTTATACGGCCGTGGCGCGGCCGATATGAAAGGGTCTCTGGCCGCCATGGTGGTCGCGACCGAACGTTTTATTGCGCAGTACCCAGACCACAAGGGTTCGATCGGTTTTCTCATCACCTCTGATGAAGAAGGACCGTTTATCAACGGTACGGTGCGCGTGGTGGAAACCTTGATGGCACGCGATGAAAACATTGATATGAGTATTGTCGGTGAGCCCTCAAGCACCGCCATCGTCGGTGATGTGGTAAAAAACGGCCGTCGTGGTTCCATTACTGGCGATCTCACCGTTAAAGGCACACAAGGTCATGTCGCTTACCCGCACCTTGCTGACAACCCAGTCCACAAATCATTGCTGGCGATTCACGAGTTGGCCACCACCGAGTGGGATCAGGGTAATGAGTTCTTCCCACCGACCAGCTTCCAGATCCCTAACGTCCAAGCGGGCACCGGGGCATCTAACGTGATTCCGGGCGAGTTTCATGTCCAGTTCAACCTGCGTTTTAGCACCGAGCTGAATAATGACAGCATCATTGAGCGCGTCACCTCGACCCTCAACCGCTACGATCTAAACTATGACCTGAAATGGACATTCAATGGCGACCCGTTTTTAACCGACACTGGCGCGTTGCTAGACGCTGTGGTTGCCGCTGTGGATGAGGTTAACCAAACCCAGCCTGCACTATTGACCACAGGTGGCACCTCTGACGGACGCTTTATCGCACGCATGGGTGGACAAGTGGTGGAGCTTGGCCCAGTGAATGCCACCATTCATAAAGTCAATGAGTGCGTCAAGATCGAAGATCTGGAAAAACTGACCGACATGTACCAGAAAACGCTGGAGCATCTATTGGCATGATGACACCTGAGCAGCTCACCGGTTATGTGGACACTCACTTGATCGACGCACAAGTGGGCACCCAATCCATTTTGCTTCACCCTCAAGTCGAGCGCGATCTGCAAACCTTGGTGCAAGCGGCTCAGTGTGCTGGTTTCCAGATGGAAATTGCCAGTGGCTTTCGTGATTTTGCTCGGCAAAAATCCATTTGGAACGGTAAGTTTTCCGGTACAAAGGCCATCTTAGACCAAAATTCGCAGCCTTTGGACAAAGCGTCTTTGAGTGAGCAGGAGAAAATGCTGGCCATTTTGCGCTGGTCTGCTTTGCCTGGCGCCAGCCGTCATCACTGGGGCTGCGATTTTGATGTCTATGCCCGTGATCGGCGACCAAACGGCGTTTCATTACAGCTTGAACCTTGGGAGTATACTCGTGGCCACCAACGAGAGTTTTCGCACTGGCTCACCCACAACGTTTCTCAATATGGCTTTTTCCTGCCCTATCGGCGAGATCGCGGTGGCGTGGCCAGCGAGCCTTGGCACATCAGCCATATTGCAACGGCCGCAAGCTGTTTAGCCCAGTTCTCCATCAACGATTTGCAGCGGCAATTAAACGCGCATCCAATTGATGGAATGGAGTGTGTACTGGAAAACCTCACGCTCATCTACCATCAATTTATCGCCAATATTTGTCCGCCGGAGGCGACATGAAAGAGATTTTAACCAATCCTTGGGTCATCAGTTTTATTGTGCTAAGCGTTATCGTCGGCAATATTGCGGCGCTAAAGTACACGGCCAAAATGAAAATTGGTCAGTTCGATAAACAGCGCGATAAAAGCGACTTAGACAAACTCAACGAGCTGGACAAAAAAGCTCACCAGCTTAATGACGAGAAACGCAATCACTGACCTTAGCCGCTAAGGCCAGTGGCTGTGCTTTAACGGTGGTGAATCGTTAATCTGCGCTCACTGAGAGTTCTACCGCACTCTCTTCGCTGCGCAGTTGCGTTTTACTGTCAAGCAGAAAAACCCTTTCTGGCGCCAATTGAGCCTCATCCACCAAAAACGCTTTGACAGCTTTAGCGCGTGCTTCGGCCAGATTGCTCAATTGATTTTTGCCGATCTCAATGGAATTAAGCAGCTGATTATAAAGACCGATCATGAGTGTGGTTTCCACTTGTTCCGCTAACACCGCCTCCTCACCCTCTTTTTCTGCCAACTGTGCGGCGACTTTGCTGCGCTCTTGATTGATATCCAAGGATAACCAAGTTTCAGCCAGAGCAATTACCGCTTGATACAGGGGCTTAGATTCAGAGAGTCGACTGGCACTAAAATCACTCGGCAGCGTCTCTAAGCCACTTTTTTGCAATAACGTCTGCTGCAACTGCTGCTCGGCTAGCGCTTTACTGTCTTCGGCAAATGCCACTGAAGCGGCCACGCTAATTTTTAGTTTGGGACGCGATGACAAGGCTTGGGCGAGTGTACTGAGGCGCTCTTGCTCCTTCGCATTTAACGTCGATGAGCCAAAGTCAAAGGCAATGAGATTAAGCTCCTCATCGGCGCCAACTAAGTCCGCTAGCAGTGAAAAAGGCGCGCTGACGGCTTTGACAATCACATTGCTGATCGCTTGCAAAATAATACCGCCGACACTGAAGTCTGGATCGTTGACATCGCCAGACACTTGCAACCCCAGATCGATGACCCCGTCTTTGTCTTGCAACAAGGCAATCGCCAAACTGATCGGCAGACTGGTCGCAAGATCCGACTCGCTGGGTTTGCCCAGTTGCAGTTGATCAATCACCAAATGATTGCTCCCGAGCAACTGGTCCTCTTGCAATTGATAATTGAGTGCCAGCGTCAGTTGTCCCTTGTCGATGTAATAGCCCGCATAAGTGCCCGAATAGGGATTCACCGAGGTTAATTCAACGCTTTTGAACAGTAAATCAAGATCCAGATAAGGCTTTTCAATCAAGGGGTTGATTTCCCCCTTGAGTGTCACTGGCGCATATCTATCGATTTTTCCGCTAATATCGACCTGTGCTTTGGTGCCGGGCGTCGAAGAGAGATGGCGCACACTTCCTTGTAAGGCCTCAATGCCAGATGCAAAATTTGGCGTCAGCGATTCATCAGCAAAATAGGCGGCTCCATTGGCAATGGTGATGGCTTGAATGTCGATCGCCAGCGGCTTGGACGCCACAGAGGCTTCATCGCCCTGCACACTAATGGTCGTTCCTTCTTGCGTATCGCTCTGCTGGACCAGAAAATGACCAATGTTGGTCTGCTTATCTTGCGCAATCATCACTTTGGCGTAAGGCGCGTTAAAGTGGATGGTCTGAATGTCCAACACATGCTTTTGCGCATCGAAATGGAGCGAATCTATCGCCATCTTCTGCCATTTCACCAACGGCTGATGGTGCATGCCATCTTTAAGCAGCAGTTGATCAATCGCCAATGTGCCTTGATAACTGGCTTGTCCGTTTGCATCAGCCTGATAACGGCCTTGGCTGGAAAGTTTGCCTTGAGAGAAATCGATATTCACGTACGGCGTCAGATACGGCTGCAATTGAGTGAGATCGAGCCCTTCAACTGCCATCTCACCTAGCACGCTCCGCGCTTTCGCATCAAAACTTCCTCGGGTGGTTACCTCTCCGCGCGCCGTTTTTGGCGGCGCTGCCGTACTAGAACTCAACCCCAGTGACAACTCGTAATCAATCGCAGCACTGAGGTCGCTGCTTACTGGTCCAGTAACAAGCGACAGCGGATAAACACGCCAGAATACCCCTGAGCTTTGCACTTGTTCCTTGAGATTGAGGTCCGTTTCACTTAGTGAGAATTGCTCAAGTCGAACCAACCAAGCACTATCAGCGTCGCTGCTCTCATCGACAGCGACGGCTTCTGTCTTGGCGGAGGGCTGATTCTTTAAGCGAAACAAACGTTGCAGATCAAGCCCTTGCGCGGAGAACTCGGCGTCAACCCAAAGCCCTTGTAGATCAATCGCAGCAATATCAATATCCTTCGTTTGGCTACTGAGCCGGATATCCTGCACAGCCAAACGAGGCAACTTGATTTTGGCCTGCTGCTCGGCGCTGACCGTCAAGTCGCTCAACTGAAATTGCCCATCACTGACTGCAAACTGAAAATCTTCTCCTGCTTGTTGCGCTAGGTAGTGGGCAGAAAAGTTAACCACACCATCGGTGACCACCGCATCCATCTGATCTTTGGCAAATGGCCAAAATGGTGGCAACGTTAACCCTTGCAGCTTAACCGTCCCTTCGACGAACAAAGGTTGCAATTGAAAATGGCCACTGAGTTGCAACTCACTCTTATCTGCTCCCTGAATAGCAAAAGCGTACTGATTGGCCTGCGTTTGGCTTGTCGACACCGACGGATTTTCCGCTGGCACAAGATGCATCGATTGAGTGTCGAACTGCTGCAAACGCAAGTTGAGCCCTTGATAGTTCAATTGCGCCCCGGTTAACTGGTCTTGAAAATGGAACTGCCCACTGGCGATTTCTATTTTTTCAATACGTAACGCGGGAAGGGAGGATTCTGTGCTTTGCGGCGATGATGATTGAGTTGGCTGCGTTTGCTGAGCCAAAGTGTCCAAGATGTCACTGAAGTTAAAGCGCACTTGGTTATCTTGTGGCAGACGCTGTATGCGTACTTGAGGGCCCGAGAGCGTGACGTATTCTAGCGTCGGCGTCAGCGTGAACAGGCTGCGCCAAAAACTCAATTGCAGCTCTAAGCGTTCAAACTGACTGAACGCTTGCGCGCCATCGGCTTCTTGCAACGCAAAACCGTCAATACGAACCCGCAACAAAAATGGGTTGATAGCGACTTGGCTGAGTTTCACTTCACGACCTAGCTGCTCAGTCAGCGTCGGCGGCACTTTACTCTCTATCACCGCAGGTAAGATGACGCCCAAACTCAGCGCGTACAAGGCATAAGCTAAGAGCAGGTAAGTAGTATAACGGATAGGTTTTGCAACGCGGGTGAAGCGCTGAACTAACGGCGTGAGTTTGCTAGGCATGGCGAAGTCGGTGCTCTTGTGGCAATTCGGTCTGAACTTTAATTCTACACAAAATTGCTTTTATGAGCGGGATTGCAAACCGGGCTTCATCACACTTTTGTCTTTCATCACCGTATCGATCCTATTGCTAACAGACTGTGACAGCCATTTGTCAGCAATCGCAAAAAGTCAAAAGTAAAAAGTAAAAAGTAAAAAAGCCGAATGTCTTTCGACACTCGGCTTTTCAATCTTCACGTCAACAAAAGGTCTCGTTCGCTGACGGCTACTCTTGCTTAGCAACGGCGGCCAACACTGGTGCAAGAGATTTTAGTAACTCTTCCTCCACAGGTTTACCCGATGAGTTGGTCACGTTGATGGACGTTCGGTTACCCAAATCCCCAAACAAAAACGTGTAGGTTCCTGATTTGAGTTCCATCGGTTTCACGCCAATCTCATTCCAAAACTCATCATCAGGTGACGCATACTTGGCTTTTAACGTCCCTTGAGACTGGTTGCGCTCCTCGATATTAAAACCGATACGCGGCAAAATCGTCGGCAAACGCTGCCATAACACATTGTATGGCGTACGCGCGATAATTACAGGGAATCCGCTGCGGTCACTGCCCATAGTAATGGGAATCTGCTTAACCAACGCTTGCGCTTTGCGCTGTGCTTCGTCCCGCTTGTTTTGATCATATTGCGAGGTGACGAGGTTGGTCATAAAGACGTTATAGCGCTCTTTATTAGTTAAGGTGACCGGTTTTATTTGCGTACCTTCCCGCCAATCAATCAAACTGATGCGAAAACCGTAACGATTGTTGGCTTCAAAACGGTCAACTGAGTAACGGCTGCCGATATCGGTCTCTTCATCTTCTGATTTCCAAACCAGCCAACCCGTTTCAACATGCGTCTCTGAGCTGGTTTGGATGGGGATTTGACGCTCCGCCAGCATGTTCAGCACCGTCTGCCAAACCTCTTCCGCTTCTTCTTGCTTGATAAGCCATAGCGTGATCTCACCTTGATTGCGTTCATAGCGCGCGCCAGGAATCAACTCCAAAATCTGCTGTGGTGGACGAATGTCGACCTCTTGGCCTATCCCGCCGGTAAAATTCCCCTGTGGAATATCGAAATTGGGATAAAACTGCGCTGTCGCGTCATCGGGGAGATTCCACGTTTGTAAATCAGCGGTTTCCAGATAGGTAAAATCGTCTTTGGCTTGGCGACGTTGAGTTGGACTACTTGAACAAGCAGTGAGCACTAAAACAGCCAGCGAGCTAAGCACTAACTGACGAGAAAACTTCATTGAAACTCCTAAAGCGCCGGAGAATGCTCCGGCGTTACTACATCTATCTTAGAAAATACCAGCGTCGGTCATTGCTTTGGCAACAATGGGCTGCGCTTTTTCTGACAATTCAGTCAGTGGTAAACGAAGGTGACCACACTCAATTAAGCCAAGCTGTTGCGCGGCCCATTTGACTGGAATTGGGCTTGATTCGACAAACAGGTTCTTGTGCAGTGGCATTAAACGTTGGTTGATGATTTCCGCTTCTTCAAAGCGACCTTCTCTTGCTAAACGGAACATGTCTGCCATGTCTTTCGCCGCAATATTATTGGTTACAGAAATCACCCCTTGACCACCGAGCTTAACAAAATCCAGCCCAGTCGCGTCGTCACCACTGAGTAAGATAAAATCTTCGCCACAAAGTTCACGGTGAAGTGCAACTCGTTTTAAATCGCCAGTCGCATCTTTAAGCGCGATGATGTTATCGATCTCAGCCAAACGCGCCACGGTTTCTGGCAGTAGGTCAACTGCCGTGCGGCCCGGCACATTATACAGAATTTGTGGTACCGTGCTGACTTCAGCAATGGCTTTATAGTGCAGATACAAACCTTCTTGAGTCGGTTTGTTGTAATAAGGAGTAACACTTAGGCAGGCATCGATGCCTGAATCATTCAGCAAACGGCTAAAAGTGACCGATTCATGGGTTGCATTCGCGCCCGTACCGGCAATGACAGGGATTCGACCATTGACGAATTCGACCGTTTTGTTGACTACTTTAACGTGCTCTTCCACGGTCAAAGTAGAAGACTCGCCTGTGGTCCCAACAGCCACAATACCGTTTGTGCCAGCCGCAATATGATATTCAACTAACTTTTGTAGACCATCAAAATCTACTTCGCCATCTGGCTTGAACGGCGTGAGTAACGCAACGATACTTCCTGATAACATGTCTTTCTCCCTCATTTGATTCTTCATGCATGGTACTGTAAGGCGATTGAAAAAAACAAGAGCGCAAACTCGCTTCCTGAGTACAAGTGGATGAATATTTGAATTGATATGGCTTTCTGTGACTTTCCCTTCGGGGAGAGGGCTCTCGCGCTCGACTATAGTTACTTGAGATGAGCCTCTTGTCAGCGCTTGGTGAAGAGTGGTCGATGTTTCTGCTTTGCATAAAAAAACGAACTTACTCGACATTTTGTGCAAACGGATATGCTACCATCCTGCGAAAAATGAAAATGAACAAATAAGAGCAACGCTATGACTCAACATCTGGTAATTACTGCCATGGGTACCGACAGACCGGGGATTTGCAACCAAGTCGTGCATCTGGTCACTCAGGCAGGGTGCAATATTATTGACAGCCGCATTGCCATGTTTGGCAATGAGTTCACCTTGATCATGCTGCTCTCTGGCAGCAGTAACGGCATTGCCAGAGTCGAAACCACCCTGCCGTTACTCGGCCAGGAGCAAGACCTCATTACCATCATGAAACGCACCTCGCCGCACAACCCCTTGAGTAACTGCTACACGCTGGAGGTGTTTATTGAGTCGGATGATCGCGTCGGCCTCACCGAACAGTTCACCCAGTTTTTTGCTGACAAACAAATTGGGCTGTCGATGCTCAGTGCTCAAACCATTGATAAATCTCTGGTGCAGCTGGAGAAAGATCAGTTCCACATTGCGATTACTGCGTCGGTCAACAGCGAATGCAACTTAATGCAGCTACAAGAAGACTTTAATGATCTTTGTACCAAGCTCAGCGTACAAGGCTCACTCAACTTCATTAAAAACACACTATAAAAAGGAAGCCCGATAATGAATACGCTGACAGCAGGCGTGCCAGCTCCCGCCTTCTCTTTGCTCGATCAAAATGGAAATACTGTCTCTTTGGCCGATTTCAAAGGCAAGAAAGTCCTGTTTTACTTTTACCCCAAAGCCATGACACCAGGCTGCACAGTGCAGGCGCAGGGGCTGAGAGATGTAAAAGCCGAACTTGACGCGCACAACGTGGTGGTTTTAGGTGTCAGCACCGATCCAGTGAAACGTCTCGGTAAATTTATTGAGCGCGACAACCTCAACTTTACGCTCCTGTCGGACGAAGACCACCAGGTCGCTGAACAGTTTGGCGTGTGGGGATTGAAGAAATTCATGGGAAAAACCTACGATGGTTTGCACCGCATCAGTTTCTTGATCAACGAGCAAGGGGTTATCGAGCAGGTGTTTGATAAGTTCAAAACCAAGGATCACCACCAAGTGGTTCTCAACTACCTTAACGCGCAAGGCTAGCATCAAGGTATTGCAAACTAGAAAGAGTAAGCCCGGACATTAACCGGGCTTACTTTTATTCCATCGCTTCTTGTCCTTCTTGGCTTGGCAACGCTTTCCACACCGCTTTGACTAATGTCGCCAGCGGAATAGCGAAAAAGACACCCCAAAAACCCCAAAGCCCACCAAACACCAACACTGCGACGATAATCGCCACCGGATGCAGGTTCACCGCTTCAGAAAAGAGCACAGGCACCAACACGTTACCATCCAGTGCCTGAATAATAGCGTAGGCAATCAGTAAAGTATAAAACTCACTAGAGATCCCCCACTGAAACAGCGCCACAATCGCAACAGGCACAGTGACAGCCGCAGCGCCGATATAAGGGATGAGTACCGACAGGCCGACCGCGACAGCAAGCAGCGCCGAGTATCTCAGATTAAGTACTGCAAAAGTGACGTAACTGACACCACCAACAATCAAAATCTCCAGAACTTTGCCACGAATGTAGTTGGAGATCTGCTCGTTCATCTCATGCCACACTTTGTTGGCCAAACGGCGGTTCTTCGGCAGCAACCCGCTGGCCATGCTCATCATTTCATCTTTATCTTTGAGCAGGAAGAAAACCAGTAACGGCACCAAGATCAGATACACCGCAAGCGTCGCGATGCTGATCAAAGAGGCGAGCGAGCCTTTGACCACGCTTTCTCCCATACCCAACACTTTGTTTTTCGCGTTGGTAGCAATCGACTCCACAATCTGTAAATTGGCCAACTCCGGGTAACGCTCTGGCAAGGTAGCGATAAACTTTTGCAAGCCGGTGTACATGCTAGGAATGTCATTAATCAAGTTGCCGACCTGAGTCCAGATAGTTGGAATGAGGCCAAACAACGCCACCAGCATGATACCGACAAACAGCAAGATCACTGTCACGACCGCGATGGTACGAGGCACACCGAGACGACGCATTTGTGCCACTGGCCATTCAAGCAAATACGCAAGCACGATGGCGACCAACAGCGGAGCAATGAGATGCCCAAAAAAGTAGATGGTGATGAAACCGAACAGCAAAATGGCGACTAAGCTGGCAGCATGAGGATCTGAAAAACGTCGCTTATACCAGCGGCTTATCATTTCAAACATCTGACGACACATCCTTTTTGAAAATACGTAGGAGATAAAAGTCGTACTTTACCTGAGTTTCAACCTCAAAGCGCTGGGCTTGCAAATATCTGACAATATCTTGCAGGGAACTTTGATCTGATATCAGAATAACTGATTGACTTCCTTTAACTAACTCTGCACTGTGGCGCTTAGCCAACAACAAGGCCATTGGGCAACGATGCGCTCGGAGATCCAATTGTGTGGGTTCCATTATTTTGTCCGTTGCTTATCATAGGCGTGTTATTGTAAAGCGTTTTTTTGCCGGTGCCAGCTTTTCTCCAAGTTTACTCCGGCGTTTTGTCACTTCGTGTGTGCTTTCTTTACTGATTATTTACGAAACCAATTTTATGCCCACGGGTCTTAATGTTGCAGCCATATGGAGACTCAATGATTACTATGTTAAAACGCGCTCGCAGCTTGCTAAGCCTCTCTATCGCCATGAGTCTGGTGACCCCGGCACCGCTTTTTGCCAACACGTTAGACCTACCGGACATCGGCACTGCCGCAGGTGCCACGTTGTCGATTGACCAAGAACTCATTTATGGTGACGCTTATATGCGCATGCTGCGCAGCAGTCAGCCGATCATCAACGATCCGGTCCTCAATCAGTACATCGATACGCTCGGTCATCGCTTGGTTGCCAATGCCAATGACGTCAAAACTCCTTTCCGCTTTTTTATGATTCGCGATCGCAATATCAACGCATTCGCTTTCTTCGGCGGCTATGTGGCACTGCATTCTGGGCTGTTTTTACATGCTCGCACCGAAAGCGAACTCGCCTCCGTGATTGCCCATGAAATTGCCCACGTGACTCAGAGGCATCTTGCGCGAAGTATGGAGGAACAAGCTCGACGTTCCCCAGCAACATTAGCGGCCTTGGCTGGAGCTTTATTACTGGCGATCGCCGCACCAGAGGCAGGGATTGCAGCCATCACCGCCACCACGGCGGGAACGATGCAAAGCCAAATCAACTACACCCGCAGCAATGAGAAAGAGGCAGACCGTTTTGGCATCAACACGCTGGTCAAAGCGGGCTATAATGCCCAAGCAATGCCGCGATTTTTCTCTCGTCTTGCCGATGAGTATCGCTACGCCAGCACGCCTCCTCCCATGCTTCTGACGCACCCATTGCCAGAAGATCGCATCACCGACAGCCGAGCCAGAGCGCAAAGCTATCCTCCGCTGCGCGAGATGCCTTCGTTAGATTACCATTTAGCTCGAGCGCGCATCGTCGCGCGATACGCAGGCATCGATTCCGACGCGGCAATGGACTGGTTTGCACGCACAGAAAAGAAGGCCGATCCTGCGCTCAAAACCGCTTTTGAATATGGAAGAGCCTTGGTTCATCTCGACAAAAAGGAGCTCAAAGAAGCGCAAGAGATTTTGCTTAAGTTAAGCGCTGCCGAGCCCAACAACGTCTTTTATTCGGACGCGCTTGCAGACCTCTACATCGAGCAGAAACAAGCGCTGAAAGCGGCAACTATGCTTAAAAGTGCGCTCGAACGCATTCCCAACAACCCGGTCCTGACGATAAACTACGCCAACGCTTTGCTTGAGGCGGAAAAAACTGCCGACGCTGTCCGTCTACTTCAGCGCTACACCCATGATAATCCTGACGATACCAATGGATGGCATTTGCTTTCGCGCGCCAACATCAGCCAAGGTAACAGCGGTGAAGATTTGGCGGCGCGAGCAGAGATCTTGGCGCTGCAAGCCAACTGGAACAAAGCAATTCAGTACTACACCCAAGCCAGCCAACTGGCCACTTTGGGTAGCTTAGAACAAGCGAGGTATGATGCGCGCATTGATCAACTGATGGTGCAGCGCGATCGCTTCCTCGCCTTACAATAATGAAATGGAGAATGTCATGTCAGTCGTTATCTACCATAATCCTCGCTGCTCAAAGAGCCGCCAAACGCTGGAATTACTGGAGCAAAATGGGGTAACTCCCGAAGTGGTGAAATATCTGCAAACGCCTTTGGACATCGAGCAGTTACAAACCCTTTTCGCACAGCTTGGCCTCGATTCCGTGCGAGACATGATGCGCACCAAAGACGACCTCTACAAAGAGCTGCAATTGGCCGAAGCCAGTGATGAACAACTGTTTGCCGCCATGGCCGAGCACCCTGCGCTCTTCGAACGCCCAGTGGTGGTTGCAAATGGTCAAGCGCGCATCGGCCGCCCGCCTGAAGCGGTTCTGGAGATTCTATAACTGCCAATGAGTACGCATATTCTCATTCTCTATTATAGCCGCCACGGTAAAACCAAACTGTTGGCGCGACAAATCGCCCGTGGCGCCGGCTCCGTGAACGGATGTGAAGTGATTTTACGCACCGTGGCTGAACTGACCGCGAGCTCACAGCAGGCGAGCGATCCTGTTGTTACTCTGGACGAGTTGAAACAGTGTGACGGACTGGCGATGGGTAGCCCGGTGTGGTTTGGCAACATGGCGGCACCATTGAAACATTTTTGGGACCAAACCAGCCGCTTATGGCTCAATGGCGATCTGATTGACAAGCCTGCCTGCGTGTTTACCTCTTCCTCCACCATGCACGGTGGGCAGGAAACCACGTTACAGAGCATGATGACACCCCTTCTGCATCACGGCATGTTGATCTTGGGCATTCCCTACTCTGAACCACTGTTGCATCAAACTCGCTCTGGCGGAACACCTTACGGTGCGAGCAGTGTCGGCCACGAAGCCACCTTGACCACAGAAGAGAGCCAACTGGCACAGCAACTAGGAAAACGTCTGGCACAGATCGCCAGTAAGCAAAAGGAGTCGTAAATGTCCTCACTCTCTATGGGCGCCAAGACGCGTCGCTTTCGCTATTTGGCGCTGTTTGGCAATTTGGCGTTGCTGGCGTGGGTCGCCCTGTGGCAACTGGCTCTTTCTCCTCATCCACACTTGAGCAGCACGGCGTTAGCGATCGCTTGGTGTATTCCTTTACTGTTGCCGCTTCCCGGTATTATTGCGGGGAAACCTTACACGCACGCTTGGGCTAACTTTGTGTTAATGCTCTACTTTCTGCATGCGTTGACCATCTTGTATGTGGATGGCGGTGAAAGGTGGCTGGCTTTGGTTGAACTGCTGCTCACCGCCCTTGGCTTTGCGGGCAATATCCTGTATGCACGCACGCGCGGTCAAGAACTGGGATTGAAACTGCAAAAACTGTCGCAGATCGAAAAAGAAGAGAAAGCCAAGTTTGGCAACGAGAAAATGGGTAAGCAGTAATTTTTCTCACTGCTTAACTTAAATGCAAAAACGCCAACTAAGTTGGCGTTTTTTATTCCAAAATATCGCATTAGGATTCTAAGAGCGACCTTGCCACTCATACACCAAGGGATCGCCATTGGATAGAGGCTCAGCGACAGTTTCTGTAACGCTGATATCTTGTGCTGGCAGGGGGATTTGCGTTGACGGAGCCGCACCCTCTTCAGGAGAAAGGGCTGCCGGATCTGAATCCAATGTCTCCTCCTCTACCGGGCTCGATAGCGGGTCGTCAAACTTCACCACACGCGGCAACTGTTCCGCTTCTTTTTCAAATGCAGCTTGCGAGGCGAGCAAGTGAACACGCAGAGTCAGCTCATTACCTTTGATTTTAAGAATGTCGAGGCTTGCCACAGAATTGAGCGCAGTTAACGCTTTCTCTAAACTAAAGAAGTCGATGGCATTATTGATATTGAGAAATTTCACCACAACTGATTGCGAGGATTCACCGGATACCAGCACAGCGCTACGTTTGGCATAGAAGTCCGCAATGGTATTGATGAGAGTTGCACTCGCATCCTCACCGTTTGCTGAACCTGTCATCGGCACTTGGTTTGCCGTTTCCATCACTTCTGGCGGTTGATCGTATAAGCTCCAGCGTAACTGATTGCCTTGCGCGCGAATCACCAACACGCCATCAACCGGATAGCGTTGACTGGCGCGACTGATGGGTTGCACAAAGCCGCCCCACAGATCTGAAATGGCAATGCCAGTAATATCATCAAAATCACCGATCGGCATCGTGAGTGGTAAACCGCGCTCGCGAGCCGCAGACTTTAGCCCATCAACGACACTGCCGCCGGAATGCTCCCAGACGATCGCGCGGTCATAATTTTGCTCTTCCACCAACCAAACCAGCAAGTTATTGCGATTTTCCGACCAAAAAGGCAATTGCGCCTGAGTCAGTAAGGCTCGGATCTGCGCGCTATTAAAGAGCAGCTTCACTGACGTCTGCTCACCAAGTTTGCCGTAGCTAAGCTGGGAGATATAACGTGCGCTTGCTTGCAGCGCCTTGCTCACCACCGGGTTGTTTACCGAATCGACCGAACCCGACGCCCTAACAATCACTTGCTGCATCGCTTGCTGACGAGCCAGCTCTTCACCATTGCTTTTTTCAGCATCAATAGCCACTTCAGCACGATAAATATCAACCTGGGTCAACGCGTAGACCGGCAAAGCCAACCAGCCGATCATCAATAAAGCTAAATAGCGCATACTTTTCCTAACTTACTGCGTGGGAAGTAAGATGATAAGCAACTATCAAACCATGAGCAAGAAAACCGCAGAGATTGGCTCTATTTCTTTGTTTAATGAAAAATCGCCACACGGTTGCATAAGATCTCAGCAAACAGCACCATTATTGGAAAAAATTGATCAAAACTAGTTAGCAATCGTTTGCAAAGTGATAGAATCCCGCGAATTTATCTGCATATTTGTTAATAGGGAACCTTTATGAAAAACGCGATACAGGGCGCGCAAATGTTGTTTGTCGCCTTTGGTGCCTTGGTGCTTGTGCCTTTGCTGACCGGACTTGACCCAAACGTAGCTCTGTTTGGTGCTGGTGTCGGCACATTACTATTCCAACTGATCACCCGCCAAAGCGTGCCTATTTTCCTTGCCTCTTCTTTCGCTTTTATCGCTCCCATCATGTTCGGTATCCAAACTTGGGGTATCGGGGCAACCATGGGTGGCCTGATGGCAGCAGGGTTTGTTTACATCATTCTTGGCGCTTTCATCAAGATTCGTGGCGTGGCGTTCATTCACAAACTGCTGCCACCTGTGGTGGTGGGTCCGGTGATCATTGTTATCGGTCTCGGCCTAGCGCCTGTTGCCGTTAATATGGCACTCGGTAAAACCGGCGATGGTGCAGTACAACTGGTCGATGGCAATGCCGCGCTGTGGATCTCTTCCATTTCTCTGCTGGTGACCATCGCCATGAGCGTGTTTGCCAAAGGCTTCCTGAAACTTCTGCCTATTTGTGGTGGCATCGCCGCAGGCTACGCGGTCAGCCTAGGTTTTGGCGTGGTTGATTTCACTCCCGTCGCTCAAGCGGCGTGGCTCGCTATGCCAAACTTCACAGCGCCAGAGTTCAATATCAACGCGATTCTGTTCATGATCCCAGTGGCTATCGCTCCAGCCGTAGAACATGTCGGCGATATGTTGGCGATTTCCAACGTGACAGGCAAGAATTACCTGAAAAAACCCGGTCTACACCGCACGATTGCGGGTGATGGAATTGCGACCATCGCCGCTTCTATGGTCGGTGCGCCGCCAAATACCACCTACAGTGAAGTGACTGGCGCCGTTATGCTGACCAAAGCGTTCAATCCGGTCATCATGACTTGGGCTGCAATCACCGCCATCGTTCTCGCTCTGGTTGGTAAACTCGGTGCTCTCCTACTTACCATTCCAGTGCCGGTGATGGGCGGCATCATGATTTTGCTGTTTGGCTCAATTGCGACTGTCGGTCTCAATACGCTGATCAAAAACCACGTTGACCTGCACAAATCACGCAACCTAGTGATTGTTGCCGTCACACTGGTGTTCGGTATTGGTGGCATGGCCTTTGGTATTGGTGAGTTCAGCCTACAAGGCGTTAGCCTCTGCGGCATCGTTGCCATCGCACTCAACCTGATCCTGCCACAAGATTTGGGCGAGAATCACGTGGTGGATAACGCACAAATGGAAGAAGAGGTCGAAGTGAAAGGCTAAGCTTTTCTTTCATCTCAGATAATAAAAACGCCTGACATTGCTGCCAGGCGTTTTTATTTGCAATCGAGTTTTACTTTGGCTTACTTGGTACCAAAGATTTTGTCACCCGCATCACCCAGACCTGGGACAATGTAGCCTTTGTCATTCAGTTTTTCGTCGATTGCCGCACAATACAGTTCAACATCTGGATGCGCTTTTTCCAGCGCGGCGATCCCTTCAGGAGCCGCGACAAGAACCAGCACTTTAATTTGCTGACACCCTTTCTCTTTCAAAAGGTCGATGGTTGCGATCATCGAGCCGCCAGTCGCCAACATAGGATCGACCACCAACGCGATACGCTCTTCCATGTTAGAAGCAAGCTTGTTGAAATAGGGGATTGGCTCAAGTGTCTCTTCATCGCGGTAGATACCCACAACACTGATACGTGCGCTTGGCATGTGCTCCAAAACGCCATCCATCATTCCCAAACCCGCACGTAAAATTGGCACAACCGTGACTTTTTTACCCTTGATTTGATCGACAGCAACTGGGCCATTCCAACCTTCAATAGTCACTTTTTCCGTTTCAAAATCGGAAGTGGCTTCGTAGGTTAAAAGACTGCCAACTTCCGTTGCCAATTCGCGAAAACGCTTAGTGCTGATATCACCTTCTCTCATCAAACCAATCTTATGTTTTACAAGAGGATGTTTTACTTCAACAACTTTCATGTCTATCTCCGGCAATATAGATAAATTTTAAACAAACTGGCCGATTATAAACGATTTCGTCACGAATTTCTCGTCACAAAGCGCAAGAAAAAAACTCGCGCAAACGTTTGCTCTTTATATTCGAGCACTGGTAGAATAGCGCCGTTTTCATATCCAACTTAAAACGAGGACTTCCCCGTGAGTGGTAATAACTCTTCTCTGAGCTATAAAGATGCTGGTGTAGACATCGATGCAGGCAACGCCCTAGTCGAACGTATTAAAGGTGCGGTTAAGCGCACACGTCGTCCTGAAGTCATGGGCGGCCTTGGCGGATTCGGCGCACTGTGCGAACTGCCAACTAAATACAAGCAGCCAGTTTTGGTGTCGGGCACCGACGGTGTAGGAACCAAACTGCGTCTCGCTCTGGATATGAACAAACACGACACCATCGGCATCGACTTAGTGGCGATGTGCGTCAACGATCTGATTGTGCAAGGTGCTGAACCCTTGTTTTTCCTTGATTACTACGCGACAGGTAAGCTGGATGTTGATACCGCCGCTGCGGTGGTTTCTGGCATTGCGGATGGTTGCGTACAGGCTGGCTGCGCTTTGATCGGTGGTGAAACCGCGGAAATGCCAGGGATGTATGAAGGCGAAGACTATGATGTCGCCGGGTTCTGCGTTGGCGTGGTCGAAAAAGAAGAGATCATTGATGGCAGCAAAGTGGCGGTTGGCGATGCACTGATTGCCGTCGGTTCAAGCGGCCCACACTCAAACGGCTACTCTCTTATCCGCAAAATTCTTGAAGTGTCTGGCGCAGACAAGAATGAGGAGTTGGCTGGACGTACCATTGGCGAGCACCTACTAGAACCCACCAAGATCTATATTAAGTCAGGTCTAAAACTGATTGCTGAACACGACATTCATGCGATTTCACACATCACTGGCGGTGGTTTCTGGGAAAACATTCCGCGCGTATTGCCTGAAGGTACCAAAGCGGTGATTGATGGCAAGAGCTGGCAATGGCCCGTGATCTTCCAATGGCTGCAAGAGAAAGGCAACGTAGACACGCATGAAATGTACCGCACCTTCAACTGTGGCGTTGGTCTGATTATCGCTCTACCACAAGCGCAAGCAGAAGCCGCAGTGAAACTGCTGCAAGAGGAAGGCGAAAACGCTTGGGTTATCGGCGCGATCGCGAAAGCGGAGAGCGGCGAAGAACAGGTCGAGATTCACTGATCCTTCAGTCAACGACAAACAAACAGAATGAGGACTTATGTCCTCATTCTGCTATTTACGCCACTAAAAACCCTGAAAGAGTTAGGTATTCTGCCACTCTTTAGCGCAATAAACAGACTCACCAGGACATTGACACCCAGATGAAAAATATCGTGGTACTTATCTCCGGTAGCGGTAGCAACCTTCAGGCGATCCTTGAAGCCTGCCAATCTTCCATCACTAACGCCCAAGTTCGCGCGGTGTTTTCTAACAAAGCAGAGGCTTACGGCCTTGAACGCGCGCGGCAATTTGATGTGGCGACCCATTTTGTTGATCCGACACCTTTTGCTAATCGAGCGGATTTCGACCAAGTGTTGATGGAGAAAATCGACACTTATCAGCCAGATATCATCGTCCTTGCCGGCTACATGCGAATTCTTAGTGGCGAGTTTGTGCGCCACTATGTAGGTAAAATGATCAATATTCATCCGTCGTTATTACCGAAATACCCCGGATTACACACTCACCAACGCGCCATTGACGCGGGTGAGTGTGAACACGGAGCCAGCGTGCACTTTGTGACAGAAGAACTCGATGGCGGCCCCGTCATTTTACAAGCCAAAGTTCCGGTGTTTTCTGATGACGATGCCGCGACGCTCGCCGCACGCGTGCAAACTCAGGAACATAACATTTACCCTTTGGTAGTCAAATGGCTGGCTGACGAACGCTTGATCATGCAAGATGGGACGGCCTATCTCGATAGCGTGCAGCTTGGCGCATCGGGTTACGCAGCAGACGAATAGTGCAAGTGATTCATTAGCAAGAAAAAAGGTTGCTTTGTGCAACCTTTTTATCTTGATTATTCCAGTGGCTCTGTCGGCGCTTGGCAACTGGGCTTTGGCGCAGCAAACGGCACATCCTTAAGTTGTGGCGCATTGGTGATAATCCGTTCACCAAAGTGAAACAGACCATATTCACTGGGCTTCATCCGTTGCCATGCTTCATTGCACGTCAATGGCTGGGTGGCAATCACCGAAACGACATCGTTAGGAGTGGTCTCTTCTTGAAAGTTGATCTCCACGTCCTCATCCAGCAAAGCCGCTTTGCCAAACGGGGCGCGACGCGTGATCCAGTACAGATGATTGGTGCAATAGGTCATCACATATTCCCCATCGCTCATCAGCATGTTAAACACTCCTTTTTCCTTCAGCACTTCGCAGCATGAGGCCAAATAGGTGAAAACACTTTCCATATCTTGTGGAATTTCAGGATAACGTTGCTCTAACTGGTTGAGCAGCCAACAAAATGCTTTTTCACTGTCGGTTTGTCCAACAGGGCGATGCCGCCCTGAATCGAGCGTGTGGTAGTCACTCAACTGACCGTTGTGGGCAAATGTCCAGTAACGTCCCCAAAGCTCACGGGTAAATGGGTGGGTATTTTCCAGCGAAACACCGCCACGGTTAGCTTGACGAATATGGCTGATCACCGAACAGCTTTTGATAGGATAACTTTGCACCAGTTCGGCGATTTTGGACTCACAGCTCGGTTTGGGATCTTTAAAGGTGCGAAAGCCCTTTCCTTCATAAAAGGTAATCCCCCAGCCATCGCGATGTGGCCCAGTTTTCCCGCCCCGTTGCATCAACCCCGTAAAACTGAAACAGATGTCGGTGGGGACATTCGCGCTCATGCCGAGCAATTCGCACATGCTAAAACAACTCCCTGCAAAAAAGAGGCAAAGCCTCTGTTATTCCATCTCTTTTTCAATCAACTGAATGATGATGTGGATGATCTTGATATGCACTTCTTGAATACGATCGGCGTAACCAAAGTGTGGGACACGGATCTCAACGTCTGCCAGACCAGCCATTTTGCCGCCATCTTTGCCGGTTAGCGCGATGGTTTTCATCCCTTTCGCTTTAGCCGCTTCAATCGCTTTAAGAATGTTGCCAGAGTTGCCTGAAGTGGACAGACCAAACAACACGTCACCTTGGCGCCCGACCGCTTCAACGTAACGTGAGAAGACGTATTCGTAACCAAAATCGTTGCTGACACAAGACAAGTGGCTCGGATCAGAAATAGCAATGCCGGCATAACCCGGGCGGTTTTCACGGTAACGACCGGTTAACTCTTCGGCAAAATGCATCGCATCACAATGGGAACCACCATTACCACAAGAGAGGACCTTGCCATCTTGTTTGAATGAATCAGCAATCATTTTTGCTGCCGCTTCAATTTGGGCAAGATTATGCTCGTCGCTGAGGAACTTATTCAGAACTTCAGCCGCTTCCGTCAACTCATTTCTAATCAGATCTTGGTACATAAGATGTTCTCTTTTTTGTTGTCATGTCACGCAATGCGCTCACGTTTGCAAGGCTAAGTTGCCACCTTGCTTGTAGATAGGCTGAGTTTACCCAAAAACAGGAAATTGTGTCGACACCAGAGAGCGAGATTTCGGCGATTTGTAAAGCGGTTTGAGGCGTTCTGATGCCGAAATCACCATTGAAATCTCAAATTTATCACTTTAGCTCAACCAAGATCACTTTTTGCTCAGAATTTGGTTTTACATTTCTTTAATAATTTGGTTACACTTGATTCAACTGGTTAGACCTCTTACCAACACCCAGACGTACCATAAATCAAACAGTCTGATAAGGAACACACATATGGACATCTTGCTCTCTATACTGGCGATGACCGCGGTGCTAGGCTTTACACTCTATCACCGTATGTCACTGACCAAATCCGTCACTCTGCTGACCCTCACTATGCTGGCGCTCACCTTTGCTGACTACGCCAGTTCGGTTGGTTGGCTGTGCTATTTTCTGCTTTTGGCTGCACTTGCAGTGCCCTCACTGCGTCAATCGCTCATCAGTGCTAAGGCACTGAAGCTGTTCAAGCAGGTATTGCCTGCTATGTCGCAAACCGAAAAAGAAGCGCTCGATGCCGGTACAGTTTGGTGGGAAGCTGAGCTGTTCAAAGGCAAGCCAGAATGGGAAAAATTACACGCCATTCCTGCGCCGAAGCTGTCGGCTGAAGAACAAGCGTTTCTTGACGGCCCTGTCAACGAAGTATGTGCGATGGTCAGCGATTACCAAGTGACCCACGAGCTGGCAGATTTACCACCGGAAGTATGGCAATACCTGAAAGATCACAAATTCTTCGCCATGATCATCAAGAAGAAATACGGTGGTCTGGAGTTTTCCGCTTATGCGCAGTCATTGGTGTTACAAAAACTGACTGGCGTTTCCGGCGTTCTTTCTTCTACCGTCGGCGTACCAAACTCGCTTGGCCCGGGTGAACTGCTGCAACATTACGGGACAGAAGAGCAGAAAAACTACTACCTGCCGCGCTTGGCGGAAGGTAAAGAGATCCCTTGTTTTGCTCTGACAAGTCCAGAAGCGGGCTCAGACGCGGGCTCAATCCCAGATTATGGCGTGGTTTGCAAAGGCAAATGGGAAGGTAAAGAAGTCCTTGGTATGCGCCTGACTTGGAACAAACGCTACATTACCCTCGCACCAGTGGCGACGGTACTCGGTTTGGCGTTTAAGCTGCGCGACCCAGAGGGCCTGCTAGGCGACAAAGAAGATCTCGGTATTACCTGTGCCTTGATCCCAACACACATCAAAGGCGTGGAGATTGGCAATCGCCACTTCCCACTGAACGTGCCGTTCCAAAATGGCCCTACCCGCGGTAAAGACATTTTTGTGCCAATTGATTTCATCATTGGCGGACAAAAAATGGCTGGCCAAGGCTGGCGTATGCTGGTTGAGTGTCTGTCGGTTGGCCGTGGTATCACCTTGCCATCTAACTCAACGGGCGGTATCAAATCCGCGGCGCTGGCGACGGGGGCCTACTCTCGCATTCGCCGTCAGTTCAAACAGCCGATTGGCCAACTAGAAGGGGTTGAAGAAGCACTGGCACGTCTTGGCGGTAACGCCTACGTGATGGACGCGGCGAGCAACTTAACCGTGGCAGGTATTGATCTGGGTGAGAAACCATCGGTGATCTCGGCCATTGTCAAGTACCACTGTACCCATCGTGGTCAACGCAGCATTATTGATGCGATGGACATCGTCGGCGGTAAAGGCATCTGCTTAGGCCCATCAAACTTTTTGGCTCGTGGCTACCAAGGCGCGCCGATTGCAGTGACCGTGGAAGGGGCGAACATTCTGACTCGTTCGATGATCATTTATGGTCAAGGGGCGATTCGCTGCCATCCTTATGTTCTGCAAGAAATGGAAGCTGCCTATTCGGAGAAATCGGATGCGATTGAGCAGTTTGACGCAGCGCTGGCTGGTCACGTGAGCTTTACCATGAGTAACTTGGTTCGCAGTATTTGGTTTGGTTTAACCGACGGCTACGGCTCTAGCGCGCCAACCAAAGATGTGACCAAGCGTTACTACCAGCAGTTGAACCGTTACAGTGCCAACATGGCACTGCTCTCAGACATCTCGATGGCGGTTCTCGGTGGTTCACTGAAACGTCGTGAGCGCTTGTCTGCGCGTTTGGGCGATATCCTAAGCCAGCTTTACTTAAGCTCAGCAACGCTAAAACGCTTTGAGCAAGATGGTCGCCCAGCCGAAGATCTGGCGCTGGTTCATTGGGGTCTGCAAGACAGCTTAAAACAGGCCGAAGTGGCCATCGATGAGTTCTTGGCGAACTTCCCGAACAAGGTGATTGGCAAAGCATTACGCGTGTTGATCATGCCATTTGGCCGTGTGCGCAAAGCGCCAAGCGACAAAATTGACAGCCAAGTGGCGCGCATTCTGCAAACACCATGCGCAACGCGCAGCCGTATTGGCCGCAACCAGTACCTGCAACCGACTGAGCACAACGCGGCCGGTAAGATTGAGCTGGCACTCTCTGTGATTTTGCAAGCGGAGCCGGTATTTGACAAAGTGTGCAAAGAGATCGGTGAACGTCGTCCGTTCATGCGTTTGGATGAAGTGGCACAAATTGGTCTGGAACGTGAGATAATCAGTGTCGAAGATGCCGAGCTACTCAAAGAAGCCGAGCAACATCGCCTCTACACCATCAACGTGGATGACTTTGCTCCCGAGCATCTTGCCGCGAGCCAAGCGAGTAAAGTGATGGATAACGTCGCTTAATCTTCACTGCATAAAAACCAAGCGGGAGCCGATGGCTCCCGCTTTTTTTGTTAGCTCGTATGCTCAGTCCCTTCTCTGACAAGAGTGCCTTACAGCCCTTGTAGCAAGTTTCCAAACCACTGTTTCTTTGTTTCAAACCCACTATTTCTTCGGTACTTCCAACTGCATTTCCGGAATTGCTTGGCGCTTCGCGCGGATCTTGCTCCACACAAACCAGCCGATCAAACCGAGAATAATCACCACCAAGTTACCCACCGCGATCATAATTAAACCTTGTTTGCGATCTTCTGCGCGTTGCGCCAACAAGCGTTGCTCTTCTTCAATACGGCGCTGCTCGGCAAGTTCCGCCTCTTTGGCTTTACGCGCAGCTTCAATATCGACTTCCTTAACCACGCTGAAGGTTTGCTCTGCAATAGGAAAGACGAGCGGGCGCTGAGTAGCCGCATCGGTGGCGTACACTTCACCTTTCCAAGAGTAAATGCCGATTTGATGGGTGCTGTCTAAGCTCATCTCCGCTTTCAGCGCCTCTTTCTCCGCCTGACCTTGTACATAGTTAACAAAAGAATCCGGCGCAGTTTGCTCAATATGCACAGCAAGAGAGCCCGGCGCGACCATCCCCTGCTCACCCGAGACAACAAAACGGTGCGGCTGCCCTTCACGGCGAGATTGAATAAAGGTCGTCGCCACCGGGCTCGGATAAACCAGCACATTTTGCTCTTTGGCGCGCAAAAACACCCCATTGCCCGAGGTGATTCGCGCGCGGTATTTGCCCGGTTCCACTTCGATCGTCAACCTCACGGTAAAGACACCATCTCCCGGCCTTTCATCCAAACCTTGCCCATCATCGCTAAAATCGCCGAGTACCACTGGCAAAGGGCGCGCTTCTTTCACCAGTTCCTGCTCATTTTCAACGTATTTGGTCAAGGTGACACGCAAGTTCACCCGATCGAGAAAATCACGTAGCACCAGAGGTTGTCCATCCGATGCCAAACGGGCGGTAAATTTAATCACTTCACCACGATAGAGCCGATTGGGGAACGGATCGGTGCTTAAGGTGAGATGGGAAATTAAGCGGATATTGTTCTTCGGCGTTACTTTGCCCACCGCTTGCCACGGCCCGGGCATCGGATTCTCAATCGAAACGATATCCATCGCGGGTTCTTGATACCAACGCACGTTGTCGTAAGTTTTCCATGCGTAATATTTATGTCCGTCCGGGCGAACCAACACCACAGGTTGAGACGGGTTTTCACGATAGATAAGAAAAGTGATCTGGTCGATGGTCGGGTCAACACGAAAACGGTTATCCAATAAGGACATGGTTGATTCTGTCGCCGCTTGACTCACGCAACTGACCAATAACATGACAACGACTGATAATGTCCTCAACATAGATTCTCCTATTGACGCCAGAGGCAAGTTCCGCTTTTTTCTACGATATCTAATCGGCTTTGATGCGCATCTAGTTCATCGGCCGTTGCGCGTAAAACCTTAAGGGATTTTCGCCCTTCAATGCGGCGAATACCTTCAACGCCACCTTCTTGTTTATTGGCGTTAAATTCCAGACTGGTTTGCCCACCCGTCATCAACAGATAGACGTCAGCGAGGATCTCCGCATCGAGCAAAGCGCCGTGCAACGTACGGTGCGAGTTATCGATACCGTAGCGCTCACAAAGCACGTCGAGGTTGTTGCGCTTACCCGGGAAGATCTTCTTCGCCATCGCCAGCGTATCGGTCACTTGGCAGAAATCGGTGGTTTTGCCTATCGCCGCATTCAACAGGCCAAATTCATAATCCATGAAGCCAACGTCGAAGGGCGCGTTGTGGGCAACAAGTTCTGCGCCTTGGATAAACTGCAAAAACTCCTCATGCACCTGACGATATTCCGGTTTGTCGAGCAAAAACTCATCGGTAATACCATGCACTTCAATCGCTTCTGGCTGAATTTCTCGGTCCGGTTTTAGGTAGACATGGAAGTGCTTACCGGTCAGTTTGCGGTTGATGATCTCAACCGCTCCGATCTCGATAATCCGATGCCCGAGATAGTGCGGGCCACCTTCTCGGTTCATACCTGTGGTTTCCGTATCGAGCACAACGATACGATGGTGATCAGAATTGTTACTGGTATTCATAATGATATGTGTGTCAGACTATGCAGAATTCTGCTTTAAAAAATGCTTTCGCTAATAGTATCAAAACATGACTAAACAAGTTGAGATTTTCACAGATGGTTCTTGTCTCGGTAATCCGGGCCCAGGCGGTTATGGTGTGGTTTTACGTTACAAGCAGGTCGAAAAAACCTTAGCAAAGGGTTTTCACCTCACCACCAACAACCGCATGGAGATGATGGCATCGATTGTCGCTCTGCAAGCACTGAAAGAGTCTTGCCATGTGATTCTCACCACAGACAGCCAATATGTTCGCCAAGGCATTACCCAATGGATCCACAACTGGAAAAAACGCGGCTGGAAAACCGCTGACAAAAAGCCGGTCAAAAACGCCGATCTTTGGCAAGCGCTCGACAAAGAAACCCAACGCCATCAGGTTGAATGGCACTGGGTGAAAGGTCACGCTGGCCACCGAGAAAATGAAATGTGTGACGAGCTTGCCCGCAGCGCTGCTGAAAACCCCACCGAAGACGATACTGGCTATCAACCTTAAGACGAACTTGTCGGCGGATGGCGTTCACGTAAGGCGTCCTGTTCACGATTCATTACCCCAAGCGGCGACAGGCGACGTTTCAACTGCCAATGGGGTTTAATTGGCTTGAGTGGATAGGTGCGTTTTCTTGCCACAATAAAGTAGAGGCTGCCTGCGGGGTTGGCCCAATCACCTAAACCGTTTTCCAGCCAGGTCCACATCGTTTGGTATTTTCTCATCGGAAACAGTGCATAGCGATCGCAATGTATCACTTGGTAATTAAGCAACCCAAGCCAGTCTTTAATCCGGTTGGGGGTGAACATGCGTCCGCTCCAGGGCAGACTGCGGCGGCGCCATGGCATTAAACTGGCGATGCCAGTCAAGCTGAGCGGGTTAAAGCCGCTGATAATCAGATAGCCATCATCCATCATCACGCGGTCAACTTCTCGCAACAAACGGTGCGGATCATTGGCGTAATCCAGTTGATGGGCCAGTATCGCCGCATCAAAGCTCTTTTCTAAAAAGGGCAATTCGTAACCATCTGCAATCACATTATGCAATGGGTTCTGGATATCGAGATTAACTTGGTGTTGAATGTTACACACTGCGCTGGTTAATTCGCAGCTCAAGCCTCCCAATTTCAGTAAGTGGTAGCCGAACAGCTTCGGACACCACTCATCAAGCCGGGTCTGAATCGACTCACGGACCCATTGTCCGTTGTTCATTCCGTCCCAAGTGTATGGATGTGGGAGTTTTTTACTGCTTAATGCTGGCTTCATTAACCACCTGACCTATATGAGAGCGAGCGGAGAATCAATCATGTTAGAGATCAAAAGCATACCCGCATTTAACGACAATTACATCTGGCTGATTCACAATAGTGAGCTTGGGTGTGCTGTGGTCGATCCGGGTGACGCCACTCCGGTGCTTCACTACCTCAAGCAACACGGCTTCACGTTAGAGGCCATCCTTATTACCCACCATCACAATGATCACATTGGCGGTGTGCCCGACCTCGTCAGAGCGTATCCCAACGTGAATGTCGTCGGCCCGCAACATGAGCCGATTCCGACCTTGACCCACCCTGTGGATGAGGGAGATCAGATCGAATTGTTTGCTGAACGGTTCCACGTCGTCACTTTACCCGGTCATACTCTCGGTCATATTGGTTATATCGGCGATGGCAAACTGTTTTGCGGTGACGTGCTTTTCTCTGCTGGCTGCGGGCGCATTTTTGAAGGCACACCACAGCAAATGTTTGACTCTCTTAGCAAGCTACAAGCTCTGCCTGATGAGACGAAAATCTATTGCGCGCACGAATACACCGCCAGCAACTTGGCCTTTGCCTTGGCGGTGGAGCCAGATAACCTTGAATTGCAGCAGTATCGTGATGAGGTCAATCGTCTGCGCGCGCAAAATGCGCCGACCCTGCCCACGACGCTAAAACGCGAAAAAATGGTCAATCCATTTTTGCGCTATCAGCAGCCCAGCGTGATCAATTCTGTCGCGAGCCGGGCACAAAATAGCGATCCAGTTTCGATTTTTACTGCTTTGCGTGAGTGGAAGAACGAATTTTAACCTTTTGCTGCTTGTCTCCTGACTAAGGAGGCAAGTATTATCAGCAGCCCAAAAGTTAACAGGCTGGACCCATGCGTTTAAAGTACAGTTGGGTGTTGGCACTCTTATTGGCAGGCTGTCAGATCACGCAGCCAGATAGCAATATCAGTTCAACACCTGAAACCAATAGCCCGGATGCAGAGCAACACACTTCCGTGGCAACGGACAATCTTCCCGGCCAAAGCGGCAAGGTGAAAAATGACACTCAGGTCGAGCAACCGATTGTCACACCGCAAACCCAAGCAGATATCTGGCAGCGCATCGCCATGCAACTGACGCTGGAAGTACCGCAGCATAAAAAAGTCGATTACTATCGAACTTGGTATCTCAATCATCCAAATCACCTGAAAACCGTCTCAGAGCGTGCCAAACCGTTCCTTTATCTCATCACTGAGAAAATTGAGCAGCGTGGACTGCCGCTGGAGCTGGCCCTTCTGCCCGTGGTGGAAAGCTCGTTTGACGCTTTTGCCTATTCGCATGGCAGCGCGGCTGGTTTGTGGCAGTTTGTTCCAGGCACCGCAGAGATGTATGGCCTTGAGCAAAACTTCTGGTATGACGGCCGACGTGATGTCGCGGCGGCGACCGATGCCGCATTGGATTATCTCACCTACCTCAACAATCGTTTTGATGGCAACTGGAATCATGCTATCGCGGCTTACAACAGTGGTGGCGGTCGAGTCTCCAGCGCGATTCGTAAAAATCTTAAACTGGGCAAACCAACCGATTTTTTCTCGCTTGATCTGCCTAAAGAGACCAGTGGCTATGTGCCGAAACTGCTGGCATTAGCAGACATTGTCGCCAATAAAGAGAAATATGGTATAGAAATTCCGCCCATCGCTAATCAGCCAGTGCTGCAATTGGTCGATCCGGGGGAACAGCTCGATCTAGCGATTGCCGCGCAATACGCGGGCATGCCAGTCAAAGAGTTACAGAGTTACAACCCAGCCTACAATCAGTGGTCAACCGCCCCTGATGGTCCGTTTCAACTGCTGATTCCCATCGACAAAAGTGAACAATTTCTCGCCAAGGTGGAAGAAAATCGCGGTAAAGGGTTGAAATTGGTGCGTTATAAAGTGCGCGCAGGCGATACCCTGAGCGTGCTGGCAAGTAAATACAACACCACCAGCGACGTGATTCGTACCGCGAATACGTTAACTGGCAATACCATTCGCGTCGGTCAGTACTTGATGATCCCAACGTCAACCAAAGAAGTCAGCGCTTACACTCTCTCGGCGCAAAATCGCTTGGCAAAAACCCAAGCGACCGAAAGGGGCAAATATAAGCTGACCCATGTGGTACAAAATGGCGATAGTTTGTGGAGCATTGCCAAAGCAAACAAAGTCTCCCATCAAGCCTTGGCGAAATGGAATGGGATGGGGCCAAGAGACACACTACGCGTTGGGCAAGAACTGGTGATCTGGAAAGACAGCAGTGAAGGCGCGGTGATCCGCACGGTCTTTTATCAAGTGCGTGCCGGTGACACCATCAGTACGATCGCCAGCCGATTCAAAGTAAAGAGCACCGATATTGTTAAATGGAATGCTCTGCAAAATCAAAAATACCTGAAACCAGGTCAAAAACTTAAACTTTATGTTGATGTTACTAAGGTAAGTGTATGAATCCATCCAGTAACCCTTTTGTCATGCTCTTTGACATCTTCCGCTCGCCGACAGCGTGCTTTTTAGCACTCTATCAACGAGGCGCTTGGGGATGGCTGCCCTATGTTCTGCTGATTCTTAGCCCTTTTCTATTTTGGGGCGCCTATTTCTCTAACGTGGATTTTCAATGGCTGACTTCGGTACTCTCGCCACAATTTGAGCAGATCAATCCAGAACAATTAAAATTTCTCGACAATCCCAATACGTTGATGGCCAGTGAGATCATCAGTGACATTCTTAGCCGAACGTTGACGATTTTGTTCTTGGCTTTTTGGTTCACTTTAGCCACCAAACCGAGTCAACATCAGCATGGTTTTTGGAAGTGGTTTGCCGCCGCCTCTGTCATTACGTTTCCTGCCTTGATTGGCGATCTCGCCAGTTACGCCAGTTTGCTGCTCAAACATGGCCAAGTAGTCAGCTACGCGGCTGACTTAAACAGCTTAAATGGTTTGATCAAATTGCCACTTACCAACGAGTGGTCATCGTTTGCAGGCGGATTGCCTTTGCTTCTGCCTTGGTACATTGTGCTGGGTTATGCGGCCGTGCTGACCTGGACTGAATTTGAACGCGGGCAAGCTCTGGTGATTTCCGCCCTACCTTGGCTGGGTTATTACCTTATTTGGGCGCTGTCTCTGCTGATATTTTAAAGCTCACCAATAAAGGATTATGATCGGAAGCGTCCGTTGTGGGCGCTTTCGCTTTCTCTAGCGTGAGTCCTCGATAGAAAACATGGTCCAACACTCGGCCAGTGATAAAACGCGTACGTAAATCAGGCTGAAAGACCACTTCTTGCAGCGCTAATTTCTCAACGATATCCTGCAATGTGCTCCAGCGCTCCTCATTCCAGCTATTAAAATCGCCCGCCAGAATCACCGGGCCTTGATGCTTGGTGAGCGCATTAACTAAGGCATCAATTTGCTGCTGGTAGGCTTGCACGCCCAAGGTAAAATTCACTGCGTGTATATTCGCCAAAGCCAGCGTGCTGCCGTCGGAGAGTGGGTACTCGGAATAGAGTGCCGATTTGGGTAGACGTAACCAAGGTTCTAACTGGGTGTATCCGCACACTAAAACCGGTTTGTGCTTGGCTAAAGTCAAAACCCCCGCACTTTTGTTAAACGCCTTAAACGCATTCACTTGCTGTGCATGCCAACCTCCAGAGGCTACCCAACGTTTGAGGGGATCATCTAAACTCGCTTCCTGCAGCAGTACCAGTTGCGCCCCATCAGCGTACTCGCTCAATGCTGTACTCCAATTGCGGCGGTTTTGTTTGTAAATATTCCACACCAACAGTGTCAGTTCCCCCTGCTGGTCAATACTCTGCCTGCTGTGGCTATGCAGACAATCTAGTTGCAAATTAATTGCCCCATCAGCGATGGTGACCATCTCTGGCTGTTCGGGAATATTAAAGATAGTGTGAAAGGCAAAATAGCCCGCAACAACAAAAAAAGTAGGATACAGGAGTAGGGAACGTTTTTTCATTGCACTCACGCGGCTTAGTATTGGGCAAAAAGAAAAGGAGCCAGACGGCTCCTTATGTTGCTTTGAATCAGATTGCGTCTTCGTCTTCTTCGCCAGTACGGATACGCACTACCCGCTCGACGTTAGTGACGAAAATCTTACCATCACCGATCTTGCCCGTTTGCGCGGTTTCAATAATGGTCTCGACGCATTTATCCGCGACGTCTTCATTCACCACGATTTCCAGCTTCACCTTCGGCAAAAAGTCCACCATGTACTCAGCGCCGCGATAAAGCTCAGTGTGGCCTTTCTGACGACCAAAGCCTTTCACTTCAGACACCGTCATACCAGTAATGCCGACTTCCGCCAACGCTTCACGGACATCATCGAGCTTAAATGGCTTGATAATCGCTTCAATCTTTTTCATGTTCATCCCTTAAACTTTCATTGATTTGCTTATTATTCATGAGCAATCAGCAACATTCAATCAGAAAACCACGTTTCCTTTGGCTTAATAACAAAGCCAGAGCATAAGCTCTGGCGATGGGTATTGGTTTGTGCGATCACTACTTCAAGCTGGCGTAGTAAGCGGCAACGTTAGCAATATCGGCATCACTGAGCATCGCAGCCTGCGCCTGCATCACCACAGCCAAACCACCTGTACGCTCTTTGTTCTTGTACGCCTTAATCGATGACACTATGTATTGCTCATTCTGACCTTTCAGGTGCGGGTAACCTGGAATGACCGCCATACCATCCGCGCCGTGACACGCCGCGCAAATGGCCGATTTAGCTTGCCCTGCTGCGATATCACCTGCCATCACACTTCCACTGATTAGGCCCAATCCAAGAGCCAGACCGATTGCGACTTTCTTCATTGCTTTTCCTTTTTATCTGTATTGGTCAAGGTTTATGGGCAATACCACTGACGATCCAACGAGACGGCGCCCAAAACTTATATCCTTACGATTTTTACATGAATTTGGATTACTTGCGCCAAAAGAGCTCACAATCCTGACCAATAAATTCACGGTCAACAAACAATCCGGCAACCGAAACCACCCTATCTGCACACATAAGTATCGGGGTGCGGCGTCGTAGCCAACTCGGTACTTGGTATTCTTGAAACAGTTTCTTCATTTTGCGCCGATGTCCACGTTCTGCTGGATGGGCGCTTAATCCCTCAGGGTCAAAAGTCACATAGAGCTTTTCGCCAGCAGGAGGAAGAGCCAAGTGCCCTCTGCCTGGAGTATGTTCTAACGCTAAAACGCCAAGATGATCTGGCAAGGTCAAGGATTGGCTCAGTTTAATCTCAGCTCGCCACTGGCTGATATCGCCACTCTGCGCCACAAAATAAAGACGCTGATTGAATCGGCGCACCTGTCCTTGCCCGAGCTGTAAGATCGGATTGGCATCGGCCTTGGCAATGGCGACTTGTTGCCACAGTATCTGCAAGTTCTGACGGCTTGGCATCGGCTGGCCGAGCGATGCCAACCACATACGCAGCAGGCGAAGTCGCGCTTGCTCGCTTTGTTGACCAAGCACCGCTAACGCTAGGCTGTGATCCGCTTGTAAAGCGCGAGCCAAAACGGGCGATAAAAGCTCGTCTAACAAACTTTCTTGCTCAGCACACAGCTGCGCGCTGCGCTGAACTGCGCTAGCGAAACCGGACCAACGCTGCGTGATTTTCGGCAGCACCTCTTGGCGCAGAAAATTGCGATCGTAGCGCGTATCTAGGTTACTTTCGTCTTCAACCCATTCCAACCTGAGTTGTTGAACAGCCAATTCAATTTCCGAGCGTGCGACCGACAGCAAGGGGCGGAGCAAAAAACCGTGCGCAAACGGCGTGCATTGGGCCATCGCTGAAAGCCCTTTCGGACCGCTGCCGCGCTTGAGGGCAAGGAGAAAGGTTTCGACTTGATCATCTGCATGCTGACCCGTGAGAAGCAGGTCGCCCGGCTCAAGGTGCTTAGCGAGCGCCTGATAACGCGCCTGTCTGGCCCGCTCTTCTACGCTGTCGCCAGCCATCAGCTCAAGTTGCACTTTCTCCACCACACACGAGAGCTGTTTCTCCTGACACCATTCGACACAGCGCTGGCTCCACAGATCGGCATTGTCGCTTAAACCGTGGTGGACATGCACCACAACACATTGCCTTTGCTGCTCGAAAGCGAAACGTGCAGCGCACTCAAGCAAGATCCTTGAGTCGACACCGCCACTAAAAGCGACAACTAGGCGCGAGGCTGGCAGCAAATGCTCTTCAATGACTTTTGTGAAACGGTGATAGATAGACTCCATGCATTCTTCTCGTGGACAAAAATAAAAAGGGCTGAACGAGAATGTTCAGCCCTTGATTGTATAAGATAGCGGTTAAATTAGCAGTAACCGTAGTTCATCAGACGCGCGTAACGACGCTCTAGCAACACGTCTTTATCAAACTGCTCAAGTTCAGCCAACTGGCGAAGCAAAGTGGCCTTCATATTGGCGGCCATCTGCACGTGATCGCGATGCGCACCACCGAGTGGTTCCTCGATGATCTCATCAATCAGCTCAAGTTCTTTCAAACGTGGCGCCGTTAGCCCCATCGCTTCAGCGGCTTGTGGCGCTTTATCGGAATCGCGCCACAAAATCGACGC
The DNA here is from genome assembly GCF_000960595.1 of Vibrio sp. S234-5. Lineage (NCBI taxonomy): Bacteria > Pseudomonadati > Pseudomonadota > Gammaproteobacteria > Vibrionales > Vibrionaceae > Vibrio > Vibrio sp. S234-5. The sequence continues at coordinate 37,555 of NZ_JZAM01000195.1, forward strand.
ACAGCCTTCTGGTGAAATAACCGAATAAGTTGAGTATTGCAGCATGTTAACGTAATCACCGACACCAATCGCCAGCGCGCCGCCAGAGCCACCTTCACCCACCACGTTACAAATAACCGGAACCGTTAGGCCTGCCATCTCTTTGAGGTTGGTGGCAATCGCTTCCGATTGACCGCGCTCTTCGGCGCCAACACCAGGATAAGCCCCAGCGGTATCGATAAAGGTGATGATCGGCATATTGAAGCGTTCTGCCATTTTCATTAAACGCAGCGCTTTACGATAGCCTTCTGGTTTTGGCATACCAAAGTTACGTTTCACTTTCTCTTTGGTTTCACGACCCTTTTGATGGCCGATGATCATCACCGGGCGACCTTCTAGGCGTGCCATACCCGCCACGATCGCTTTGTCGTCAGCGTAAGCACGATCGCCAGCCAACTCGTCAAACTCTTCAAAAACGTGCTTAACGTAATCCAGCGTATAGGGACGCAGTGGATGACGTGCCAATTGTGCTGTTTCCCAAGCCCCTAAATCAGCAAAGGTTTTCTTTTTCAGCTCTAAGCTTTTCTTCTCAAGCTGCTCAATCTCTTTACCAAGGTCAATGGCTGAGTCGCCTCCGTGACGCGAGACATCACGCAGGGCTTGGATTTTTGCTTCTAGTTCAGCAATCGGCTTTTCAAATTCTAGAAAGTTGAGGCTCATCTATGAATCCTTGTTGATTCGGCATATTACGCCAAATTTAGTTAAATTCGAGTTCTACCTGGTCTTTACCAAGTAACATCTTTAAGTCATCAAGTAATGTATCACTAGGCGTTACTCGCCATTCCGTGCCCAATGTTAACCGCGCTCTGGCGTCGGCACGCTGGTAGTATACATTGACAGGAACCGTTCCGGCTTTATGTGGCTCTAAGATCCGACTAAAGCGCGCAAAAAACTGGTCATCAATCTGTGATGCAGTGACAGAAACGGACACGCCTCGGGCGTATTTTTCCCGCGCCGAACCGAGGTCCATGACTTCGCGAGCCGTCATTTTAAGGCCACCATTGAAGTCATCAAAGCTGACCTGTCCGGAAACCACCAGAATTCTATCTTTTTCCAGCAGTTCTGCATACCGTTCAAGTGCATCTGAGAACAACATCACTTCCATGCGGCCACTGCGATCATCTAAGGTCATTATGCCGATGCGCGTACCGCGCTTAGTGGTCATCACTCGCGCGGCGATCACCAGCCCGGCTAAAGTCAACGATTGATCGCGCCGAGTCGGCGTTGCATCTTTTAATCGACAACTGGTGTACTTATTAAGTTCCGACAGATAAGCATTCACCGGATGCCCAGTCAGATAAAGGCCTAACGTTTCACGTTCCCCCTCCAGCCACACTTTTTCCGGCCAAGGTTCAACCTGAATGTACTTGTGCTCTACCTCTTCCGGCGCATCGGTCAAGACACCAAACATATCCGCCTGACCAAACGCCTCCGCTTGGTGATACTGGCTCGCCGCTTTAACCGCGTCATCCAGCGAGGCCATCATCGCCGCGCGATGCGGGCCTAACCTGTCTAGCGCGCCGGCGTAAATCAGCTTTTCAATCACCCGCTTGTTAACTTTTTTAAGGTCAATGCGCGCGCAGAAATCAAATAGATCTTTAAAGTGACCACCTTTATTGCGCGCGGCTAAAATAGCGTCGATCGGTCCTTCACCCACCCCTTTGATGGCCCCGATGCCGTAAACAATCGCACCGTTTTCATCCACGTTGAAACGGTATAAACCAGAGTTGATGTCTGGCGGCAACACGGTGAGTTTCATGCGAAAACATTCGTCTACCAGACCTACTACTTTTTCGGTGTTATCCATATCGGCCGTCATTACCGCTGCCATGAATTCAGCTGGATAATGGGTTTTAAGCCACAAGGTTTGGTAAGAAACCAGTGCATACGCCGCGGAGTGCGATTTGTTAAAGCCGTAACCGGCGAACTTTTCTACCAAGTCGAAGATTTTCATCGCCAACTCGCCATCAACTCCGTTCTTCACCGCGCCTTCTTCGAAAGTTGCACGCTGCTTGGCCATCTCTTCCGGCTTTTTCTTACCCATCGCCCGGCGTAGCATGTCCGCTCCGCCTAGGGTATAACCCGATAAGACCTGAGCGATTTGCATGACCTGCTCTTGGTAGAGGATGATGCCGTAAGTTGGATCGAGTATTTCTTTTAGTGACTCGTGTTGCCACTTTTCATCTGGGTAAGAGATCGCTTCTCGGCCATGTTTACGGTCGATAAAATTATCCACCATGCCCGATTGCAGCGGCCCCGGACGGAACAAGGCCACCAGTGCGATGATGTCTTCAAAACAGTCCGGTTGAAGACGTTTGATAAGCTCTTTCATCCCGCGCGATTCGAGCTGAAATACCGCCGTGGTCTCTGAGTTTTGTAATAGGCGAAACGACGCCGGATCTTCTAGAGGGATGGATTCAATACGGACTGGCGGTTTGCCTTCTTTCTCCAAGCGCGGGTTAATCAACCCTAACGCCCAGTCAATAATGGTCAGAGTTCGCAGCCCCAAGAAGTCAAACTTAACCAGCCCCGCTGTTTCAACGTCGTTCTTATCAAACTGCGTGACGGGGAAATGCCCTTCCGCATCTGCATAAATTGGCGCAAAGTCGGTAATTGTGGTCGGTGAAATAACCACACCACCGGCGTGTTTACCGGCGTTACGCGTACAACCTTCCAAAATGCGACACATGTCGATGAGTTCTTTCACTTCCTCATCGGCTTCATACAGTTCAGGCAGCGCAGGTTCGGCTTTAAACGCTTTTTCTAGCGTCATGCCCGGATCGGGCGGCACCAGTTTTGAAATACGGTCAACGAAACCAAATGGATGACCAAGAACACGACCAACGTCACGGATAACCGCTTTTGCCGCCATAGTACCGAAGGTGATGATTTGTGACACCGCATCACGGCCATACATTTCAGCAACATGATCAATGACTTGGTCCCGCTTATCCATACAAAAGTCGACGTCGAAATCGGGCATGGATACGCGCTCTGGGTTGAGGAAACGTTCAAACAGCAGATCGTATTCAAGCGGGTCCAGATCGGTGATTTTCAGCGCATACGCGACCAGCGAACCGGCACCCGAGCCTCGTCCTGGCCCTACGGGAATCGCATTGTCTTTTGACCATTGGATGAACTCCATTACGATCAAGAAGTAGCCGGGAAAGCCCATTTGGTTGATCACGTCTAGCTCGATTTGCAGACGTTCGTCGTACTCAGGTCGGCGCTGGGCACGCACTTCGGGATCGGGGAAAAGGAACGCTAAACGCTCTTCTAATCCTTCGCGGGATTTCATCACTAAGTAGTCGGTTTCCGCCATGCCATCGGTTGGGAAAGCCGGGAGAAAATATTCACCGAGGCGAACGGTCACGTTGCAGCGTTTCGCGATTTCGACGCTGTTCTCCAACGCTTCTGGAATATCAGCAAACAGCTCGCACATCTCTTGTTCGCTGCGCAAGTATTGCTGCGGACTATAATTTTTCGGACGACGCGGATCCTCTAACGTGTAGCCGTCGTGAATGGCCACACGAATTTCGTGCGCATCAAACAGATCTTCGCTGATAAACACCACTTCGTTGGTCGCTACCACGGGCAGATCGGTTTGCTCTGCCAATTCAACCGCAAAATGCAGATACGTTTCTTCGTCGCTACGCCCAGTACGAACAAGTTCTAGATAAAAGCGATCTGGAAAATGCTGCTGATAAAACGCCACGCAACTATCAACTAAGGCACTGTTGCCTTTCAGCAGCGCTTTACCAATTTCGCCATTACGCGCACCAGAGAGCACAATCAATCCAGTTGAGAGCTCCGCTAGCCAAGCTTTGTCAATCACGGGTTGGTGCTGCACATGACCGCGCAAATAGGCCTTTGAGATCAATAAGGTAAGATTGTTGTAGCCTATGTTATCGGCGGCTAACACGGTGAGACTGGTCAACTCTTCGCCAAATTCTTCGGACTGCATTTTGAAATCTGCGCCGACGATCGGTTTGACGCCATTACCATGTGCGGATCCATAGAATTTCACCAAACCGCAGAGGTTGGTAAAGTCGGTGAGCGCCATGGCTGGCATGCCAAATTCCGCAACTTTCTTTACCAAAGGCGAGACTTTGTTAATACCGTCCACCATCGAAAAATCACTGTGAATGCGAAGATGGATAAATTTGGGATCTGACATCAATCGATACCGTTTGTGCTAATTTTCGGGTTAATTCTACTATCGGAGCGCGAGTTTACCACCCACCAACTCTCTTCACTGCTTCTTTTCGAGCGCTTTTCTCACTGGGGAAAAACTTTTTCGATGCTGCGCAATCACACCGTGCTGCTCGATGGCCGCAAAATGGGCAGCCGTTGGATAGCCCTTGTGCTGGGCGAAACCAAATTCAGGATGCAGCTTGTCGAGCGCTTCCATCTCTTGGTCGCGCACCACTTTAGCGATGATCGATGCAGCACTGATTTCAGCAACACGCAAATCGCCTTTGACGACGGCCTGACTATCCATAGAAAGGGAAGGACAACGGTTGCCGTCAATCAGCACCAAATCGGGCGTCACGGCTAAACCGGCAACCGCACGCTGCATCGCCACCATGGTGGCTTGCAAGATGTTGAGCTGGTCAATTTCTTCTGGCGTACAGCGGCCAACCGCCCAAGCGAGTGCTTTCTCCTTGATCTCAGGAAACAAGGCTAAGCGTTTTTTTTCACTCAGTTTTTTTGAATCGTTGAGCCCTGCAATCGGATTGTTCGGGTCTAAAATGACCGCCGCGGTGACGACATCTCCCACTAATGGACCGCGGCCCACTTCGTCCCCCCCCGCCACATACTGATAGCCTGCAGGGTATTCGAACGGTGGAAATTCTACTTTTGCCTTGGTGGCTTTCGCTTTAACCGCCATGTTTAATCTCTATTCTCAATCAGGTTCAACACCGCGTTGGCGGCTTGCTGATCCGCGTCTTTGCGAATCCAATGGTGCATTTCGGTAAACTTGTTCAGCATCGATTGATTGTTGCCTTCAAGTAAGCGCGAGACTTCCGCAAAGAGATTTTGCGGCGTACAGTCATCTTGCAAATATTCTTTGACTAGCGCTTCACCAGCTAAAATATTCGGCAGTGAGACATACTTCGTTTTAAGCAGACGTTTGGCTAAAAAGGCCGTCAATGCATTCACGCGGTAACCCACCACCATTGGCCGTTTGAGTAACATGCATTCGAGTGCAACGGTCCCCGAAGCCAACAGCACGGCATCCGCGGCGGTGATGACGTTGCGCGCGGTATCATCGACTAGCTTGAACTCCAGTTCCGGCGCATATTGCTGCCATGCTTGCTCAAACTGCTGGCGGCGTTTTTGGTTGACGAGCGCTACCACAAAACCGAGTTCAGGATATTGTTGATGCAGCAATTTACAGGTTTCGATAAAGGTCGGCGCCAACATTTTCAGCTCGCTGCCACGGCTGCCGGGAAGTACCGCCAACCATTTTTTCTCTTGCTCAAGACCAAGCAGTGCTCTGGCAGGCACTGGCTCAGACTCAAGGGGGATCGCATCCGCCAGCGTGTGGCCGATAAACTCACAAGGCACATCGAATTTGTCGTAAAACGCTTTTTCAAATGGTAGAAAAGCCAGCACCAGATGAGTGGCGGCGGCAATTTTGAAGATGCGTTTTTGCCGCCATGCCCAGACGGATGGGCTGACATAGTGCACGGTTTTGATGCCTGCATTCTTGAGATCAAGCTCTAGGCGCAGATTAAAATCAGGCGCGTCAATGCCAACAAACACATCCGGTGGATTTTGCGTGAAGTGGCGAACCAGTTCAGCTTTCACTTTGAGCAGACGTGGCAATCGACCCAGTACCTCGACCAACCCCATGACCGCCAGCTCTTCCATGTCGAACAGCGACTGACAGCCTTGCGCGATCATTTTTGGTCCACCGATGCCGACAAACTCGGCATTCGGGTAGCGCGCTTTCACTGCTTGAATAAAGCCTTCACCCAAGGTATCTCCGGACAGTTCGCCCGCAACGATACCAATTCGTAGTGGCTTGTTTAGCATGTTTGCTCACCTTCTTTTTATCGAACGCTAAAAACGCAAAAAGACCGCCATCTCAGACGGCGATCTTTTAATCATTATTGCAACAAGGCGTAATTAGCGAATAATGCCACGCTGCGACTTTTCCAAGAAATCAAGGAACAGAGCCACCGCTGGAAATTCCTCTACATCTTTGGCAATCTCTTCTTTGGCCGCTTCGAGCGTTAAACCACTGCGGTAAAGCGCTTTGTATGCACGACGAATCGCCAAGATCTCTTTCTTCTCGAAACCACGGCGCTTTAACCCTTCAACGTTAATGCCAAAAGGTGCACAGTGGTTGCCCTGCGCCATCACATAAGGCGGTACATCCTGTACGACGATAGAGCCACCGCCCAGCATACAGTGATCGCCAATATGGCAGAACTGGTGAATCGCTGACATACCGCCGATGATGGCTTGGTTGCCGATGTTCACGTGACCTGCCAGCGTCGCGTTGTTGGCGAAGATACAACGGTCGCCAATCACACAATCGTGCGCCACGTGGGCGTTAATCATAAACAGGTTGTCACTGCCGACAATGGTAATGCCTTTGTCCTGAACCGTTCCACGATGCATGGTCACACTTTCACGGATGGTGTTGCGATCGCCGATAATCAGTTGGGTGTCTTCACCAGCGTATTTCAGATCTTGGCAAGCTTCACCAATAGAAGCAAACTGGAAAATACGGTTGTCTTTACCAATCTTGGTTGGGCCTTTCACTACCACATGAGAAAGTAGTTCCGTGCCCTCACCAATTTCCACTTTACTGTCTACGTAGCAAAATGGACCAATTTTAACATTCGCGCCAATAACAGCGCCTGCTTCAATCACTGCGGTTGGGTGGATTTGTGCCGTTGCATCAATCATATTAAAACTCTCTACGCGCACACTTCAGTTCTGCGGAACAAACCACGTCTCCGTCGACTTTTGCAACACCCGTAAAGGCAGCAATGCCACGGCGCTCTTTTAAGAACTCCACTTCAATGATGAGTTGATCACCTGGAAGAACGGGTTTGCGGAACTTGGCGCCATCGACGCTGGCAAAGTAGTACAACTCATTTTCAGACGGAGCACCAAATGATTTAAAGGCCAGCAGGCCAGTTGCCTGAGCCATGGCCTCCAGAATCAACACGCCTGGAAAAACCGGAAGTTGAGGAAAATGACCTGTAAACTGAGGTTCGTTTACCGAAACGTTCTTGATAGCGTGAAGATATTTTTCTTCCTGGAAGTCGATAACACGGTCAATCATCAAGAATGGGTAGCGATGAGGTAAAAGCGCCTGAATTTCAGTGATATTCATCGTTCTCTTTTCAGTAGTCAAAGTCTTATTCCTATATCAATACTGTATATATAGCGCGCCATTATAGAAGAAAAAGACTCGCAGTTCGCGAGTCTTTACAGAGAAATCACTTAATTATTCTGCTTTCTCTTGCTCGCCAAGGCGCTTTTCAACCACTTTCAAACGCTTGTTCATCTCATCAATGCGATGAACACGAGCGGCGGTTTTTCGCCACTCTTTGTTGGTTTGAAGCGGGATGCCAGACGAGTACATGCCTTTTTCATCAATACTGCGCATCACCATGCCCATGCCAGTAATGGTGACACCATCGGCGATGGAAATATGTCCATTGATAACGGAAGCGCCACCAATAGCGCAGTACTTACCAATCTGAGTACTGCCAGCGACGACTGTACCACCCGGCATGACGGTACCATATCCGATGTGCACGTTGTGCGCGATTTGCAACTGGTTATCTAAGATGACGTTATCTTCAATCACCGTATCGTCGAGCGCGCCACGATCTATGGTAGTACAAGCGCCGATCTCTACCCGGTTACCAATGCGAACGGTGCCAAGCTGAGGAATTTTGATCCACTCACCCTTATCATTGGCATAGCCAAAACCATCCGAGCCAATCACCGACCCCGATTGAATCAGGCAGTCTGTACCGATTTGCACTTGATGATAAATAGTGACATTAGCCCAAAGCTTAGTATTGTTGCCTAACTTGGCGTTTTTGCCAATAAAACAGCCAGCACCAATAATGACGTTGTCGCCAAGTTCAACGCCGCTTTCGATCACAGCGTTGGCCCCCACGGCAACGTTTTGCCCGAGTTTAGCATCAGCCGCTATCACCGCTGATGGCGCGATACCCTCCGCGGGTTTTGGTGTGGTATCTAATGCTTGTGCCACTTTAGCAAAAGCGACATAAGGATCATTCACCACCAGCGCATTGCCACTGCAATGCATAAGTTGATCGGCTTTAACCATGACCAGCGTGGCACGGCAGTCAGCTAAGTGTTTGGCGTATTTCGGATTCGACAGAAAGGTCACATCCCCTTCTTGCGCCTTATCCATTGGAGTTACCTGCGATACGGTTGCCGTTGCATCGCCGTGTAACTCTCCCCCGGTTATTGTTGCTAATTCAGCTAATGTCAGTGTCTTCATAACGATTATTATTTGATTGCTTTAATCACTTTCTCTGAGATGTTGTACTCAGGGTTACCATATTGAAGCGCTGTGGTATCAATCACTAAATCATAGCCTTCTTTTTCAGACACGGCTTTCACCGCATCCTGAATCACTTTAAATAGCTTCTGCTTCTCTTCCGCTTCACGGCGAGCGCTTGCTTGCTCTAAAGCCTGCGCTTTAATTTTATATTTGCTGTCGAGCTGGCCAATTTCAATGCGCAGTTTTTCCACTTCGTCTTGGCCAAGCAGTTCACCGTCACGTTTCAATTTTTCAATTTTAATTTTTGCTTCCGCTTGGATCGCTTGTAGCTCTGCCGCTTTATCTTTGAACTCTTCCTGCAATTTCTGTAGCACCACTTCACGCTGCGGCAAAGCTTGGAATACCTGAGCGGTATTGATGTAAGCGATCTTTTGCGCTGCTTCTGCCGCATTGGCAAACATAGAAGAACTCAGAAGTAGAAGGCTAACTCCAGCCGCTTTGATCATGTTTTTCAAAATTATATCCTCTGTTTAGAAGGTTCTGCCGATTGTGAAAGTGAAGAATTCTTCGTCGTCACCTTCGTAAATTTTAACGGGTTTAGCTAAGGAGAAGACCAACGGTCCCATCGGTGACATCCACTGCAACGCAACACCATAGGCCGAACGATATTTCGTCGGATCTGAGTAGTCGTAGTAATATTGGTTACCGTAATCCGCGCCAGCACTGCGGTAATCAAACTCGGTATCCCAAACACTCGCCATATCAAAGAACAAACTCGTACGTACTTGATTACGTGCTTCGTCCGAAGCAAATGGCGTAGGGACAATCAGTTCCAGGCTTGCCAATGCGATAGCGTTACCACCAACTGAATCATTGGTTGCGGTGTCGGATCCGTTGTTTGAACCGCTGTAATCACGATAAACCGCCTTCGGACCGGCTGAGTTGGAACCAAAACCCCGCAACGTGGTAAAACCGCCGGCGTAGTAGTTCTCATAAAACGGGAACAGGTTGTCGTTGCCATTGGTTGTCCCATAGCCGTTACCATAACCTAAACGTCCGCGCAGCAGCAGGCTGAACTCGTGTTTTTTGGTCAATGGAATGTACTGTCTCACGTCGTACTGCATCTTAAAGTACTGCACGTCAGAGCCCGGAACGGTCATTTTGTAAAACGCGCGCTGATGGTTCCCCGCCGTTGGGAAGTAGGTACGGTTGAGGTTATTGCGCGTCCACGATAGTGTAATGTCAAAATCGTTGGTATTGAGTGCCCCACTTGAATCTATGTTCGACTCTTGCGCTTGCAGGAACTGCTCCACTTGCAAGTAAGGCGACAAGTTACCGATCTTGTTGTGGGTATAGCCCACACCAAGTTCGAAGCGGTTGAGTTCATCAAACGGGAAGCCCCAAGTTAAGTTGGCCCCGTAACTTTGGTTGGTGTAGTCAACGATACCCGCTTCAGACGCTTCAAATTCGTTGTAAAAAACTTTCCCCCCTAAGCTGACACCATCTAGGTTCCAGTAAGGGTCGCGATAATCCAAGCTGATGTTCTTCTGGTACTTGTTGGTCATCGCGCTGATGCCAACGCGGTTGCCGGAACCAAGGAAGTTGTCTTGCTGTAGACCAACTTGGAAACTGACGCCGGATTCCGTACCAAAGCCCACACCAAAGTTGACGCTTCCTGAGTTGGCCTCTTTGACGTTGTAAACCAAATCCACCTGATCGTCACTGCCAGGAACACGCACAGTTTGCACGTCCACGGTTTCAAAGAAACCAAGACGATTCAATCGGCTCTTACCCGTTTCAATCGCTTTGGAGTTGAGCCAACTGCCTTCCATCTGGCGCATCTCACGACGCAGCACTTCGTCACGTGTGGAGTTGTTACCCGTAAAACGAATGTCACGCACATAGATTCGATTACCCGCTTCAACATGGATGACCAGCGAGACTTGCTTGTTTTCGTCGTCAAACTCAGGGATGGTGCTGACTTTCGGGTAGGCGTAGCCCGCTTCACCCAACACACGTTTGATGTTTTCTTCCAACGTAGTGACCATAGAACCGTTGTAGGTTTCACCCGATTCAAATGGCACTAGCGCTTTGAACTCCTCTTCTTTACCAATCAGTTCACCACGAAAGTTCACCTCTTTCACTGAGTAAGGTTCACCTTCTTTCAGGCCCAACGTAATGTACACGCCTTTTTTATCGGGAGAGATAGAAACTTGGGTCGAATCCACAGCAAACTTGAGATAACCGCGATCCAAGTAATAAGTTCTCAGCGCTTCAATATCGCCTGCAAGCACCTGCTTTTGGTACTTCTCGTCAGCGAGGAAATTCCACCAAGGCACATCCACGTTCAAGTTAAAACGCGACAACAGGGTTTCATCAGAAAACACTTCGTTGCCGATAAAATTGATCTGCTGAATTTTGGCAGACACGCCTTCACTGAAGACAAACTTCAGGTCTGCGCGATTTCGAGGCAGGGGCGTGACGACCGCTTTAACCGAAGCGTTGTATTTACCGACGCTGTAGTAAAAATCTTCCAGCCCTTTTTCAATGTTACTTAACGTGGTGCGGTCAAGCGCTTCACCAGCACGAATGCCAGACGCATCAAGGTTTTGCTTAAGTTGCTCTTCTTTGATCGCTTTGTTGCCAGAAAAAGAGATGCTGGCAATGGTTGGGCGTTCTTTCACTTGCACAACCAGTACATTGCCATCACGCAGCACTTTCACATCTTCAAAGTTGCCGGAAGCGTAAAGCGCACGGATGATGCCGGCGACATCTTGCTGTTCTAGCGTGTCACCCACACGGACTGGCATTTTTAGTAGTGCTGCACCCAGTGCAACACGTTGTAAACCTTCAATTTTAATGTCTTGTACAACAAAGTTTTGGGCGCCGTTCGCGGATACGCTGGTGGCCAATAATGTTGCGAACAGAATTTGCTTGATCGCCATAATTGTTCTAATTGTTCCTTGCTACTGCTCTTTGTCTCTGAACCATCACAGACGTGTAAAATCGTTAAATAAGGCTAACGCCATGAGCGAAAAAATCACCGCCGCACCGATACGGTATCCTATTTCCTGCACTTTTTCAGGAACAGGGCGACGGATGACGGCTTCAATGGCGAAAAACAGCAGGTGCCCACCGTCCAACATCGGCAGAGGCACCAAGTTAATAATGCCCAAGTTGACACTGATCAGCGCCAAAAAGCCGAGGAAATAGACCAAACCGTAATCGGCTGTCGCCCCAGCGCCTTTAGCGATGGAAATCGGCCCGCTCAGATTATTCAGCCCCACATCACCCGTGATCAGCTTTTTCAACATACTGACCGTCAAGTCAATCACCTGGCTCGTTTTCTCTACGGCTTTGTCGAAAGACTCGAATACACCAAATTGCAAATCGAAGCGATAACTTTCTGGCCATTGTGCGACTTCAGGAGCAATCCCTGCAAAGCCGATCGATTCACCACTTTTGCTCTCTCGGCTATCCGGCGTCATGGTGAGACGTTGCGTGCCGCCATTGCGCTCCACGTCAACCTCAATGGCTTGGCCTGGATTACTACGCACCCAGTTCACCACTTGTTCCCAAGATGTGATCGCTTGACCATTTATCGCAATAAACTTATCACCAATTTGTAGCCCAGCTCGCTCACCCGCACTCCCCTGAGATACATTCGCCAGACGGGTCATTATCTCTGGGGTGTAAGGTTTAAAGCCAAGAGATTGCATCGCCGATTCGTTCTCTGGATCAAATTCCCAGTTTCGGATATCGACAACAAGGGTACGCTCAAAGCCAACTTCGTCGGCTGGCGATACCGTCAATGTCATACTGGAATCGCCAATATGAGAAATTAACTGCATGTTAACTGATTCCCAATCGGGTGTTTTGATACCGGAAACCGCTTTAAGTTCCATGCCTGACTCAATTCCTGCCTGAGCGACAATAGAACTGGCGGTTACCTGACCAACCACCGGCTTAACCGCAGGTACGCCAATCAAAAAAACCAGCCAATAGGCAAAAATAGCGAACAGAAAATTAAAGATTGGACCAGCAGAGACAATCGCCGTGCGTTTCCACAACGGCTTGCGATCAAAGGCAAACTGTTTCTCTGCATCCTCAATCTCATCAACTCGGCCATCAAGCATTTTGACATAACCACCGAGCGGAATAATAGCAATGCTATACTCGGTGCCATCTTGACCGGTTTTACTCCAAATTGACTTGCCAAAGCCAATGGAGAACTTCTCCACCTTCACGCCACAGCGACGTGCCACCCAAAAATGGCCAAATTCATGCACTGCCACCAAAATGCCCAGGGCAACAATAAAAGAGGCTAAATTCCATACAATATCCGTCATCGTATACACTCTCTAATGGCTTCAACGGCAAAGGTTCTGGCTATTTTATCCAGCTCAAGCAAGCTTTCCAAGTTATCCACATGATGCGCCGAACTCTGTTGGCAAATGCGGTTGAGTACTCGCTCGTTAATACGAGCAATGTCTGTAAACTTAAGCTGATGTTCTAAGAAGGCTTGCACGGTGACTTCGTTGGCGGCATTGAGCGCCGTGGTCGCCTGCTGGCCGAGATAGCACGCATCCATCGCCAATTCAAGACAAGGATAACGGGCAAAGTCGGGCTGAATGAACGTTAGCTCACCGACTTGACTAAAATCCAATGGTTTAACGTTAGTTGGAATACGCTCAGGATAGGATAGCGTCAACGCGATTGGGGTCACCATATCAGGTTCTCCCATCTGCGCCAGTACCGAACCATCGATGTACTGCACCATGGAGTGAATCACTGATTGGGGGTGAATGATCACTTTAAGCTGCTCTTTGCTGGCATTAAACAGCCACTTGGCCTCAATGTATTCCAACCCTTTGTTCATCATGGTGGCGGAATCGACCGAGATTTTTCGCCCCATAGACCAGTTAGGGTGAGCAATCGCCTGCTCTGGGGTCACGTTTTCTAAGGCGGCTACATCGGTATAACGAAATGGACCACCGGAACCCGTGAGTAGAATGTGGCGAATGCCGTGCATAGCGAGATCGCAGCGGCCCAAATTAGTTTGTACTGCCTGTGGCAAACACTGAAAAATCGCATTGTGTTCACTGTCGACTGGTAGCAATTGTGCGCCCGATTTGGCGACTTCATCGATAAAGAGTTGCCCGGACATCACCAGCGCTTCTTTGTTCGCCAGCAGAATGCGCTTACCCGCTTGAACGGCAGCCATCGTTGGCAACAAACCGGCAGCTCCGACAATCGCAGCCATCACGCAGTCGACTTCATCAAGCGATGCCACGTAACACATCGCTTCTTCCCCAACTAAAACCCGGGTCTGCGGCGACGAACTGACCAGTAAGCGCTGTAAACGCTGCGCCGCTTCCGCCGAAGCCATTACTGCATACTGCGGTTGCCATTTTTCGCAAAGCTGCTGCATTTTTTCCACATTGGAACCCGCAGCTAGAGCGACCACAGTAAAGTGTTCTGGGTTTTGTTCCACCACTTTTAGTGTGCTGGCTCCAATTGAGCCTGTTGCACCAAGAATCGTTAGCTTTTGCATAACTGTTGACCGAATAAAGAAGCAAAGGGGAAATGCCTCATCTCCCCCTTAAAAATCAGAACAAGAGATAAAGAAGGGCGAAGATAGGAAACGCTGCCGTTAGGCTGTCAATGCGATCCAAAATTCCACCATGACCTGGGATCATATTGCTGCTGTCTTTGATTCCAGACTCACGCTTAAACATACTTTCCACTAAATCACCCAATACGGAAATCACCACTGTGGCAAAGGTAATTAAAATCATGTGCATCGGGCTGGCAAAGTGGATGTCAAACAGTTTGGAAAATACCCAGCCGACCACGATCGCGGTCACAATGCCACCAATTAAACCCTCAATCGTTTTGTTGGGGCTCACATTGGGCGCCATTTTACGCTTACCCATACTTTTACCAGCAAAGTAGGCACCACTATCTGCTGCCCAGACCAACAAGCAGACGAACATCACTAGCTTCGCACCATGGTACGGAGAAGTATCTATCTCACTCGCGCGCAAAATAATCACACTCCATAAAAAGGGGATCAGAGTGAGAAAGCCAAATAAATGGCGCAGTGGCTTACTGCCTTGCCAAGTTTGTGTCGACTTGGGGTAAGTAATCGCAAGCACACTGGCATAGAGCCACCATGTTGTGCCCGCACTCAGTATCAGCAGATGCGGCCAACCAATATGGTTAAGACTGACCGATTCGGGAGAGATGAGAAAAAAACTTGCCACGGTGGCAATGACTGCTGGGATCATCGCTTTCACACGAGAGCCAGTATCGACAAATTGTGTCCACTCCCAAAAACCAGCGAGTAGCACTAAGGTTAGCGCGACGATAAATAACGGCAGAGATAACTGAAAAATCCCTAAAATGACCAAAGGTGCAAGAATGAGTGCGGTTATTATTCTTTGTTTCAAACTGAATGATCCTTATTGTGTACTCATCAGGGCTTTGATTTGTTCTCCCGTGCAACCGAAACGTCGCTCACGATTAACAAACCAAGTGATCGCCTCCACGAGGCTATCTTCACCGAAGTCCGGCCAATAGACCGGCGTAAAGTACATTTCTGCGTAGGCCATTTGCCAAAGCATAAAGTTGCTGATGCGACATTCACCGCTCGTGCGAATCAGAAGATCGACATCCGGTAAATCAGCCATCGTCAGATGCTGAGCAATTTTATCCTCATCAATATCGCTGGCTCCTAGCTTTCCTTGCTCGACCTGTTGCGCGAGTTTTTGCACCGCCTGAACGATATCCCACTTACCGCCATAATTCGCGGCAACATTAATCATCATCCCAGTGTTGCTTGCGGTGAGTGTCTCCGCCTCGGCAATTTTCTTTTGTAGTCGTTCACTAAAACGACTGGTATCGCCGATGATGCGTAAACGTAGGTTATTCTTATGTAACTTCTTTACTTCACTGGAGAGCACAGTGATAAAAAGCTCCATCAGTAAGCCGACTTCGTCTTCGGGACGACGCCAGTTCTCACTACTGAAAGCAAAAAGTGTAATAGCTTGAATATTGAGCTTAGAGGCCGCCGCGATGGTTTTGCGTACAGCACTGACGCCTTTTTTATGACCAAAAACGCGTGGTTGACCTTTGGACTTGGCCCAGCGACCATTACCGTCCATGATGATGGCAATATGCTTTGGAAGAGATTCCACGAAGAGTTGAGAATTTTGCATAGAGAATTAGTCGAGTTCCATCAGTTGGACAGGGTAACACAAAAAAACGCTGTGCTGCGAGCACAGCGTTTTCCAACAGTGATGTAAACGGAAGTATTAAACTTCCATTAACTCTTTTTCTTTGGCAGCAAGAACATCATCGATCTTCTTCACTGCGGCATCGGTCAGCTTTTGAATCTCGTCTTGTGCTTTACGCTCTTCATCTTCAGAGATTTCTTTATCTTTTAGTAGCGCTTTAAGATCGCCGTTCGCATCGCGACGAATATTACGTACCGCAACACGACCACCTTCCGCTTCACCGCGAACGATCTTAACCAAGTCACGACGGCGCTCTTCCGTTAGCGGTGGCAGTGGAACACGGATGATGGTGCCGGCTGACATTGGGTTTAGACCCAGATCAGACATCATGATCGCTTTTTCGACTTTCTGCGTCAGTTCTCTATCAAAAACCGTGATCGCCAGAGTACGAGCATCTTCAGCAACTACGTTAGCCACTTGGTTAAGTGGTGTCGGAGCACCGTAATAATCGACAGAGATGCCAGAAAGTAGGCTTGGATGCGCACGACCCGTACGAACTTTAGACAGAGTATTTTTCAGCGCTTCAACACTTTTTTCCATGCGCTCTTGCGCGTCTTTTTTGATTTCGTTAATCACGGTTTCACCTTAAAAAAATGTCATCTTTCCTGAAGAAAGCTTACAAGGGTTCAGTAAAGCGAAACGCCATCCGACACACGAATGACGCCAACTCAGGTTTACTAGCTAATCAGCGTACCTTCTGCTTCACCCATCACCACGCGACGTAGAGCGCCTGGCTTATTCATATTAAATACACGGATAGGCATTTTGTGATCGCGAGCCAGAGTAAATGCGGCTAAATCCATCACTTTTAGTTCTTTATCAAGAACATCAGCGTAAGCCAGTTTATCATACAGCTCTGCGTCTGGATTGGCTACCGGGTCTGCACTGAAGACGCCATCCACTTTCGTCGCTTTAAGCACCACATCAGCTTCAATTTCGATACCACGCAAACATGCTGCAGAATCGGTAGTAAAGAATGGGTTGCCCGTACCAGCAGAGAAAATCACCACGCGACCTTGACGCAGTTCGCGAATCGCGTCTGCCCAATTATAGTCATCACACACTCCTTTGAGTGGGATGGCAGACATCACGCGAGCGTTTACATAGGCGCGGTGCAGTGCATCACGCATCGCTAGACCATTCATTACCGTTGCCAGCATGCCCATGTGGTCGCCCACAACACGGTTCATGCCTGCTTCAGCAAGGCCAGCACCACGGAACAGGTTGCCGCCACCGATCACCACGCCGACTTGCACACCCAGTTCAACCAGTTCTTTGACTTCCTGCGCCATACGATCCAAAACTGCAGGATCAATACCGAAACCTTCAGAGCCTTGCAGAGCTTCACCACTCAGTTTTAACAGAATACGTTGATACGCTGGTTTTGGGTTCGTAGTCATGGAGTTTACCTTCCAAAAGAGAGTTGTCGATTAACAGTCATGGGTTGAGATTGAGTGTCTAGACACCAATTTCATTCTTCGCTTGACCACTCACTGTTACTTTACATCGTCAGTGAGCAATCCCAATTCATGACGGCTAATAAATGGGCCGTTTATTCGTAAAAAGACCGCAGCCATGGCCACGGTCTAATCTTTGCACAAATCTCTAAGGATTAACCTTTCTGAGCCAGTGCTACTTCTTCAGCGAAGCTTAGGCCTTCAGCTTTTTCGATGCCTTCACCCACTTCTAGACGAACGAAAGTAGAAACTGATGCGCCGCGCTCTTTTAGGATCTCAGCAACCGTTTTCTTAGGTTCCATAACGAAAGGCTGACCAGTTAGTGAAACTTCGCCAGTGAATTTCTTCATGCGACCTTCAACCATCTTCTCAGCGATTTCTTTAGGCTTGCCTTCGTTCATCGCGATTTCAACTTGAACTTCACGCTCTTTCGCTACTACGTCAGCTGGTACGTCTTCTGGATTTACGTACTCAGGACGAGATGCTGCTACGTGCATTGCGATGTGTTTCAGAGTTTCTGCGTCGCCTTCACCAGCAACAACAACACCGATTTTCTCGCCGTGACGGTAAGAAGCAATTGCAGTACCTTGAACGTACTGAACGCGACGGATGTTGATGTTTTCACCGATCTTAGCAACTAGAGCAACACGCTCTTCTTCGAATTTAGCTTGTAGCTCTTCGATAGACGCTTTAGATGCCAGCGCTTCAACTGCAACTTTGTCTGCGAATGCAGTGAAGTTACCATCTTTAGCAACGAAGTCAGTTTGACAGTTAACTTCAAGAAGTACTGCAACACCGTTTTCGTCTTTGATGAAAATTGCGCCTTCAGCTGCAACGTTGCCCGCTTTTTTAGCCGCTTTTGCAGCGCCAGATTTGCGCATGTTTTCAATCGCTAGTTCGATGTCGCCGTCAGTCTCAACAAGCGCCTTCTTACATTCCATCATACCTGCGCCAGTACGTTCGCGCAGTTCTTTTACTAGAGCAGCAGTAACAGCCATTCTCTATTCCTCAGTTAATTCTGGATACGGTAAAAATCAGGGGCCTACTTTTCGGCCCCCGATGCTAACTATAACTTAGCCTGTGCTACAAACAGGTTGCAAACAGGCCAAGTGTGACACAGAGCCGCTATTATTCAGCTTCTACAAAACCGTCTTTTTCAGCTACTGCTACAACGTCTTTGTTACGGCCTTCAGTAAGAGAAGTTGCCGCTGCGTTTAGGTATAGTTGAACTGCACGGATTGCGTCGTCGTTGCCTGGGATGATGTAGTCAACGCCGTCTGGGCTAGAGTTAGTATCTACTACTGCGTATACTGGAATACCCAGGTTGTTCGCTTCTTTGATTGCGATGTGCTCGTGATCAGCGTCGATTACGAATAGAGCGTCTGGTAGACCGCCCATGTCTTTGATACCACCAAGAGATTTCTCAAGCTTCTCCATTTCGCGAGTACGCATTAGAGCTTCTTTCTTAGTTAGTTTGTCGAAAGTACCGTCAGTTGATTGAACTTCTAGCTCTTTCAGACGCTTGATTGACTGACGTACAGTTTTGTAGTTAGTCAGCATACCACCCAACCAACGGTTGTTTACGTAGTACTGGTTGCTAGCGATAGCAGCTTCTTTAACAGCTTCAGATGCAGCGCGTTTAGTACCTACGAAAAGAACTTTACCTTTTTTCTCGCCAACTTTTACTAGCTCAGCTAGTGCTTCGTTGAACATAGGTACGGTTTTTTCTAGGTTGATGATGTGAACGCGGTTACGTGCGCCGAAAATGAATGGCTTCATTTTTGGGTTCCAGTAACGAGTTTGGTGACCGAAGTGAACACCAGCTTTCAGCATATCGCGCATTGATACAGTTGCCATTATATAATCCTCTATGGGGTTAGGCCTCCACATCCCCCATGCATCCGACCCTAACTTGGAGGGCACCCCGGAACATGTGTCGGAATGTGTGTGATTTAACAAAAAAAGTTTAGTGGAAAAACCCCGCTTCGCCGAACGCAAATCGCAGATTCGAAGAGAACGTACTTCATTTCCGGCGCGCTTTATACCATATTTTGCCTATCTATGGCAAAAAAAAATTGGCTAGCCCCGAGAGTCGAACTCCATACTGCAAATCCTGTTGCGCTTTATCAACGCCCCATGCGCCAGTTCAACAAATACACATTCTCATTTGTTCCTGATAGAATACGCCATCGGCACATAACCGTGCTTGCGAATTTAAGTAGAGAAAGCCAATGTCAATTAAAATCAAAACCGCACAACAGATTGAGCGCATGCGACTTGCAGGTGCGCTGGCCGCTGAAATTTTGGAAATGATCGAACCTTATATTAAAGAAGGCGTGACCACCGACGAACTCAATCAGATTTGCCACGACTATGCGACAGAAAAAGGCGCGTATTCAGCCCCTTTGAACTATCACGGTTTTCCTAAATCCATTTGTACCTCCATCAATCACATCGTTTGTCACGGTATTCCAGCCAGCAAAGATGAGATTGGTAGTAACGGTCAACTAAAACCTGCTGTGCTGAAAAACGGGGACATCCTCAACGTCGACATTACCGTCATCGTTCCTGACGACGAAAATGCGGATCTCTCAGTTCGACCACAAGGTTTCCACGGTGATACATCGAAAATGTTTCTAGTCGGTGAGGTTTCACCAGCCAACAAACGTCTATGTATGGTTGCTCAAGAAGCGCTGTATGTTGGGATGCGTCAAGTGAAACCTGGCGCAACGGTCGGTGATATCGGCACAGCGATTGAGAAGTACATTAAAGACAACAACAAGAACAATCCACGTAACAAGTTCTCTATTGTCAAAGATTTCTGTGGTCACGGCATTGGCGATGAGTTCCACGAAGATCCCCAAGTCGTGCACTACCGCAATAGTGACCGCCGCGTACTCAAAGAAGGGATGTGTTTCACTATTGAACCGATGATTAACGCAGGAAAGTTTGGTTGCACTGTCGATGCACAAGACGACTGGACAGTCTACACTGGCGATGGCAAAAATTCGGCGCAGTGGGAACACACCATTGTGGTGACCAAAGAAGGCTGCGAAGTACTCACTCTACGCAGCGAAGAAACCATTCCACGTTTGATGAAAAACGTCTGATCTCTCAATATCCCCGCCTCGCGGGGATATTTTTTATCGTCCGCAACTCTGTTACAGTCTCCTGCAGATGATGATTGCACGGACAGCACAGTATGCCTTTTCACTCTCCTTTAGCCTTCAGTGACGAACAACTGGTGGTGCCGGATTTAAAAAACCAGCTCGAACAGTTTGCCGAATCGCAAAAGCACGCCTTTCTCAACCACCATCCGGTCACCGATCTGGTCCTCGCCAGAGCGGAATACATGGATCTACTGCTGACTCGCTTGTGGCGCTACTACGGTTTTGCCAATATTCACAACATCGCTTTGGTGGCCGTTGGCGGATATGGACGAGGCGAACTCCATCCCTTATCGGATATCGATATTCTGGTGCTGTCCCAACACAAGCTCGCTAGCGAACTTGAAAGCAAAGTCAGTGAGTTCATCACCCTGCTGTGGGACTTGCGCTTGGAAGTGGGCCATGCGGTGCGAACGGTTGTAGAGTGTGCCAATGTTGGCCGAGAGGACCTCACCGTGGCCACCAACCTACAAGAAGCACGCCTCGTTTGTGGGTGTGAGAATACCTTTCAAGCGTTGAAAAAAGTCGTCCTGTCGGACTCTTTCTGGCCGAGCGAAACCTTTTACCAAGCGAAAATCCAAGAACAGCGTGAGCGGCATGCCCGCTACCACGACACCACCTATAATCTCGAACCAGACATCAAATCTACCCCTGGCGGACTGCGTGATATTCATACCCTCAGTTGGGTCGCGCGCCGCCATTTTGGTGCGACCTCTTTGCTTGAGATGAGCCGCTATGGTTTTCTCACCGACGCTGAGTATCGTGAACTGGTGGAATGTCAGGACTTTCTCTGGCGTGTGCGCTTTGCGCTGCACATTGAACTGAGACGTTATGACAACCGCCTGACATTTGCTCATCAGGCCCAAGTGGCCGAACATTTGGGTTTTCACGGCGAAGGCAATCGCGGTGTAGAAATGATGATGAAAGAGTTCTACCGCACGCTGCGTCGTGTCGCTGAACTCAATAAAATGCTGCTCAAACTGTTTGATCAAGCGATCATCAACGGTGGCGAGACGGAACCTGCCATCATTATTGATGAAGATTTTCAGCGCCGCGGACGCTTGATTGAAGCGCGTAAACCGGCCTTGTTCCAAGCCCGTCCTGAAACCATTCTCGACATGTTTTTGCACATCGCCAACGACTCCACCATTGATAGCGTCAGCCCTCCGACCTTACGCCAACTGCGCACCGCCAGACGCCGCCTGAACAAGTTTCTCCACACCTTACCCGAAGCTAGAGAGAAGTTCATGGAACTGGTGCGCCACCCCAACGCGCTGCACCGTGCCTTTAGTTTGATGCACAAACTCGGCGTGCTTGCCGCTTATTTACCGCAGTGGAGCCAGATCGTCGGGCAGATGCAGTTTGACCTGTTCCACGTTTACACCGTGGATGAGCACAGTATTCGCCTGCTTAACCACATCAATACCTTCGGCTACGCCAAAAATCACGAAAAGCATCCGATCTGCTGTGAAATATACCCAAGACTACAGAAAAAAGAGCTACTGATTCTCGCAGCGATTTTCCACGACATCGGTAAAGGGCGCGGCGGCGATCACTCTGAAATTGGTGAAACCGAATCCTACGAGTTCTGTATTGAACACGGCTTGTCCAAACCAGAGGCCAAGCTAGTCGCTTGGTTAGTACGTAATCACCTACTGATGTCCGTCACCGCACAGCGTCGTGACATTTATGATCCAGACGTGATCACCGAATTCGCCAAACAAGTGCGTGATGAAGAACGCTTGGAATATCTGGTGTGTCTGACAGTCGCGGATATCTGCGCCACCAATCCTGAGCTGTGGAACAGTTGGAAGCGTACTCTGCTTGCCGAACTGTTTTACTCCACCCAAAGAGCTTTGCGTCGTGGATTAGAAAATCCAGTCGATGTACGCGAGCGTATTCGTCACAATCAGCAACTCGCTTCAGCCTTGCTGCGCAAAGAAGGCTTCAGTGCGCGTGAAATCGAAGTGCTGTGGCAACGTTTCAAAGCGGACTACTTTTTGCGCCACACCCATCAGCAGATCGCTTGGCATTGCGAGCATATTTTACGTATGGAAGACCCCGAGCAACCCTTGGTGCTGATGAGTAAAAAAGCCACCCGCGGCGGCACGGAAGTGTTTGTGTATACCAAAGACCAACATGCCCTGTTTGCCACTGTGGTGGCCGAGCTGGATAGACGCAACTTTAACGTGCATGACGCGCAAATCATGAGCAGCAAAGATGGCTATGTACTTGATACCTTTATGGTACTGGATCAAAACGGCGAAGCGGTGGACGAAAACCGTCACAAAGCTGTGGTCAAACATCTCACTCATGTACTGACTGACGGACGGCCGACTAAGATCAAAACCCGCCGCATACCGCACAAGTTGCAACATTTTAAAGTCAAAACCAAAGTCGATTTTCTACCGACCAAGAGTAAAAAACGCACCTTAATGGAGTTGGTGGCACTCGATACCCCCGGGTTACTGGCTGTGGTTGGCGCAACCTTTGCCGACATGGGCTTTAATCTGCACGGGGCGAAAATCACCACCATTGGCGAGCGAGCGGAAGACTTGTTTATTCTTACCGGCGATTTGGGTGGTCGACTCAACGAAGAGCAGGAGCAATTGCTGCGCGAGAGACTGGTGCAAAATATTGCCGAGCTCGCACCTTAAACAGTTGCAATCATACGCTTCCCGTCGCATACACGGTGGGGAGCGTCCATCCTCAATCGAGCGCGATCTTGTCCACAAGTTAAACAATTTGGTGAGATATCAGCTATCTACTCTATGCACTGGCTGCTACATTGAAGCTTGTCAGTCATACATCAACAGAGGTCGCCTATGTATCCACACCTCACCGGATTAGGTATTCACGATCCAAACCAAATTGAACGTTACTCACTGCGTCAAGAAGCTCACAAAGACGTACTTAAGATCTATTTTCACAAGCAAAAAGGGGAACTGTTCGCCAAGAGCGTTAAGTTCAAATACCCGCGCCAGATAAAAAATGTGTTAGTGGATAGCGGCAGTCACCAATATAAAGAGGTGACGGAGATTAACCGTAATTTGACGTTGGTGATTGACGAGTTAAATCGCATCACCAAACCGCCGAAGCAGAGCGAAAGCGACATTAAGCAGAAAATCCTAACCGACCTAAAACACTTAGAAAAAGTCGTATCAAGCAAGATTGCCGAAATTGAAGCCGACTTAGAAAAGCTAAAGTAACCTGCCACTGAGAAGGGTTGACTGCTCAACCCTTGTTTGACTCACTAGGCCTTGTTAAGCACAGCTAAATCCCATGCAAATCGAGTAAATAACTGCTTCCACACCGCGTCAACGCCCGCGCGAATCACCACCATTTGCTGAGTAAACGGATGGACAAAACGCAGCTCTGAAGCGTGCAATAACAACCTTGGCGCTGCAAATTCCTCGCGAAACAGCTTGTTGTGCTTGCCATCACCGTGGGTAGTGTCACCGACGATCGGATGACGCAAGTGCGCCATATGGCGTCTCAGTTGATGCTTGCGCCCTGTCTTCGGTTTTAACGCCATCAAGCAATAACGCGTAGTGGGGAATTTTCCGGTCGAATAAGGCACCTCAACACGGCACAGCGGCTGATAGTGTGTAATCGCTTCCTGCGCTTCTTTTTCTTGAGAGGCAAACTTATCGGCAATTTTGTCCAGCTCGACTTTGAGTGGGTAATCGAGCTCGCCCCCTTCCTCAATCCAACCGCGCACAATCGCATGGTAAGTTTTCTCCATTGCTTGTCCGGCAAACATCGGCATCACCTGCGAGGCTACTTCAGAGGATAAAGCAAACATCAATACCCCCGATGTTGGGCGATCAAGACGATGCAACGGAAACACATGCTGACCCAGTTGATCACGCAGTGTCTGCATGACAAATTGCGTCTCATGCTTATCCAGCCAACTACGATGCACCAACATACCTGCGGGTTTGTTAACCGCCACAAAGTGCTCGTCCTGATAAATTATCTCCAACATTAACAGCTTACCTCATCAATTTTTCTCAGTACGTCAATCACTCGATTGTGCTCTGGCTGCGCTTGCCACACCTGTTCAAAATAAGGGGTGATAGCAAAACCCGTTGGCGTCGCGCTTTGTGCATCGAGCAGCGCCTGCATACGCGGGATAAAAATCCACTGCAACCATTGCTCAGGGGCCAAGGTATCCAGCGAAAAAGGTTCAACACTTTGCAACGCCTTGGCGGGCGGCATGCGTTCTTGCCACAGTGCGACGGTTTTCAGCTCCGCTTGCAACTCAACCAATAAAGAGAGCAAAAGTGTGCGACTGGTCATTAATCTTTCCATCCTCACCTTGAATTAGCCGCGAATGATACCATCTAATGGGGAAAGAAAGTTAGGACATCAGTGTTAATGGATACCATTCATACCCTTACTCAGTTGCTGCAAAACAGCCACTGCGAGTACACCGTCTTTGATTTAGGACGCCGAATCAAAACCATCACCAATCACGATTTCGCTCACATTGAGCAAGGCGCGGCGGCCTACCCTTATCCGCTGCAGAGAAAAGCGCATTTAGCCATTGCCTACTGGAACGAACAAAAACAACCGTGGGTGTGGTTTTTAAAGTTTGAACTCGATGAGCGCGGCTTGCTCAAACAAGCAGACATCGGCAACTTCATCAAATATATCATTGAGGCGATGGGTACTCGCTTATCGCAAGAAATGTCAGAAGAGCAGCAGCAAAAACTGGCGAATAACCCCTACACCTTCAAGCCAGCAGACGACAAAATGGCGGTATTTCATAGCCAACTTCGCGCTCAGCTCGACCTCCCAGCCAGCCAATACTATGAACACGCACAGGCTTATTTCGCCGGTTCATTGGGCTGGGATAATTGGCAAACTGTGGGTTTGCAAGGGATAACCGATCTCTGCGCCCGGCTGGATCGTGAGCAAAATGGCGTACTGGTGCGAAAAGCGCTCGCTCATCTGCCCAGTCAGCCACTGTACGCCTTGTTAGGTGCTTTGGAACACACTGAGCTACCCGACAAGCTGGCGGCCCGTTTAATTGACCTGACCCAATCGGCCCTTTCGCAGCCCAACCCAGATCTTTTTCTGATTTCCGCTTACGCCCGCGCCCTCGCAGGAGCGAGACCCTCAGAGATAAAACCGCTGTTGGAGACCATTTTATCCAGTGCCCGATTAAGCCACCAAGAAGTGTTAATTGGCATTGCTGGTCGCGCTTGGCACTGGCTCAGCGATAGCCAAACGGCGGAGCGCTTTTTGACCCGTTTGGCGCAAACAGGAAATCAGCTTCTGTTCAACCAGCTATTTGCTGATCTGGTGATGTTGCCAGAACTTCGCATGGTGCTATTGCCACTATTGCATTCAAGTCCAAGTGAAGAACTCTCCTCTGCACTACGCAAGCTGCAACAGGCAACGAAAGGATAACGTTAAATGATGGGTGATCTTTTGGCCATTCTCGGCTTAGCGCTCTTTTGCTTTCTGTTTTGGCAACAACGGCAACAGTCGGAGCTAGCCAAATCAGCGATTGTGCGCAAGTGTGAACAACTGGATTTGCAGCTCATCAGTGTGGCTTTTGGCGCGCATAAACTGAAAACGCCAGACGGTGTCTGGCGTTGGCATACAGTCTATCACTTTGAATTTTCATCGCTTGGTGATGATTGTTATCAAGGTCACCTCATCATGAGCGGTTTTAGGCCGCTGAACTTTTTCCTGCCACCACATCGGATGTAAACAGCATCTGCCATGCTTCTTCTCGCTGGCCGCTTTGTGGCTGGCGATAGAAACCGAGTTTACTCAGCAGCGCGATTGCCGCCTTGTTGCTCGGTTTAACCCAAGCAGTGACTTGTTCAAGTTGCAAATCGTATACCGCTTTGGGCAGAAACGCTTTCAAAGTTTCCGTCGCAATCCCTTGGCCCCAATAGGCTTTGTCAAATAGAAACCCAAGTGTCGGCTGAGAATCAAGATCAGCGATATACACATGTCCCATGTATTCGCGATTGTAGTTATCCAAGACCGCCATGGCATGAATGTTGGGATCATTGAGCACTTTATCAAACAGCAGTTTCGCATTCGCGACCGTATAGGGCCCGCCTAACTCAGCGCGATTCTTCGCACAGCAATTGAGCATGACAAACTCGAGCTTTAATGAATCATTGTAAGGAAGAAGCAGCGTTCTTCTGGTTACTATGGTCACATCGTATCCTTGATAGCCTTGACATCGGCACACTAAGCGGCCGTGAGTGTCAAAAGAGAGAAGCCGAAATTAAACCAACTTGCACAATAGGTTATTGATCCAGATTGTTTTTTAGACGTTGTTTGTGAATTTTTTATAAGAGGCCAAACCATTGGTTCGGCTTAAAGGGCTGGGGATAAGAAAAGCCCCGATACAGAGTATCGGGGCTATAGTCTTACTCGCAGCAGTCCGGCTACTAATAATGCTCCCTGCATCATCCATAATAGTGGCTGAATCCTTCAGCTATTCCTTACGTCGCCGTCCTAGCGGTGTCCTGTGTCTTCCCGACTGCTAACATTCCTCGTTAGCGCACATCACTTGTTCCCTGAGCGGTGTCCCTTGCTTCATCCTGAAGCGGTCCTTACCTCAATCCTTAGAGGGGTCCATTGTCATTCCTTGCTCACTAACATCCTATTAGTGATTGCGTCCGTACAATGTCCTGCGCTCCTTGCTTGATTCCTCTTCCTGAGCAACCAAATCGTCATCCTGACGATAACCAAGTCCTTGGCGTTTCCTGTTCCGTGTCAGCATCCTTCCGACAAGGCCTAATTTACCTTTTTTCCTTATCGGAGCAATCGTTTAACTAAGAAAAAACACCATGATATCCATTACATTTCATTTACAACCTTTTATTATCAGTAAGTTACCATAGAACATTCATGAAATGACGTACGCTGAATTCGCTTTTTCTTACAAAGCGTGTGAGATATCTCTTACAAGCAATTACCGAAATTGCCATTCGCCAAACGCTAAACCTCAACGTATGATGAGGGATATATCGTTATTAGAGACCGATTATGTTAACTCAAGACGTTACCGAACAGTTGCAAGCCGTGCTGGAGCAGTTGCAACAACAAGGCAAAGAGCCTACCGTCGCCCTAGTGCGAGCGCGCATGAACACGTTAGTGCCGATGCCTGCCCTAATCGCCGCAATCAAAAGTTGGAAGAGTGCCCAGCGCGTACCCAAAGTGGAAGTGGCAGCGTCTCAAACAGAAACCGACCAAGCCGAACGTATTGCCCAATTGGAAAAAAACGTGGCCGAACTGGCCGCGCGTCTTACTTCTCTAGAGGCACAACTCAACACGGGGACAAGCGCATGAAACTTTGGGTTGATGCGGACGCCTGTCCGAAAGTGATTCGTGAGACCATCGTCCGCGCCGCAGAGCGCACCGGCGTTGAGTGCACCTTTATCGCCAATCATGTGGTGCCTGTACCCAAAAGGCAAAATATCCACTCCATTCAAGTTCCAGCTGGATTTGATATTGCTGACAATGAGATAGTCAAACGCACCGAAGCGGGTGATTTGGTGATTACGTCAGACATTCCACTGGCTGATGAGGTGATCAGTAAAGGCGCGCTGGCATTAAGCTCCAGAGGTGAGCTCTACACCAACGACACCATCAAGGCGCGGCTTAATATCCGCGATTTTATGGACACCATGCGCTCAAGCGGTATCCAAACGGGTGGACCAGCGGCACTGTCGCAAACCGAACGACGCGAGTTTGCCAATCATCTCGACAGAATTTTGGCCAAGCGCTGAATCAATGCGAAGCGCTGCTTCAATGAGAATAAAAAAAGCCTGCGAAATTGCAGGCTTTTTCTTTCGTTCAGCGCGTTAAGGCGTGTAGTACGTCGCTGCGCCCGGACCAACAGGCAGGCCAAAGACGAACACCCACACGTAGAAGAGCAAGCTCCAACCAACAATGAACACTAAGGAGTACGGCAGCATTACCGCAATCAAGGTACCGATGCCAAGGTTCTTCATATAGCGGGTGGCAACGGCAAGGATCAAGCCAAAGTAGCTCATCATTGGCGTGATGATGTTCGTGGTCGAGTCACCGATACGGTAAGCGGCCTGAATCACTTCTGGCGCATAACCCACCAGCATCAGCATAGGTACGAAAATGGGTGCAGTCACGGCCCATTGCGCAGAGGCTGAGCCAATCATCAGGTTGATAAAACCACACATCAAGATGAAGGCAAAAAACAGCATTGGACCGGTTAAGCCAATCTCTTGCAGGAATTCTGCGCCCGCAACGGCAAACACTTGACCAAAGTTAGTCCATTTAAAGAAGGCAACAAACTGCGCGGCAAAGAATACCAGCACGATGTACATGCCCATCGACGACATCGATTTCGACATCGCATTGATCACATCACGGTCGCTTTTCATCGTGCCGACGACTTTACCGTAGACAAATCCCGGTACGGCGAAGAAGACGAAAATGAACGCGACGATGCTTTTCAAAAATGGGGAGCCAGCAATCGTGCCCGCATCAGAGCGCAGAATGCCGTCGGCAGGAACCACGGTCCACGCCAAAAGTGCCGAGACCACCAGCGTTGCCAGACCTGCAAGCTTAAGGGCTTTTTTCTCCAGCGCCGTCAATGAGCCCATTTTGTCTTGGCTAAGATCTTCTGAGGCCTCTTCATCGTTGTATTTGCCCAGTTTTGGCTCGACGATTTTCTCTGTCACGAACGCGCCCAAACCCGCAATCACAAACGTCGAGACAAACATGAAGTACCAGTTGACTTCCGGACCAACGGTGTAACTCGGATCAATCATTTGTGCAGCGGTTTCGGTAATGCCCGACAGCAGTGGATCCACGGTACCAATCAACAGGTTTGCCGAGTAACCACCCGACACACCGGCAAATGCCGCAGCGAGGCCCGCCAATGGATGACGACCAAGAGAATGGAATAACATTGCTGCCAGTGGGATTAAGACCACGTAGCCAAGCTCAGAAGCGGTGTTGGAGATGATGCCCGCGAATACCACCGTGACCGTCACCATCCGCTTTGAGGCACCCATGACCAGACCACGCATTGCCGCAGACAATAAACCCGAATATTCGGCAATCGCCACACCCAGCATCGCCACCAGAACCGTCCCTAGTGGCGCAAAGCCAACAAAGTTTTTCACCAGATTGGTGACGATCAGTTCAAGACCATCCGCATTGAGCAGGCTGACCACGTGGATCATGCCATCGGCGGCGCGACCTTTCGCACCTTCTGGGCGAGGGTCGACAACAGAAACCTCGAAATAGCCGGCAATGCCAGATGAAATTAAGATCGCCAAACAGAAAAGGGCAAATAGAGTGATGGGATGGGGTAGCAAGTTCCCCAAATATTCCACCGAATCAAGAAAACGCGTAAACAGCGACTTCTTTGGTGAAGAGTGATTTATTGAAGCAGATGAACTCATCTGTTCCCTCCTTGTAGTTTTTCCTGAGCAAATGTGACAGAAATGTCAAAATCTGGCGCAGGGTACTTGAGCAAGGAGGGAAATAAAAATTACAAATGTTACAATTTATTGCAAAATAGCCGTATTTATAACCAGATTGTGACCCAAAAATGGTCGCATCATCTATAAAACAAATATTTACCAGAATTATAATCAAGAGAAAATCATTACTGCGTGCGATATCTGTTTACAACTAACCATTTGATACTTAGCCTACTTTTGCACCGCTTTAAAACGAGGATTGGATTTGCAAATCACATACAAGCGCCCTCTGCGTTTGACGATTTGGCAATCAGGGTGGCGGCTTTTGGCACTTTTCAGCGACGATAATACTTTCATGTTACTGCTCCGTTTCTTTGTTAAATTGGCCAAAACGACGGTTGAAATTCGCCACTCGACCCTCTTTTTGCACCACACGCTGCTTGCCGGTGTAAAACGGATGTGATTCCGATGACACCTCAATGGTGAAATAGGGGTACGTCTGGCCATCTTCCCACTCAATGGTGCGATCGGTTTGCAATGTTGACCCGATCAAGAAATATTTATCGACGCTGGTGTCATGAAACACCACTTGGCGGTATTGAGGATGGATTCCCGGTTTCATTTAATTTCCTTCGCAATTAAGTGTTACAATATAACATAACAAATGATAGTTATTATCAAAAAGAGTTGCAAGTAAAAAAGTGTGGTAGCTTTGCTCCATTCTCTATTCAGCCGCCACAAACGCTATGTACACCATCGAACCCATCGGTATTATCCAAAGCCCATATAAAGAAAAATTTGCCGTCCCTCGTCAGCCAAGGTTGGTGCCTGCAGCCAGTGCCAGAGTCAAACTGAGTGGCACGGCCAATAGCCCAGAAGCGGTCAGAGGAATAGAGCAGTTCTCACACCTTTGGCTGCTGTTTCTGTTTGATCAAAACCTTGAAGCTGGCTGGAAGCCGACTGTGCGTCCACCGCGTTTAGGGGGCAATGAACGGGTTGGCGTGTTTGCTTCGCGTTCAACGTTTCGCCCCAATGGCATCGGCATGTCAGCCGTCGAGCTTAAAGGCGTGAGCAAACAGGGCGAGCAGATCTATCTTGAGTTGGGGAGTGTCGATCTGGTTGATGGTACGCCAATTGTCGATATCAAACCCTACATCCCCTACTCCGATTCCATTCCCGAGGCACTGGGTGGGTACGCAGAACAAGCGCCCGAACAGGCTTTGGTGCAATTTAGCGCCCAGGCAGAACAGACGCTGCAAAAGAGAGCCACTGGCGCACACGAGCGTGACGTTATCGCTCAGGTTTTAGCGCAAGATCCGCGCCCGGCTTATAAGAAAAATCGCGCCGATGAGAAGCAATACGCGGTAAATTTGTTCGATTTGAACGTGAAATTTATCGTAACCGACAAGTTAGTGACGGTTACCTCTATCGAAGGCTTTTGACATTGAGCAATGGCTGATATCATAGTCAGCTTAATTTTACTCCCTCTTTGGTGAGGGGCTTTTAAACATGATGAAACGGATACCATAGAATGCGTACCAGTAAATATCTTCTTTCTACTCTGAAGGAGACTCCAAACGACGCAGAAGTAGTGAGCCACCAGCTCATGCTACGTGCAGGTATGATCCGTAAGCTGGCTTCAGGTCTATATACTTGGCTGCCTACCGGTCTGCGTGTGCTGCGTAAAGTCGAAAACATCGTTCGTCAAGAGATCGACAATGCAGGTGCAATCGAAACCTTGATGCCCGTTGTGCAGCCGTTTGAACTATGGGAAGAGACAGGCCGCTCTGAAAAAATGGGCCCGGAACTGCTTCGCTTTACTGATCGCCATGTTCGTCCGTTTGTCCTAAGCCCGACCGCAGAAGAAGTGATTACCGCGTTGGTTCGCAACGAAGTGAGCTCGTACAAGCAGCTTCCTCTCAATCTGTACCAGATCCAGACCAAATTCCGTGACGAACGTCGCCCTCGTTTTGGTGTGATGCGTGCACGTGAATTTTGCATGATGGATGCGTACAGCTTCGATATCGACAAAGCTGGCTTAGAAAAATCTTACCAAGCGATGCACGATGCTTACTGTAAAGCATTCGACCGCATGGGCCTTGAGTACCGTCCAGTACTCGCAGACTCAGGTGCGATCGGTGGTAACGGCTCTCAAGAGTTCCACGTACTGGCTGAAAGTGGTGAAGACCTCATCGCCTTCTCGACTGAATCCGATTACGCCGCCAACATCGAGAAAGCAGAAGCCGTCGCTCCTGCGGTTGAGCGTGCAGCGCCAACTCAAGAGATGACGCTAGTAGATACGCCAAACGCCAAAACCATCGCTGAACTGGTTGAACAGCACGGTATCGCAATCGAGAAAACCGTTAAGACGCTATTCGTTAAAGCGTCGGACGCAATTGAAGCGCCTATCGTTGCACTGATCATCCGTGGTGACCACGAACTCAACGAAATCAAAGCAGAAAACCTTGCTGAAGTTGCAACGCCTTTAGAGATGGCAACGGAAGAAGAGATGCGTGAACTGATTGGTGCCGGTGCAGGTTCTCTTGGCCCTGTCGGCCTTAAGTTACCATTTATCGTTGACCGCTCGGTTGCTGTCATGAGCGATTTCGGCGCGGGCGCAAACATCGATGGCAAACACTACTTCGGTATTAACTGGGGTCGTGATGTAGAGCTTGGCCAAGTTGCTGACCTCCGTAACGTCGTCGAAGGCGATCCAAGCCCATGTGGAAAAGGCACATTGATGCTCAAACGTGGTATCGAAGTGGGTCACATTTTCCAACTCGGCAATGTCTACTCTGAAGCGATGAACTGTGGCGTGCTCGATTCCAACGGTAAAAACGTCATCCTAGAGATGGGTTGTTACGGTATCGGTGTTTCTCGCGTTGTTGCAGCGGCTATCGAACAAAACAACGACAAATACGGCATCATTTGGCCAGACGCACTCGCGCCTTTCCAAGTCGCTATTGTACCAATGAACATGCACAAATCTGAGCGCGTTCAAGAAGCGGCTGAAAAGCTTTACGCTGAACTGACCGCTATGGGTATCGAAGTGCTGTTCGATGACCGTAAAGAGCGCCCAGGTGTGATGTTCTCTGATATGGAACTGATCGGTATCCCTCACACTATCGTGATTGGCGATCGCAGCATGGACGAAGGTCACTTCGAATATAAAAACCGTCGTTCTGGTGAAAAAACACCAGTAGCGATGGCCGATATCGTTGAGCACATCAAAGCGCAGCTGAAATAAGATTGCTGACGAAGAGTTGAGAAAAGGGGATTGGCCAAGCCACTCCCCTTTTTATTTGCCCGTTTGACGTCACCGATGAACCGGCGATATTTCTTAGTATCGTCACTCTCGGTTGTTCAATCTTTACCCGCCCCCACCTAAACGTTGCGCCAAGACAATTCTCTACTTTGAGTTTCAAAAGCGCTGTGTGTATAGTCGAGAGCAGTTATCATTTATTCAACATTGAGGAGAGAACCATGCAAGTATACGGTTGTTGTGAAATGGTTCGCGAGCTTTACGCGCAAATTGGCAGTGGCGATCAAGCCTACATTCCCCAAGCCATTGCTTGTGCGGTGAAAACGTTAAATGACATCGCGGCCGATGAAACCCTACCGAAAGAGACACGAGAGAAAGCGGCTTTTGCTGCCGCCAATTTACTGATCTCGGATTTTGAGGACAGCTAATCTCCCGCCTTTTTGCACACATTTGTTCGCTTGATGAGAGCCCTTTTCGCAAGCGAACAAACCTCTGGACGACCTATCTCACGGTAATATTGACAACACTGTCGCTGCGCGGATGCGCCACGCCCGAGGACAAAATGTTGTTGCTCCATAGCAGTTGGTTATTTTGATTCGCGGCAACGCGCACATAATATTTGCCGTTTTTCTTTAGTAAGCGGGTGTCGTATTGCAACTGGTAACTGGCTAAAAATCCCTCTTCATAACTCGCTTTGACTAAAGTGGAAGCGATCACTTTCGCTTCACCGCCATGGTTCAACTCTTCCAAGGTCACCACCGCAGGCACTTCAACAAAGGGCACTTCGCGGTTGGCGGGTTTAATTACACCTTGTAGTGTCACGATTTTATGCTGCATTTCAACCTGCGAATCCGCAGCCAATAGCGTAGATTCGGATGGTGCTTGTGAGCCACTTTGAACGGCATCATTCTCACAGCCGAGCAGCAAGAGTGCCAGCAAGCTCGGCAACCATAAATAGGATTTACGTTTCATTGTATCTTCTCTGATATTGCAGGGTGCAAGGCACCCTGCTTCGGTTTGCTCGGCCGACATTAACTGACGTTGTGGAAAATATTCGGCACCACGTTGGTATTACCGCTATAAGGCACACGGGTGCCCATCGCTTCTGCAAGCGTCGCCCAGATTCGTTGCTGGTCAACCTGACCACCCGTCGCCCAGTGGCTTCTGTCGGCATGCTGCTGAATGTTGTAATAACGTCCAGAGCCTGTGCCATGGTTGAGCAGCCCAGATGCGCCACCCACTAAGAGCATTGGCTGGTTATACTGATGCTCAGGCGCGCCATCAGACATTTCCGAAGTCACCACCACTAAGGTGTGTGCCAGCAAAGAATCAGAAGGCACATCTGGGTCTGAGTGACGAGCAAGCTCATCCAAAAACAGTTTTGCTTGGCGTGCGTACCATTTCCGGCTCTCTTTCCACTCTTGCTGGCTCTTGTAACGATGCGCCAAGTCATGAGGGTTGGCTTTCAAGCTGGCCTCTTTGATAACCACCTGGTCAGCAGAGCGTCCAACCTGTATCGTCGCTACCCGAGTAATTCCGCAGCTCAATGCCGTCGCTACAACTTGACTGTGGCTTGATTGCACTTGATTACGAAAATCCGCAGACATAATTGGGTTGTCTTCCGGTTTTATCGGGCTACATTCAGCCGTAACTGGCACCGTAGAGTCCATGTCATGAACCACTTGTTCAACAGAGTCTAAATGCGTATCCAGTTTTTGACGCTCTCGCCCAGAAAGGGCCGAACGTAGGGCTTGGATGTCATCGTTGATCGGGTCAAACAAATGAGTGCCATTATTATTTGCTGGTGAACTGGCTTTAGCTCCGCTGTAATTCGTACCAAAAATATTTTCAAACAACAAACGAGGGTTTCCTTGTGGCGTTCGCTTGTTTTTGCCATCCCAAGAGACATACCAGTTCACGCTGTCAGTTGCGTGTGGGCCGGCAAATATCGCTCGCTGCGATGGATCAGTTCCTGGCATCACATCGCCTAGCAACACATCTATCGAGCTATTATCCTTCTCTTTGTCTCGTAATACTTCTGCCCAGCCACCGTGGCCCGCATTACCATTACCAAGAATGATACCTTGTAAGTAAAGAGATTTTTCTCTGTAAGCTCCAAGCTCTTTACTTACTTCATTTAAAGTAAATTCTTCTGTATCTAAGGCACCAGCAAGATATGTGGTAGGAAACCACAAGCCTTTATTGTGTTGACCAGAGAAACTATCCGTTGCTAGCCCATCAGGGACGACAAAAAAGACGACTTTAGTTTTTGCCTGCCCCGTCGTGCCTGCATGGGCGATACGGCTTAAACCCGGTAGAGAAAGTGGAGCAAGCACACTTGCCCCTGCGGCCGCTTGTAGAAAACGTCGACGGCTTTTTAGAAAAGACATTAGTTACTCTCCTTTTTAAATTTAAACATTTGCGAGGTCGCGAGGACTTCAAGCATTTCACGTACAGAGCCCGTTTTTTCTAGTTGGGCAGTCATCTCTTGTACCCCGGCTAGCGAGTCTTCATCCACTTTTTGTCCCATCGCATAGCGGAAATAGCTGTCTGCCAAGCATTGCAGCACGGTGGCGTTGGTTGGGAAGTGGGCGGAAATATCCCGCGCGTTGTTAAACTCCAACCACACTTGCGAACCTGTGTTGTCGACCAGTGGACCTGAGGCATCAATCGCCAGTGTCACGCTCGGGTCGTTGTACGCTTGTTCTTGCACTCGCCATTGCCCAGTCTGGCTGTAGTTTTCCAGCGATGCTCCAGTGTCATTCATGAACTGGTGACATTGCCAACATTGACCATCGGACGCTTGCTCGCCGTTGATCGTGTCCCAACGCTCACGGGTAGTGATTGGCGTATCAGGCAGTTCAATCGAATCCGGATCCACATTCACTGGTACCCCAATGGTACGACACAGCAGATTCTGGCGAATCATCAGGCCACGTTTGACCAGCGAGGTTGCGGCATAATCTGAGTTCACCACTTGGGTTAAACCTTGATGCAACAAACCGCCGCGCTGACCGTTATCAACCGTCACTTTCTGGAACTCATCGCCTGTCACACCGGCAATACCGTAGTGCTGGGCCAGCGTGCCATTGACAAAAGTAAAGTTCGGATTGAACAATTCTTCAACTGTACCTTGTCCCTCAGTTAGGAAGTGGCGAATAAACTCCACCTGTTCTTGCACCATAGCTTCGACTACTTCGCTGGAAAGGCCCGGTTTTTCTGGCAACTCTTGCACTTGCGTATGCACATAATAGCCTATGAAATCGGTAAAGCGTTCAATCCCACGAGCGCTCTGCAGCATGTCGGCGACTTCATTGACGATCTGTTCATCAGTCGCCAGCTCACCACGCTGCGCTTTAGCCAGAAGCGAGGCACTTGGTGTGGTACCCAGGAAGCTGTATGAGAGCGCCGCCGCAACCTCATACTGAGAGAGCTCATACACGCCCGCTTGGTCCGTCACCTTACCCAGCTCAGAGCGGTAGAGATAATTGGGCGACAGCAGCATTGAGGCCACCAAGTCACGCACACCGTACTGATTCAAGAAGCCAGTAAATCGGCTCAGTTCATCAGCATTCAGTGGGCGACGGTAAATCTTAAGCCCCATATCGGCGACAAATTGACCTTTATCCACGTTGTCGCCATAGCCAATATTCTCGAGATTCAACGCTTGAGAAATCTCAACAGCCATGGAGTGATACAGCTTCATGTCATCTGCCAGAACCACACCTTGCTCCGACTGGCCGGCAAACTTAAACTCACGCTCGTACTTGTCTTTCGGCAACTTGTTTTTGTCGACCGTCAGGCCAAACAAATCTTTGATACTGTTGGCGTACTCGTAGCTGGTCAGCAATCTGATTTGGCGTTCCCCAAATGCTTCCTCTACGTTCAGATACTTATCCCACACTTCATCAAACAGATAGTCAGCAATAGATTTTGCACAAGTGACATCGCAATGCTCAGCAACCTTCATTTTTACAATCTGCTCAACTAAGAGATCGTAACCACTGTCATTCCACTTGTTTGCAATAGCCGGAGCATCAAAGTAATCAGATGAATGGCACGCGAAACATTGCCCCATCAAATCGCCGCCATTCTCGAAACCGATATACACCACGTTTAAAGTATGCTCTAGGCTTGATTCATTGACTTCCACGATTTGCATTGCAGGTTGCGGGTAGTGATTGTCCAGATACGGGAACCGGACCTTGTATTTTCCGTAACCCAATGTCTCTTCGACTTGGCTTCCCCAAGCTACTTCACGCTCAAATGTTTGTTTACTGGCTACGTCTTCGATGGTCAGCACTAAGCTCTCTTCACTTTCCCCAGTCGGTTTGGCGGGGGCGACAAACTTCACCACACCTTGCAGTTGCGGCATTTCCATGTACTTGAGCGTAATGCTTTCACTCGGATGTTGATCTGAGATGGTGATGTCAAATAGACGCTGCTCTGGAATGTAATCGCCCACGTCATTCAAACGCACTTTATACGTGCCGTTCTCTAGACCATCGATGTTCATCTCTGGTGCGCCCCAAGCGACATGGAATTTACTCTCATGACCATTAGGGTGGATCAACGCGCCGCTCACCAGTTGGTCGCTGACACTCTCATCCGGTGCTGGCGTGCTAGTCAAGGTCACTTGCTTGAGGTTTGCACCGCTTGGGTCATACGACACACGATAGAGCACATTGGCTTTATCATCGGAAACCAGCAACGAGCCATCTTGCAGTTCTAAAAATTCCGCTGGTCGGCCAATACAAGCGTCGGTTAAACAGGTGTAAGATTCCACTGCCGCGCGATCACGCATCCAGCCTGTCACCAGAGGACGTTCATGGATCACTTTGTCGCCATTTTCAATCGTCAACATGCGCAGTTCCAGACCCGGATGCTCAGCCTCACTGCTGCCGTGAGTGATGTAAATCAGATTTTGTACCTTGTCCGATGGCGAATACGCTGGCCAAAACTTCACCCCAAGCGGCGCACTGTTGGTAAAAATATTGAACTCTGCACCGGCAAAATCCGTCGGTTTGACCACGTCATAGTCGATTTGCGGCAAAATCGCTTTTGGCGGAATGATCGGGTGACGGCCCAGCAACATCTCTTGCCAATTAGCCATTTCCTTATCGGTTAAACCGCGCGTATCCTTACCAAAGAAGATTGGCGCGCCGAAGTTTTGATGACCTGGGTTAGAAATACGGTTGATCTCATCCGGGTTATCGAACTGCTGGCGGTTGTTGTCACTAAACCAGATCTCGCCTGTCTGCGGATGCCAGTCAAATCCGACTGAGTTACGAATACCGTTAGCCAGAATATCGTAGTCGCCCGTTGCCAGATCCAGCGCCAAAATGGTGCCATACAACTCCTCTTCCGGCGTAGTACAAATGTTACAAGGCAGGCCGATGGCGGTGTACAGTTTGTCATCGCTCGGGTCCAGTGGATTAAACTTAATCGGGTGCTTTTGGTGCTGCATGCGAGTCCACCATTGCTCATGGGGGATCGGCGTTTTGCTGCCATCGGCTGGGTAGGTAAAGATCTTCTCCGCTACCGGACGAGACTTGAACGTCTGGTTGATGTTGTCAATCTTGTACAACGCGCCTACCGTGCTGTAGTAAAGAGTTCCATCGCGATAAGCGACGCCATGCGGCTCTTCCCCTTCCGCAACGATGTAAGTCGCCACTGGTTGCTGAGTTTGCGGATCAAGTTGAATCGCATAAATAGCGCCCGCCAATGGCTCGCTATCGAGCATAATGGCCGACGAGCCAACGAAAATCATGTTGTCGCCCATCGCCATCGCGCGTGGTTGGTAGATCCCTTCAAGGAAAGTTTCTACCTTCACGCCCCCCAGCGGCAGCAGATCGTCTGTGGCGATCGGCGCACGATATAAGGCATCGACCTCCTTTTGCTGCTGATCTTGCGACTGGCTAAAGTCCACCACCCAAGGAGAGAAACGCGCCACGTAGCCGCTGAAGCCATCAAGATTCAGTTGATATTGGCACGCTTCCAGTTCATCGACGTGCACGGTTTCGCCCCAAGTGCCTTGAAACAGCTTGGTTGAACCATCCGTTGGACAATATAGCGAGCCCGTCAGGGTCTGATTCGCCAGCTCCGCAGGTGGGTTGAGCAGATCCTTATGGTCGAAGTTCGGGAACTGAATCGTCAAACGATTGCCAACAAAGGCTTTTTCAACCTGTAACGAGACTGTTTCTGAACGGGTCTGCGCGCCCTGATCATCGGTAGCCACTGCAAACACGCTATACTCCCCTTCTTCTAGACCGGAGTGGCCTAACGCGAAAGGAGCCTGAGTTACCGCGCCTTGCAATACACTTTCAAGGTAGTACTCCACCTGAGTCACCGAACCATCTTCGTCGCTTACCTCCGCGGTAAACGCAAATTCGTTACCAGCAATAACTTCAGGCAGTGTCAAACGGATGGTCGGCGGCAGATTCAGCTGCACATCACACGCGTTTTCCAGTTTCCAGGCATCTTTCCAATAATCGTTGCCATACCAGTCGACTCCAGGGGCATACGCCTCTTGGCCACACCAGCCAAACTGCTGACACACGTAGGTCGCACCATTGTTGCTCACTCTATCGCCCGCTTTGTACTGCACACCGTTTTGGTATAGGGGAGCATCACAATCAGCCGCGCCGCCAGATTCACCTTGCGACAAACTGTTAGCGGTAATGTTGATCACAGACGAGCGAGTAGTGTGCCCAGCTTGATCGAGCGCTTCAGCAACAACTTGTGTGGTTCCTTGCTGTGCCAGAATATTGACCTGGTAAGGCGCGCTCGCTTGGGTAGTCAGGAGTTGACCATTGGTGTAAAAACGCACCGCTTTCAAATCGCCATCTTGATCAGACGCTGCCGCTTGAAACAGCACCGATTCCCCTTGCAAAGTAGTCACATCCTTATTCGGCGAGACAATCGCCACCACTGGTGGATGCGTTTCTACCGCAGGTTCAACCACTTTAAGCTGCTGTGGCTGTGCTTCGGCGCGATTACCTTTGGCATCCACGGCAACCACATGAAAGGAATAGAGCCCCTCATTGGCCGGAGTAAACTGGAAGTTAAACGGTGCCTGCGTCTTACTGGCGAGCTTTTGCCCATCGACATAAAACTCAACCATAGATAAGTCACCATCGCTGTCTGTCGCAGTGGTAGTAACATGCAAAGTGTCACCTAAAGTCAACTCGCTTGCGCCAGTTGGTTGAGTGATGTTCACTTGCGGCGCATTGCCCTTGTCGGCTTGAACCGTGACAGTACGACTGACACTCTTAGTCACATTGCCTTTTTTATCATACGCTTGTGCGTAGATTGAGTGACTCCCCACCGCCAAGTCGAGTGCATTAAAGGCATATGGCGCAGTTTTGTCATCAGAAACCATGCGTCCCGCGACATAAAATTTTACTCCAGCCAAATCGCCATCTTGGTCTGCGGCGGAGGCGGCCATCGATAAAGGCTGCCCTTGTACAATCTCGAGGCTTTTACTTGGCTTGGTCAGTGTCACCGTCGGTGGATGACTCGGCTCTTCTACACTGCCGCCTTCACCGGCAAAAGTGAACGAGTTTTCCACCATGGCTTCCTCTAAAACACCGCCATAACCAAACGTCATGGTGATACTCTTGCCCGGCTGTAGCAGCAACGTCGAGCCGTTATTGGCATTAAAAACGAGGGTATTTTTGTACTGGCTCCCCTCTTTTACCGCCGATTTCAGGCGTAAGTCGGCGCCTTGAACTCCCCAAGGCGCACTGTAAAGGCCGATCGGCGTGCTGAAGCTAAGTTCTTGGTTATGCAGTTCAATGGCGTTACTCCCGTTGTTTTTCAGTGAAATTTGGTAACTGTTCCAGCTTTGGGAAACATTGTTCGGTGATATTAGGTCTGCAATCATATTATTCGGCAGCATTTGCGCCGAGTAAGCATTGGTTGCTAAAAAAACAGAACCTAAAAACATTGTTGTTCTGTACATACTTTCTCTGTTATTTAAAAAATAAATTATTAATATTCAATGCTCGATCAAATATAAAAATACGATGTGCTAGTGAATAGCTATTGGTTCTTAATAAAAAATCCAAATAAGCGTTCCTCTCTAGAAATTAGATTAATCACAAGTAAAGAAGGCAATTCTTTAGCAGAATAAATCTGTCGATTAAAACTCCTCTCATCGCTTCTTACACCTTGTCGGTAGGACTATAACGTCACTATAATGAATGAATACGAGGGAAGTAACAAAACGCAATCCGGGGGATTATCCCCCACCAGCGCTCACCAAGCCTCGCCAATACTGGTTTAAAGCTTAATAATCAAAGACATCGAGCAACCAAAACCATACAATTAAAGAATACATTGGCCCTAAACAGGGTGTTGCGGGGAAAACCCCCGCATATCGTTTTTTAGATTAAACCAATAACCGATATAGTTTGCGTCCATTATTCATCACGCAGGTAGGAAATCATTTTCCCTATCGCGTATATATCGGCATCCCTTATCAAGTTTGGGATTAAAACTGTAATAAATAAGAGTACGTATGAACTTAAATAAACTATCAGCAATTATTGGATTGGGTCTCGCCTCTTTCTCAACCTTTTCTTCTGCTAATGAAATGGTCAACCCTGAAAATAACGTGGTTGTCGGTTATTGGCATAACTGGTGTGATGGCGGCGGCTATCAAGGGGGCAATGCGCCTTGCGTTAGCCTTGAAGAGGTCAATCCTATGTACAACGTCGTCAATGTCTCCTTTATGAAGGTATACAACACCGCTGATGGCCGCATTCCCACATTCCACCTCGACCCCGCGACCGGGTTGACGGAACAGACGTTTATCCAGCAGATAGAAGATCTGAATAAACAAGGCCGGTCAGTGCTGTTAGCACTTGGCGGTGCCGATGCGCATGTTGAACTGCGCACTGGTGATGAGCACGCCTTTGCCAACGAGATCATTCGCTTGACCGATCACTATGGCTTTGACGGCTTAGACATTGACCTTGAGCAGTCGGCCGTCACCGCGGCGGACAACCAAACCGTGATTCCAGCGGCACTGCGCATTGTCAAAGATCACTACCGCGCGCAAGGCAAAAATTTTCTTATCACCATGGCACCGGAGTTTCCCTACCTGACTCAAGGTGGAAAATACGTACCGTATATCGATAATCTGGAAGGGTATTACGATTGGATCAACCCACAGTTTTACAACCAAGGCGGTGATGGCATTTGGGTCGATGGTGTTGGTTGGATCGCACAAAATAACGATGCACTGAAACAGGAGTTCATTTATTACATTTCCGATTCGTTGTCGAACGGCACGCGCGGTTTCCATAAGATTCCACACAACAAACTGGTGTTTGGTATTCCTTCAAGCATTGATGCCGCTGCCACAGGTTATGTGAAAGAGCCGCAAGATCTGTACCGTGCTTTTGAGCAGCTTGCTTCTCAAGGTCAACCGTTACGTGGTGTGATGACTTGGTCGGTCAACTGGGATATGGGCACCAATGCCGCAGGCCAAGCTTATAATGAACAATTCATTAAGGATTACGGTTCATTCGTTCATGGTCAAACACCGCCTGTAGCCAGCGGCGAGCCCGTGTTAAGTGGCGTCAATGATACGAGAGTTTTGCACAACTCCCACTTCAACCCAATGGCTGGTGTCAGTGCAACCGACCAAGAAGATGGCGATTTGACCAACCACATCCACGTTGAAGGGCACGTAGACACTCGCGCGGTCGGCAGCTATGCGCTGACCTACCATGTTGCTGACAGCGATGGCAACAACATCTCAGAGGTACGTTCAGTTGAGGTCTACAGTGCTAAGCCCGTACTCCAAGGGGTTAATAATAGCAAGATCACGCTCGATAGCCCCTTCGATGTCATGGCCGGAGTAAGCGCCTATGATGAAGAAGACGGCAATTTAACCGATAGCATCGAAGTCACGGGGTATGTCGATAGCGGCGTGGCGGGTGAGTACCAATTAACCTACCGAGTCACCGATAGCGCGCACCAAACCACCACGGCCAAACGCGATATTACGGTCCTTGCTGGCGATACAGACGAAACCTGTGAAAGCAATTGGAATGCTGCGACCACTTACGTCGAAGGCGATCGCGTGAGCCATGATGGCCAAACCTGGAGAGCGGGTTGGTGGACTCGCGGCGAAGAACCGGGCACCACTGGCGAGTATGGCGTGTGGCGCACCGCGTCCGATGCGGGCGACTGTGGTGGTTCAAGCGGCGGTGTAGATAACGGAGACAGTGGCGACAACGGCAGCAGCGAACCCGGCGAGGTGATTGAGTGGATTCCTGGACAAACGCAAGTCAATAACGGTGATACCGTCATCTACGGCGGCGAATGCTTTGTGGCGAAAAACAACCCAGGTGTGTGGGAGACGCCATCAACCAGCGCCACCTGGTTCTGGGATCAAGTCCCTTGCCCCTAAGCATTTGGGCTAAATCAACATGGCAATAAAATGATCAATTGAAAAGAGAGAAAACCACCGCTTCAATGCGGTGGTTTTTTATTGCGGGGCTTGGCGAAAGTTCATTGCTTGCTATCACTCAGAGAGTTCAGCTTCGTTCACAGCCGTTGCGTTGGCACAACAAGGCACGTTTTCTCCACCAGAAAAAATCACTTCATCAGCCGGACAGTGTTCCATCTCACCCATTTCTATAAAATATACGCTTTCACCTTTGTGTTGACTATGAGGAGTTTTGGCATGCAGATATGGATGCATTCGAATGGAAAATCACTTGGCTAAAATCGGGCGCGTACTCACTGGTTACTGATGGCCAAAGCT
Organism: Vibrio sp. S234-5; assembly: GCF_000960595.1. Classification (NCBI taxonomy): domain Bacteria; kingdom Pseudomonadati; phylum Pseudomonadota; class Gammaproteobacteria; order Vibrionales; family Vibrionaceae; genus Vibrio; species Vibrio sp. S234-5. The sequence goes on from NZ_JZAM01000195.1 coordinate 81,516, forward strand.
CACCAGAGCACGCTATCGTGAAAGGGGCACCAAGCTATGCACAAAGTTCAATCCAGCCGAAGAAGCTACTCATTGCACCAACCATTAATGTCGGCTTTGAAGTAGGGCAACCGGCTCGCTTGTGCTACAACATGAATCACTGGTAGAGATTCTCAACCACGTGGCCAAAGGAGGCAAAACAGGCATGATCATGTGGGATCTGTTTAAAGATGTACGCTTTGATCAAGACAACTGGCAAACGAGTTGGGCAACCCCTCAAGAGGTTCTCAAGCGCTCTTGCGAAATCATGGAGCTAAATGGAGATGGGTATGATTGCGATACGCAGATTTTAACACCGCCGCTGCAACACTAATCAATTATTAGCTATCTTTCCGCTGTACAAAAAACACTCTACGAAAAATGTCTTAGGCCAAAGTACCTAAGACATTTTTATTTCAGACATTCAATTTCACGCCCATCCTTTTCAGCTTGGCTCTGCTTCAACTAAAAAGGGGTTCAAACTAAAAAGGGTTTCAAACTAAAAGGAGCTTAGTCAACACTGGTTAGCTGGTAGTCAAACACCAACACACCAACATTGTCACTACCGTCCGGGTTTTTCTTTACTTTGAGAAAAGGCCCGACAAACTCCTTAAATGCCTGATGCATAGGGTCGTAGAATTTAGGGTCACTAATCGCAGGCTGACCAACGTAGTAATTCAAATCCCCTTGAGATAAAAAACTCACAATAAATGAGACATCGTACCCTTTTCCTACTCCTTCCCGACTAATATTACCATGTCCAACTTCGATGTTATGAATATATGGTTTTCCATAACGAGTACTATTACGCAACTCTAAAAATCGATGGATAATCTCTTCTCGCTGTGATTCGGTCACACTATCTTTTAGATCAAAAAAAACCACATGCCGAGTTAGCGCTGTTTTGTATTCAGGATCCGTTGTTTCCGCATACTTTTCTTTCTCAATCATTTGCGGATGGCTGGAAAATTCCGCATCATTATTGACATCTATTATATGAGCAGAAACACTAAACGGCAGAATTAGTGCCAGCAATAGATATTTCATATTCACCTCAATATATTTAAAAATAACAAATAGCACCCGTAATTATTATATTAACTGAAATCAGTCAAGATAATACAGTAGAGGCAAAGTTTCGGATTATCCAGATAAGAATAAAATCAACTTGAACAATATCAATAAACACACTCTGTTCCACTCTAAAATGAAACCGTTGGCACGATAAATGACTTGTCTTCAATGAAACAGCGCGCTCAATGAGAATATTGATTCTGTCTATGAAAAAATATTGTCTATATCCACCAGTCGATTGGCGGATATGGACCTGACTTTAATATACCATCATGAACTTAGTGACATGCGGCTGGGCCGATATTTACCCATACCGAATCGCTACCAGGCTCATTACCTTGGATCCACCATTTGGCTTGATAAACGAAACTGTTATGGCTAACCGTTTCGTTGGTATAAGTTTCGTTGGTATAAATAGTCGAGGCATCCCAAGCCGGATACTGCTCTGCGTTGGCATCGGTCGTGCTGCATTCATTGCCGCCTTCTTCCCCACCGCCACTTTGCATGCCCATCACTAAAACCTCAACAACATCATAAGCTTGCGCTTCACCAAGTATGTATCTGGATCAAGCGGGTCGCAATATTACTATGGAAGAGAGTACATAAACTCAATACCTGTAGACTCTCCTTTCAGATAAGTGCCGCTCACGTTAAGTGAACGGCAACGGCATAGCTTTTTTATATTGATCGTAACATTACGAGAGTGGCAACTGACGTATCATTCTTTGTACATCATTACCGTATTTGACGCGCTGGCGAGTTTCTTCCAGAGAATACAGCTGGTTTTTTCTCGCTTCAGGATTTGCACTTCTTCCTTCCGTCACCATACTCTCAGCTGATGACTTTCCGCTATCGAATCTTCCCGGGATAGTTTTGACTACTGACCAACCGAGACTGCCGATAGAACCAGCGGTCATGATGCCTTGGTAGATGGTGTAGCCACGCGCGCCTACTTTCACTTGGTCAAGCAGGATCTTAGTAAAGCCACCGTGAATCGGAGGAGGCGTATAAGTCATGGTTTTGCCACCTTGTACCATCTTGGTTACAATAACCCGACCTTCTGAACTACCGATCCTCATTGCTGGGTTTGTTTTGCGTGCCCATTCAAGGTTGTACTCACCGGATGGACGAATTTTGTTCCACAGTCGAGAACCAAGCCCCGGTTGAGTGACATCTTCTAAAGCCCCGCCTGCTCGTACCCAACGTAAGTTTTGTACCGATTTGTAAGCCGAATAGCCGCCACTGACCACGCCAATAATGTCAAATGGAATGGTGGCGATATCCAGTTTACGTGAGATGTCTCCGTCATCAATGATGCCTGATGCAAGCTGGAGCGCACCACTGGTCATGCCTGCGATGCCGCCGATGATACCAGCAGCAAGAACCAAGCTTGAGCCTCCGGTTGGCGCCGCAAGTGCAATCCCGACAATCCCCGCAATGATACCGAACGCACCAAACAGGATCTTACTGATATTCAAGTGGCCACTTGGGTCAGTAAAGTTAATTGGGTCGTTGTGACAGTAAATGTAAGCGTTGTGCACGCCCTCGCTAAATGGCGCTAGACTGTCTGGAGCGTTAAAGCGCATCAACTTCGGCTGGTAGACACGATAACCTTGACCTAGGTGATAACCCTCAAGTACCGGATCCAACCATTCGCCGTTAAAGCCTAAGTGTGAAGGGGAGACCGTCATCGATTGTGCCATTGCAAGACGCACAGAAGTTGGCAGTAATGAAATGCCACCAGCCACTGCACTGGTTTGGCCGATTTTAATCAGAAACTCACGTCGATTAAGCGGAGTAATGAATACAGAATCTTTATTGCTCATTGGTATTTCCCACCTGTTCGCGTTGTCCATATGGAGAGTAGCGGTACATCGAGCCAGTTTGACCAGCTTTGTTGGAAGCGATGACAGAACCGTTTTGATCGGTTGCTAGCATAGAGACAACAGAACCTTGCTCTGACCATTTCGGCACGCCATCATCGTAGATGTAGTGAGTGACGCTGCCATTTTCTTCGATAGACGCGATGTCACTCCACAAGTACTCAAATTGACGACTTTCGGAGCCAGAATGTTGTCTGATTAGGCGATCATTGCTGTCGTATGAGTATTGCCATTCTGTATTGCCGGACAGCACGCTAGTGAGTTTGTCGAAGTGGTCGTAACGAAGCTCTCGACCTTCGGCATCCTGAATCATGTTTCCGTTCTGGTCATATTTCAGTACGGTTTGACTAGGAAGCTGAGGATGCGTGTGAGTGATGCGTGTTAACTGAGTTGGATCATCCGCTTCGTAGTAGTAATTCGCGAAGTCTTGAGACTCGTTGGTTACGCAGTGTTGAGTCAACATATTGCCTAAGTCATCGTGGCTCCATTCAAGGAATACGATAGGTTTCCCCCATTCGCTGAGTGGGCCGTTGCCTAAGAAATCGACACGCCTTAATTGCGAGAGTGAATCATAGGTGTACGTCTCCGTTACCTTGCCCAACTCCGCGCATTCTTTTTCGCGAGAGCGAAGCAAACCAAGTTCGTTGTAGGCTTGAGACTGCTCAAAGATATAAACGTCGTTGAGTGCCACCGCGCGGTTTACTTCGCGGCTGTATTCATCCCATTCAATTTCGGTGGTTTGTGTGTGATTCCCGGATGTCAAACGCTCTAATGTGATGCGATCAAACTGATCGTATTCGTATTCGACAGTGGCGTTGTCCGTACTTAATTTGACCAGTCGGCCAAGCTCATCGTAACCAAACTGACGGCTATCACGCGCACCTTGAATTGATGCAATCACGCCGCCTTTTGAGTAAGTGTACTGGCGGATATTTCCGTCATGCAGCTCAAACTCAGGTAGGCCGGTCGAGGAATACGTGATCGTGCTACGACTGCCGTTGTTATCTTGGCTGCCAGTTGGTAAGCCAGAAACGGGATCGTATTGGTATGTCGTTAACTGATCGCCGGATTCTTTCTCGTTGAGAACACCCAATTGATCATCACGAGTAAAGCGTCTTGTTGGCGCAGACAAGCTGGTTTCAGTTGCTGGAATATTACTGCTGTCTACGTACGTCCACGCTAAAGAAGCTTGATTGCTAGCCCCTCGACGAAGCTCAAGAGGTCGTCCCAACCCGTCGACGTCGCGCTGACCAACGATCTGCGAACCGATCTCTAGTTTCGTGACTTGCGTTTGATCAGTATGTGCTGCGTAGGTGATTTGCTGAGCCACATTGTTAGCTTGAGTAATATGAATCGCGCGATCAAATTTGTCGTATTTATAGCTTTTCGATTGACTCGCAGGATCGGTTTCTTTTTTTAGGCGGCCCCAAGCGTCGTATTCATAATGCCAAACACGATCACCCTGTTGCTTCCTGTCTTCTAATCCCCAGTTGTTTAAATGGCTAACTGTTAACGCTAATCCCTCAATACCGTGTGTTTTTTGGCGGCTTGCGAGGTTGTTAAACGCAATGTGACGATTGCCATTCGGCAGCGTAGTGGCTTTAACCTGACCCCAATCGTCGTATTCATAACTTTCGGTTTGGGTGACAGAAATTGAGCGTGCATTTTTATCGGGAAGATCATCAAATGAGCTCTTGCTTTCTAAGCGGCCGAGCGCGTCGTACTCTTTTTTCCAAATGGTTGTGTTGCCTAGTTTCGCTTCTAACTCTCTGCCTTGGCCATCCCAACTCTGTTCGCATAGGTTGCCTTTACAGTCCGTCAACACCAAGGTTTGTCTAGCTTGGGTTGTGTCGACAAGGTATTGGTATGAGCGTGCCGCACTGCCATCAATACGTTCGGTTTTAGTACGACGTAGCGAGTCATATTCAAAGCTACAGCGAACACCATCTGCGTCCACGTGATGAGCGATTTCGCCGATATCAAAATAATGGCCGACAACGACGTTAGTTTTGGTGTTGTCGTGGCACACCAGTTCTTCATGTTCCTCGACCGTCTCATTGCTTAAGGTGTACTGATAGCTTGATGTCTTTGAAAAGGTACCTTCTGCATGCATGAGATCGTTCTTAATTGAAGCTAAACGGCCTAAAGAAAACGCCTCGCTTTTATCCTCGTGGTAGCTGTAATAGCTTTGGTAGCGGTCATGAGCATTTTCCAAGCGTAGCACGACATCCTTTTGGTTGTTGAAACCAGTGGTTTCACCGTACTCATAGGAGATCTTACGTTCTTCAGAGCCATTAGTTAGAGTGCGAGACTTCACAAAGTTCACCATGCCAGAAGGTGAAGCAGGGCAGCCAGATTCACCTTTTGACGAGTAATATTCATAGTACTCTGTGATGTTGTTTTCATCTTTGAAAGACAACATGTTACCGTATTGATCGTATTCCCAATGACGAGTTTGCAGATGACTATCTTCACCCGATGACCAAGTCTGATCTTCTTTGTTGATTAAGGCATACTGAGCAGGCTGGTTGGCAAAACTCTCATTGTTACGCGCTGGATAGCCAAGCGTCTTGAGGTGAACAAGTTTATTGTTGACCAAACGTGCTTCTTCAACCAGCAAGTGGAATTGGTTGTAGGTTTGAATGGTCTTAATCGTACCGCCTTCCACTTTTTGTACTCGGTATGTGTATTCGAACCCACGTTCAAGAAGGTTATCGATGCCTTCACCTAAACTACCGCCCGGAACGTTGTAACCCATAAAGTTGCGGCTATCGGAATTTACGCTGTCATATTCCGTCGTAATGATGGGAGAGTTTCGAGTCAGTACATGATGAGAAGTCACCGCTGGGAGATAAGTGTTGGTGTTGACTCTTATCCCATTTGCTTCATAAGCAAGTTGCTCAAGCATCCCACAAGGATGGGTGACACTCTGAATCAGGTTATAAGCCCCAATCGTTTTGTAGCCAAAGTCATAGCTACCTGCATCTTCAGATAGGTTACATTGGACAAGGTTATTATTGTTTAAGATAAGGCTGAAATACGCTTCGTGTGCACTGCCAATGTTGGTGAAAATATTCACTCTGCCCGGATTCGCGTGGACGATAAGCAAGAGTGGTTGGCTCTCGGATGTGCGGTCATCCCAGACTTTGTTCAGACGTTTTTCTGAGCCAATGTTTAACCAAGAAAAATGCAAAGCATGGCCATCACTTTGAATGATTTTAATTAGGTTACCGTGATCATCTAAGATGTCTTTACGACCATTTCGATAAGCAATTGCATAACCGCTGGCATCGCCTTTTACGGAGAAGTCGAGCAGCTTTTTGTAGCGGAGAGCAAGTTTGTAGTTTGCACCTAATTCAGCTCGGTAAAACTGCCCATTCGCAAGATGCAGTTGCTTATTTTTTAGATCGTATCTTGGAATGTTTAGCTTCCAACCTTTGCCGAAGCCTAGGTTATCTGTCGAGTAGGGAGAAAATTGCAGAGCGATATCAAGGTTAGGGCCTTTTAGCCAGTTGCCGACTAAGGAACCTAGAAGAATTTGATAGGAGTAGCTTCTTGTTCTTTGGTCTACGCCCCCTGAACAAAAACTATCAAAGTTAAACGCATTTGAAGTCCAATTAGACATAGTGTCTCCTTTAAATAAAGCGAAAGTTAGCCCAACGAGTGTGGGCTAACGTTTTTCTAAGGCCGAGAAATTATTGGTTAACTAGGTTCCATTTGGTGTAGTCCCACTTCTGACCACCGCCGCTAAATTGGCTTTGAGGGTAAGTCAGTTTAAGACGCGCTTTGTTTCCGTACTGGTCATAAGCGGTGAAGCGGTACTCGTTTTGAGAGTCATTAATTGAAGTGTTGCCAGAGAAAAGCAGCTGACTTAGTGTCACAGAACGCAGCTTTTGGTTAACGCGCCACGTTGCTGTGCGACCTTGGCCAGCAGCGCTGTTCCATACGTATTCGTCTGAAACCGTGCGCTCTCGGCCTGGCTCAAAGATGTAGCCTTTTACTGAGCGGACTCCGTTTGGACAATTGCTGTAACAGCCAAGCCATTCGTCTCGTAAAAAGACCTTGTCGTTGTTCGACTCTTCCCAGTTATCCATGGCAACTTTGGTCATGGTGATGGAAGTGTCTGTTGGTGTGATGTAGAAGTTACGAACTTCTGCCTTTTCAAAGTAGAAGCCGTCACCGTCGTCTTTCCAAACTCTTTCACCTGTACCAATGTCGGCAAACTCAGAAGCGCTGTACTCTTTAGGTTGCACACCTTGGTAGAGAGCACTTTCATCGTATGGGTAAGCACAGCTGTCGTAAACGTTGCCATCCTCGAACTGGATTTGTGCACAAACTTGGCGGTATTGAGCCGTTTCGTTGCCATATACCCAAGCTGTCAGCTTGTTAGATGCCGTTGAAAGAACGCGTGAGTTAGGAAGGCTTTCAGCACTGCGATACACGCCGCTGATTTGGTGTGCGTAGTCATTCTCGTTGTATGTGTAGCCCCAACAATCTCGGCCATAGCTACAGTCTTTGTCTCTGCCTAGTTGGACATCATTGCTCTTTAGGTAAAACGAAATCGAATTCTTTACTTCGTCGTTGCTTACCGTCACCGGCTGACCGTATCGGTCAGCGAAAGCAACCGTGACATTCAGCTTTGATTGCATTTTCCCATTCGCATAAAAAGGCATCGGGGCACCAAGGCTTTCATTGTGATCAGCTGAGAGCATGATCGATAAAACCTCATAATCGCTATTGATTGCTGAAAATGTTGATGTTGAAAGCAAGGTTAACGGTAGCGTGAGTAAGTGTTTTTTTAAATGATTCATTATTATTTCCTTATGGATGGTGAATATATATTTTTATATCTAAAGAACTGAACTTTTATATTTAAATTGAGATTGTTTTTAATGCCTATCCTGGTTGCTAAACTCATAAACTCTTCTTTAAGCTGTAATTCCTCCATTATGATGAATATTTCACTGTCACTTTATTCAAGTGAATTATAATACTTTCACATAAGCTAATGGCTAATGTGGTTTTTTCTAACTCTTATCATATTCATAATTCGTGCTTAAGACATTGTATGATTGGAATTCAATGTCCGCCGAGTTTATAATGAGTGGCGACTTTTCTGTAATTACTCGCGGTAATTTCTGATAAAATCCAACACCTACCTTTCGCATTAACTATTGGCATCACTTATGTTCATACAGGAAACGTATTTCGGAGTTTGATATTTTCTGCGCAATATCTATCTGTTCACTTTCGTATGAATAATAAGTACTAGTTATATATGAACAATTAAAAACACCTAGAAAGTAAGAACAGGAGGGGGACGGCCGTTCATCGATGGCGGTTTCTTTCCAAATATCCTGCAGTGAAACTTCAATTTCGTAATCGCCAAAATTAATTGTGTCTTTATCTTTTAAAGCGATATCTATTCTATTTTCCACATGACTTACTGAGCTGTTAATAAATAAACCATTAATTGATAGATATCTTAATAAAAAGTCATTTCCAAAATTTGATATCTCACCATGCACGACTGAAATAATGCGTTCAGGATCGGGAAGAACCCAGTAACAAGAATCAGCACGACCAAATTTAATTGAGCAATGTTCCTCTGCAGAAGATAAAGTAAAAACTCTGTAGCTCTGGTGTGAACTTGTGAAAACTAGTAATGGAAAGCACTACGCCCATATCAACCTCTAGCCATTGTCTATTTTATACTTTTTTAATTTCCAAGCATCACGCGCAAAATACAGTGACTCTGTGGCATTATTGACATACAAATCAACAGTTCGGAAACAATTATTAATATTTACAAATAATTAATTTTTAATTCAATTCAAAGTTTCTACATAAAACAAAATCTAGAACCCAGATCAAATTTTTAATATTTTGCATTTTGTTAATAGTTAATTTGCTGTTAATTGCATCGAACTTTAGTTCATCACTCTTATATTTATTCGAAGTTTTTGGATATAGTAATGACCATTTTTAGCTAAGAGTCTAATCAACATAAATGATCCGTCATTCCGCAGCTAATTCCAGAATTCAAATAGTGTGATCTAGCGAACATTTGTTAATAAAAACGACGACACCATCTTGACCACGATCGACAGTTTTGATTTATTGCTGTTATTTGACGCTCTCAAAATATGTCTACTAAGCCTGTTATTAAACGCTTAGATCACCTTGGTCTCATTGCCGCCTTTTGTCACGAAATTGGCCTGCTACGGATGATAGATGCCGTTATCCCAAAATATTCTGACCACAATGTTTCTCATGGTGACGCGGTACTGAGGGATCCCCTCATAAATCACCCAGCGCATAACCATATTGGTGAAGTTGCCGTGTGAGCTCTGCCCCTGCATATAGTCGTTCTAACGTTGTGATTTCGTAGTTTGACCTTCGTAGAACTTCCATACCCAAGCGAACGGTTGATAATACATTCCTTGTTCGCACGGTATTCGCCTGGAAGTGCCTGTCCCAGCCTTGCTTTTGAGCATGCAAACCCGCTAGCCAAAACATGAGTTGTAACATGAGTGCGATCAGTAAAATAATGTCGAAGCGCTCTGGGCTGTTAGTTCGGCTTTGTCTTAGACCTAGCCCGTAAACTGGACTCTTTAAGTCACGGAAGGTTTCTTCAATTTGCATGCGTTTAGCATAAAGATTGACCAGTTGCTTTGGTGTCCGGGTTGATGGGGGGAAGGTCCGTCGCAAGCACCCAAGGCTCCTTGGTCGCGGCAGAGTATATTTTCGGTGATGGATGGTGGCAGTTAGTTCGTGTCGAGCGTTGGTTTTTTCTGCCTTTAGGTAACGACTTATAGAGTGCCATGTGGCAATGGATTGGATTGGATTGCTCTTAGTGAGTTTTTTGTCGCCTAAAGTTTTAGGTCTACTGGATGCCTGAGCATGCAACTCACTGATTGAAATCCAGTTTTCAGAGCCCAGTTCAGCAAACTGAACCTTGCCACGTATTCGACTTAACCAAAACTAACCATACTTTTCAACGGATTTGAACCAAGGCAACTTAAATCCAGCATCGCTGACGATGAGAGGTGTGACATTAGGCGGTAAAATGTTGGCCAAATCCGCTAGAAACTGGTCATGTGCTGATTTCGAGCATTGCTCAGATAAAGGAAACGCTTTTTCATAGAGAGTGATAGAGCGGCCATGCAGTACAATGGATGCCCGTAACGCCATCAATCGTTTGTGTTCACGAATATCAGACCAATCGACTAAGACCACGGGCATGGGATTCCCTGAACAAACAAAGCGGGCGTGTCATCGATAGACAGCAAGACGTTCTTTGTGTAGGTGTAGGTGTCGGTTGCCGAGTAATCGGTCCATGCGTTTAATGTTGTGCTTTGTTCTCGCTTGGTTGGGCAAGTTGCGGCCAAGTTCAGTGAGTGTCAGCGTCTTGCTATCGAGCAAAGCACGACAGGCTAACATTAAGCGATTGAGTCGCTTTAAGTGGAGTTCAGGGCAGAATTGGTAAAGAGAATCGTGTAGGATATTGAGTTCGCACATCTTGTTGTCTGGTTGTTGTTTTTTGGCGAAATCATTTGATCACATGACAAGGTGTGCATCCAGCTTAAATTAATGATTTTTTTTCTAAAAATCATTAGGGGATTCCTCAGCGCAGAATTAGCGTTTAACGAGTTCAAGAAACAATGCGACTTACTGGGGCCAGTTGATCTTTGCTGTACATATTTCGCTCAACAATACATCGGCAGCCACATTATCGTAAACGCCAGTGATACCATACTGGCGTAATTTCTTGCTAACTTATCATATCTCGTTGATATCGCTCGGAAGTGCTTAATTCTCGCGAAAGCATTCTCTACCAAATGTCGATACTTATAGAGACACCAATCCATGCTTTCTTTGTCGATATCTTGTCCATAATTTCGCTTCGGTATAACGGTTTCACCACCTTTAGAGTCAACATAAGCCCTTAAAGCTTCACTGTCATAGCCTTTATCAGCGATAAATACGTTGACCTCCTTAAGGTTGTCAACAAGGCTCTCGGCACGAGCAATATCATTTCTCTGGCCTTCTGATAGCTCAAAATAGATTGGTAATCCGCCGCTATCCACAACCAAATGAATTTTCGTTGAGTTACCGCCGCGACTCTTTCCAATACACTCATTATCTGGTGTCGCTGCTCCTGTACTATGCTGATGAGCTTTGACTATTGAGCCGTCTGCAAACACCCAGTCATAATCGGAAAGTTTTGATAACTCTTTGAATAAGATATCTAACAGGCCTTTCTTCGACCACAGGTTAAAGCGACGATAAACCGTGTTCCAGTCCCCAAACTCTTTGGGAAGATCACGCCATGTAACTCCTGTCCGCATGCGGTAAAGAATCCCTTCAAAGGTCATTCTATGTTCAGATTTATTATAAATGCGGCCAGTGTTTTTCATTACTTGAAGTAGCTTTTGCCACCGCTTATCAGTTAGCATTAGTCTCGGCATGGTATGGAGTTACAGTTTATTTTTGGCGAAACAAATTATAACGCCTTACCATGCTGCTCAAAAAGCCATCACGAAAGGTCAACACGCCCTAGGTTTAAAACCGACTTTATGTAACACATTACTCAAGTCACGAAACGGTTTTCAATTTCGGATCGGGTTCGCTCATAAAACCAACGAACTCTAAGTAGTTTTCGGCCACCTCCTTAAACATCTTCTGTCGCGGATTCGCTTTATGAAATGACAAATAGACAGGGATACAGATCTCACTGACAGATTTGACCAACTGTAACTCAATACCTCGCATCGCAAACTCGCGTTCTGCAACTCGATTTAATAACAACAACGAAGGAACAGACTTCGATAAGCAGCAAAGACTCTCGATGTCAGGCAGCAAGATTGGCGATAGCTTTCCAAGTTCAGCGCAAGCGGCGTTACAAAATAGGTCTTCGATAAAATGAGTCGCTTCCAACTCAGTCCCTGAACTCAAGGTCGCAAGATGATGAATATCAACACCAAGCTTCTGCCCAGCTTGAAAGTGTTCTTTATGCATGTAAAACGCGTAGCAATCGGTATAAATGTGGCGATTTTCAATCGATCGCGATGAAAATCGGTGGTAGGAAAGTACCACATCTAAATCCCCCACTTGCAGCTGTCGATGTATTTCTAGCTCATCAAGAGATTCGCAACTCACCATAACGGATATACGACTATCCAATATTTTTTCTGCATATTGAGACAGGATGTCACCGCATATGCCTGCTTTAACCTGCGGTGCAACGTGAAGTTTTAACGTTTGCCGACTTTGGTACTGTTGAAACTCATAGTTCAGTTTTACCAGTAACCCACTGACATCCACTTCTCGACGAAGGCGCTCACCTTCTTTGGTAAGAGAGAAAGTATTGCAATCTGAATATATCAGTTTCCTCTCTAAAATATTTTCAAGCTGATCGATTGAACGAGAAAGGCGAGTGAGAGGGATTCCCATCTTTTTTGCAGTCGCTCTTAAACCTCGACATCGACAAACCAAATCAAAATGTACGAGCAAAGTCGTGACAACAGAAATATGTTCTTGCGACATTTGATGCTTCTGATCCATAAAATCACCTATTTTCATTGCCCACTTATTGACCAATAAGATAAATAAAAATACAAACTTATCCCAACTCTAAACCAGAAACAGTATGTTCCAATTAATAGTAAATAGAAGATAAAATAAATAAACCAATAAAAATCAATTCAATACTTATTTATTTGTAATAAAATTAAGATATGAACAATTCTAGCTGTTAAGATAACCGAAGCGTGGATTAGGTTAATCAATACAAGCCAGAAAATGAAAAGCCCAGTCTAGTTTATTAATTTAACAATCAAATCATTAAAGGAAAATATGAGAATAGTTGCATCACAATTAGAATTTATAGAGACTTTAAAAACAAGAAATAAATATATCTTCGTGAAGAAAAATTACATTACATCTCTGTCGCTACTATGGAAACTTGTCTTTTAATAATATTTTGAATTCCGGCTTAGCAAACTGCTCAATAAATTCCTCTGTTCGTTGTTGTATATGTGGACTGTCACATTTTATTTTCAAAAGTGAGCGAGCGATATCAATCTCCCCTGAGACAATACTCGCCATCAAGGCTGTATTGCCGCGATAATCGACCAGACAAGGGTCAGCGTTGGCTTCCAGAAGCATGTCTACAATCGGTTTTTGCCCACGAAACGCAGCCACCATTATTGCGCTGTACCCTTGCCCATTTTGGAAATTAAGATTCACTTTGGCATCAATAAAAGTTTGCATCATTTCAACATCACCAGTGCGAGCGGCATGAAAAAATGCCAGCGCCAATTGTTCCTGAGACTGTTCCTGAGACAAGAGTTCAGGACTAGATACATCGCCATAGCTTATAGCTGGTTTACTCGCCTCCGTTGATTCAGCGAACACGCCATGGCTAACCACACCCAGCGTAAACATCATTAACCAGATAAACAGCATAATATACCGTTTTAAGCTTAGAGAGGTTATGTCCCCTCGCCAAGATCTTTTTTGTTGCATAATCAGTTCCCTAACTAGTCCATTTTTAGAGTTGAATGGAGTGAAAATTAGCGATTGGAAAGCGGCAGGCAATGGCCCAAAACACGGATAACTAAACTTTCCAACCGCTAAAGCGAAATTAATGCATTCCCATCATATCTTGAGTGTAAGCTTTCGGATCCAGTCCAAGAGCCTCTCCAACTCTCTGCCCATACTCTTTGTCAGCAAGGTAGAAATAGTTAACCATGGTGTTTTTAACTTGCTCTGAATGTACCTGACTCAACGCATCCCTGAGATTATTCACCAAATTCGTCCGTTCTTGTGGCGTAAACGAGCGATACAAAATACCTGCTTGATAAAAGTTACGCGGCTGCTTGATCTCTTCTCGGGTCAGATATCCTCGCACCATGTCACTATCATCCTTTTCAGTCATCACTTTCTGCTCTTTGACTTGGCTTGGGTTGTAGTTGACCTCTCCTGGCAACTCAGCCGTATTCATTAAGCCATCAATATGATAGTTGTTCACTTCAACCAGCGGTTTGTTGGCCGGCAGTTGCTGATAATTCGCCCCTAAGCGATACATCTGCGCATCGGCATAAGAAAAGAGGCGTCCTTGCAACATTTTGTCTGGCGTAGCAGCAATACCCGAAATCATACGAGAAGGTGCATAAGCGGCCATTTCAGTGTACTGAAAAAAGTTTGGTGGTATTTTATCTAGAACTAAAGTACCGAGCTTTTGTTCTGGTACGTCAAACCACTGTTTGGTATCGTCAAAAATATTAAAGTCAAACTTTTTGAGATCCTTGGGTTCAATCACCTTAACCATCAGATCCCATTTCGGATAATTCCCTTGAGCGATGTTCTCATAGAGATCACGCGTCATATGGCTGAAGTCTTTACCTTGTATTTCTTGCGCTTCTTGGCTAGTCAGGTTCTTTATACCTTGCTGAGATTTCCAATGAAACTTGACAAATCTAATATCACCTTCTGCATTGATAAACTTAAATGTGTTCACACCAAAACCTTCCATCGTCCGAAATGAAGCGGGCGTTCCGATATCCGAAAACAACCAAGTCAGCGTTTGTGTTGATTCTGGTGTTTTAGAGAAAAAGTCGAAGAAACGGTTTGGATCTTGAAGATTAGTGACTGGAGACGGCTTGTTAGCGTGAGTAAAATCGGGAAACTTAATCGCATCACGGATAAAAAATGTTGGTAGATGGTTGCCAACCAAATCCCAGTTACCTGTTTGTGTATAAAATTTTACCGCAAACCCGCGAGGATCACGCGCAGTTTCGGGTGAACCTTTCGAATGGATAACGCTAGAAAAACGTACCAAGACAGGCGTTTTTAAGTCTTTCTTACTAAATAGCGAAGCCGCTGTTAACTGAGAGTGGTCATCTGAGGAAATAAAATATCCTTGAGCTCCCGTACCGCGTGGGTGCATAACCCTTTCAGGAATACGCTCACGAACAAAACGCTGCAATTTTTCAATCAACTGCACGTCTTGCAAAAGAACAGGCCCACTATTTCCTATTGTCAATGAGTTGAAATCATCTAATACAGGGCTACCACCATCTTCCGTGAGAATAAATTCATTCGAATTACTTTCACTAGCCTGAGTAATAAATGAAAGTGTTATCATTGACACCACCGAAGCACTGATCGCCATCAAAGCGACCTTATTTTTAGACATTGTGATCATATTGACTATATTCATAAATAAACTTCCATTAGATAAAATATCCATACATCAACATAACAGAACAACTGTTATGCTTGAATAATAAATACCACCATTAATTAAACCAATTGTTTATTCCTATCAGATGAATAGGCAAAGATTTTATTAACCCCCAAGAAAAGTAAAATTAAAAAAAACACTCAAAACGCTAAGTAAAAACATGACCAAAAATTAACAAAGCCGAATAAGGAGATAAAATAATACACTTTATTATCAGTTGGTTAACAGGAGCAGCACGGGGATTGATTAGAAATAAAAAATGCCGTTCCTGTGCCTTTTTCGATCTATTAGACCACATAAGACATCAAGTACGGCATACTTATTTAATGGAAACACAACGTTTCTGAAATTTACCTTATGATGGCACGCTTTTTAATAACACTTGAATTATTGGTGATATATCAATCCAAACTTTATATATCAACAAGGATAATATAACCATCAGTACAGTCGTTAACCATTTAGTCAATCGAGATAATGCAGGAGATAACCAAACTAGTGGTAACGCTAATGGACCAACAACAAACAGCAGGGTTAAAACGAACCCTGCTCGATAAAACCATGGAAAAGATGAACTACGATGTTGCTTATAATTCATAACTTATCTCATCCCCTTAAAAATCATTTAATCATATTAAAACCAATGCCAAAAATCAGCTAGGAAAAAATGTTTTAGGTGACGCTGGTACCCTATCATATAATAAAAATCTAGGGTCACTGCTACTCGGTTTAATCAATAACATAAAGTGAGGGCTTTCGAATGAGTGCAGATCATGACTATAAACAGATCTCTCAGAATACGCAATAACCGGACGTCTCAGAGTATCTGATAACTCCTGTGCAGCACCACGCTCTGCATAACAACTAACCAAGTGAAGAGGATCTCTGCGTTGAAAAAGATCTATTCCAAACTCCTTATTTAAATACGCTGGTATATATCTTGGTTCAATATACAACCCTTGTTTAGTACTCCATTTACCGTTGAGATACTGAGGAAGTTCTCCAACCACTAGTTGCCCATTTTTGGTTCCATGAAGAACAATTGCTTCTCGCCTAGTTGAGCGAAAGTTATCTGTATACCCAAGAGAAAAAAGTTTTTGTCGTCGTCGATCCCACTCGGAACTGACTACAGTTATTGACCAACGTGTATATGTTCTATTTTTCGTGCTTATCGCTTTTAAGGCTTTACCAAAACCAAAAGCACTTAAACCAACCAAAGAACCAATGCCCGCATTAATACCGGCTTGCTTTACTGGCACACCAGCAGCTACGTTTAGGCCAAAATCCGCGCCTCCGGATATTAGCCCATCAGCCAGTGCAAGCCCTGCCTGGACACTGGTCTTCGCTCCCTGAGCAACAGTGCCAAATCCACCACTGATAAACCCCAACGCAGCACCGATACCAACTTGCTTCCAGTCAAACTTGTGCTTTGGATCAATCGCAACTTGAATACCTTCCCCTACTGCTGACAGAGCCGCTCCAACCAGCGCACCAACTATTGCACCGATCAGTAGACTTAATAGAGCAAAATGGCCACTGGGATCATGACGATTAACCGGATCGCCCAAACAGTAGGCGTAGCCATTTACGCCACCTTTACCGAAAGGGCTAAGACTATCTTGCGCATGAAAGCGCATTAAACTCGGACTATAAGCACGATAACCATTACCCAGTGGATAAAGATGGGTGACTACATCTTGCCGCTGACCGTTATAGCCCAGCGGATTTTTCTGCAAAGGAGAATCTTTCAATCGATTTGTAGAGAAAAGAGAAGAAGCAATAACTCGATGGGATACGGGAATAGCAAGCCCGGTCGAAACAGCACTGCCTGCTGTTGTGATAAACTGACGCCGTGTGATTTTCATAATATTTCATCCAGACTGTTATTTCGCGAATACGTCGTAAGATTGAGGTCTATTCTCCCAACGATTTTCGACCGAGACAGAGTTTACTGGCAATTTCTGCTTGCTGTAAAAGTTCCTATAACGACTGACATGGTAGCCACTAGAATAAGGTGGATAATCTGCAAATGCATATCCTTTATGTGAACCAGAATAATCAACAAATAAATCCGCATTACTCTTACTCTTTATTCTCACCTGATCAATAAAATAATACTGACCATAGCTTAAATATCTTTTTATTGGAGTAAAATCTATCTTCCACTGTTGAGAATTGGTAACCGATATTGGAGAACAATCGGAATTCTTAACCCAAGACCAACTAGTATTTATCTCACTATCAAAACAAGAAGAATAAGCCTGTCCATATTCTGGCTCTCGGATAGAAAAAATTGACATTGAATGAGCATTGTAATAGATATTACGATAGAAATCTTTTCTCAGTGCAACCCAATCAGAATACGGTGCTAAGTATTCAAACTGATCACCATCGTAGTTGTAGAGTACACTATTATCATCACCATTGCTGTAGAAATATGGCTTAATATTCAACTCAAACTGATACAATGGATCAGTCATATTTCTTATGATTTCATAGTAATTATCTACTTTGTATACAACACCATAATCATTCTTCAAAATATCTTCACCATTCACCATAACTCTATATTCTTCATTTCCAGAGTTTACTTTTCTAAAAAACCACTTCTGCTTGCCATCATTACTGTTACATATTTTCATAACCATTTCATCTGGGTAACCGTTATAGGTTAGGCAAAAATAATTTTTTCTTCCCTTGCTATCCTTCATCACTTGTATAAATTGTCCTTGGGATGTATATACCCATTCCCTTTGCTTACCTTCTACATCAGAGCAATAATTTATATGTGCTGATGCTTCCGCTGTTGGATTAGAAAGACTGCTATTGGTACGCAAGCACAAAAGACCAGTTTGATAGTCACTAGTTAAAACTATGTTATGTGGCTTAAGACATTCTTGAATGCTTCTTTGACAGGTTGGCTGGAAAACATCATTCGGATCTATACCTAGTAAATCTGAAGAAACTTGATCGACCATCGAGTTGACCAGCGATGCAATCGTATTTCTATCCTCTCGACTTCGGAACCATTCGCCAAAAATAAGATCTTCACTAAGAGGAGTGCCATTACTCAATTGACCTAGATGACTGCTATCAAAACTAGCATTACTTTCTTCACCCACAACAACCATATCATCTTCTTCTTGTGTAGAATCTAGCCTGTAAGTCGTAACACTAACAATTCTATCGCTAGTTATTTGTCCCGAAGCAACAATTTCTCCTTCATGACCAAATCCGGGCTCTGTATCACTGTAATCATCACTTTCTGCCTCACTATCTTCGATATTTCCAATTGCTCTTCTGAGTAAATTATTTTCAACCGAACTAAAATGGCCACTATCGATCGCTGATTGAAAAGAATCGACAACACTATAAAAGTCTTCATTAGGAATAATCTCGTACACATAAACTAAGTCCGTTTCGTGTTCGTCAAGGTACAGATAATCACGGGCCCATTGCACGGCAATTGTTCTATCATGCGTTGTTGCAACATAATTCGAACGTTCTTCATAGGATTCTAGCTCTGGACGGTTTTCAACAACATGGTGGTACAAGGAAGGGTTTGAACCTTGTGGTGTAAACCCATACTGGAAAATTTCTTCAGGAGGGCGAGAATCAAACCTGTAAACAGATGTATACTGGGCGATATACGAAAAAGCTGAGTTCGATACTAAAATAAATAGTAAAGATACCATTTTAACACTAAGAAACATTTTATATATTTTCATATTACTTAATCCATTAATAACCATAAGTTCCGAGTAGATATATCTCCGTTAATAAAAATATATCGATTTACAGCTTACAACGGTAAATCAGTTTCATTTTGACTTCTATAAAAACAATATGGATCAAGGTGTTTTGAATATTAGATTCTCTCCCAAATCAAAGCATTCAACACTAATGACTACAATATCAACGCAATTATTTGTAATTCCTAGTTTAATAATCTTTAAGTAAAATTTCAAAATCAGGGATATATAATCCCTGATTTTCATTGATAGGTGAATATTGTTTTTCAGATATTCTAAATGAGTTTCCTTTAGGCACACGCTGAACTGAGCGACAAACTGGCTCAGAAGAAGGATTACTGCTATCTGATACACACGCCTCTACCCTATCAGAACTAGACGCTGAAGTGGAGACGCAAGGGGATCACGTGAAATTCGTTTACCATAAGGATGGAGGCGGCACACACGCGATGCGCTTTGCTCATGGTAATGAAAGTGCGGAGAACAATTACGGTTACTGGGTTACTCCGGACATCGCAAGTTGGTATCAATTGAAAGGGGGGGAGTCTCAATAACAGCTCGATGAGAAACTTACTCAATCATTTTGATTATGGTAAAGCCGTCATTCCTATAAAAGACAATAACTTTCTGACTAATATTAACCGCGATAAACCATCCAACTACCCTAAATTCAATCAAAATGATATAGAAAATTCATATTAATTATTTATCGTAAATAACAATCTACATAAATGAGCTCTAAGACTCATTTATGTTCAGCTTGATATTTACACTTACGAAGCTTTTTTGTTAAACGACTCTGCAACACTTTTTTCCGCATATTGCTTGTAGTGGCGTTTAATTTTCTCTGCAATGTAAGTGGTAGCAGACGATTTTGTTGCTGGTCGGTGTAACAACACGTGGCTAGTAAACCATGAGTCATTGATGAAATCACATTTCAATGGCGATATATGCGCCAGCAAATCAGGGGTCACAGCCACATAGGGTAAGTATGTCCACCCTTTGACTTTTAAGCAGGAGAGAAGTAAACCTTTGGAGGAAAAAACCTGAAAATTTGTCGGCAACCCTCCGGTAATCACCTTGGTATCCTCTATATCACCGTCATAGATCAAACGATCTTCATAGGTTAGATCCGCCATCGACACCAAATCCAACTCCTGAAGAGGAGAGCTGTTTCTAGCGAATATGGTACCTTTTAAATTGCCCAAAAAGCATACACTCAATCCTGCTGGTGGATGAAAACCAGAGTGCGATGAAAGATGTTGGATAACCGCGATATCAGCATCGCCTTTGGACAAAGAAGCAATCGAACCTTGGTTGGTACTATGAGCCCAGTGAATGGTTAAGTTAGGAAAAGTCTCAGAAATATCCTGCTCAATAATGGTGACAATTTCATCAGGAAAGTGCTTATCTAACATGACATTTATGTGCTTAACCTCTTTCTCAGACAGTGAGTTGGCTAAGTTATTTAAGGTATCGGCACCAAGTAGCAAAGATCGAGCACCACGCAAAATCACCTCTCCATGCTCAGTGAGCGTAATTCGCTTTCCCTCTTTGCTAAGTAAAGTAAGATTGAAATCAATTTCTAAGTTTTCGATATGCTCGCGAAGCGTTGTTCTATCCTTGCGGAGAACTCTTGCAGCTTCAGTATACGATCCCGTATGGGCGACCACCACGAAAGCCCTAAGTTGATCCAAGGTGTAATAGCTCTTGGTTTTACCCAACATTTCGAGATACCCAGTCATACAAATCACCAATCGAAGCAATAAAAATCAATATAAAATATGAATGCCAACTAAGTATCTGTCAATAACGTCAATAATTTTATTTTTATAATTTTTTCTATTTAAAGTATAGAGTTATTAATTTATTGTGCAAATAGTAATGTATCCCTATCATAGAAATTATCCTATGGTGCACAAAGATGCATACTATAAAAAATTAATTTAACTAATTAATATTAGAAAAAAATATGATTTTAGAATCGAGATGATGGTTTGAATCACTATCTAAAATGAATAGGTCTCATTATATCCATCATCCACCGACGTGATACCTTTAAATGAGAACACTCCCATCTCATGCATCACTTGTGTGGAAGGGTAGATAGTGTCTATTACCTCAGAAAGCGGTTCTTGATGAACGGTAGCTTGCTGATAGATAGAGTAATTATCAATATTCTCAGAGGCCACTAACGGATTAAACGCGCGGCTTTGTGTCCTCGGTGCCATGTTTTCCATTGGTCCATTCATAAGAGACGTGTTTGAGAACAAAATATCTCTTTCGCTGGTTTGTTGATCTTCAGATGAAGGATCATCTTGCAGATATGCGAACGCCGAATAAGCGTTTTGTGCTACAAACATCAGGGCTATCGCACAGAGAAAAGTGTTTATTTTTGCTTTGTTCATTATATTACGCCGCCAAATAGATCAATATCGTTACCAAATACTTCTAGACTGAATGCTCAGAATCAGCGTTCGTTACTTAAAAAAGTGAATAACTCATCATCTTCATAGCTTGATAATAAGTTCATCATGGCACGTACTGCATCTGATCGATTGAGCCTTAATTTTTTATCATTCTTACGGCTGAAAATGTTAAATCTATCGATGATAAAATTCAGAGTTTCTAGTTCTGAATCAGTTAGTGATATTGATACCGGTTTGGCGTTCTTTTTATTGTATGACATAAACTCACTCTTGCTCTTGATTGGAAATGGATACTAGAATATTTTCGCTCTAAAATTCTGATGAATTCGAATTTTGGTTATAGCGCTGACTTTCAAGAACTCCATTTCTTACTTTATAAGTTGATCCTCCTCGTTTAAATGTGTGATTGCTCCATTTTGACTGTGACCTAACGATTAAGTCCTCCAAGCAGCGAGCATCAGAAATACGTTGTCTTCTTGCATAATCCCTGTCTTCTAGTTCCTTAAAAGTTCGGTTGCTACTCATTATTTATTCAGGTGATGCATAGCTTCACCTTTCTCTCCTGTTGGTTGTAATCAGTTGACAGGGCGAATTCTGAATTAACTGAACCGAGATCACAAACCGCTCAGAGGGGGGAATCCCCTCAAAAAAGTTTAACCCTAAAAAAAATCGCCTCTGAGAGGTGAACGGCTAGCGCCTATTCGCTCTTAGAAAATTTAAATTGTTAAAATTCAATGCAATAGAGTCAAAGCTAATATTGAGTTTGGTAAGGAAAGGCCGCTTTTTTAAATAAAAAAATGCGGCCTAAGGGGGAAAAGCCGCAGAATATTCAACGCTAGACTCTAAGAGGCAGTGGTATCTATCACACATCTTAGCTTTCAAGTGAGCAACTACTTTAAGTCTAACGCTCAACAAATCTTATTGATTTATATTTAGACATGAATTTGTTTACTTTTTCTGTTGAATGAAAATAGTCAAAATAGAAAAACTCGCCATTATCTAGTGATTCTAATTTTCATCCATTAATATACTTAGATGTCAGTTCCCCCTTAAATAGAAGATCTTTCATGTTAACTTCCCCATTTACTACATTACCAGGCAAGATTTCTTTTATCCTTAGTGAAATAGCACTCCGATACAGTGTGCATTTCTTGAACAATACCGATAAGTTGCACATTTCCCGGATCGAACACACTCATACGAATAGCCAGTAATTCTTGAAGATAGACTACAGCCTGTCGCACTGTTTCAGCATCTTGTGAAACTTGGTAGGTAGTAGCGAGAATTTTTTTCTAAGCGCATTGCATCTCCTTGTGCTTGAGTCATGCCCTAATTAATTAGTCTCGGTTTACCAACTAACGATGTATGCAATTTCTTTTACCTCAAAACAATAATGTTAACCTTCGTTCATAACCAGCAGGAATTGGGGAACAGCGTGTTCCGCAAAATATCGACATTGAACAAAAAAAAGCGGCCACAGAGGGCCGCTTTTTACTATTCTTCATATATTTAAGAAAATGTTACTCTTTAAGAAAATGTTACGCAGGATGCGTAGTGATTGTTGGTTGGGTTATTACTACTGGTGTAATGGTCATCCAAATACACATAGTAGTAATAGTAAGGGCCTGCATTGTTGGTGTTCGACCAGTAGCCAACCAGCGTTGGCCAATCTAACACATCCTTAAGCATTTTATCTGGGTATGCATGATAGAGCGCCGACAGCTCTTCTTTGGTCGCCAAGCGCGAACCCAACTTATTACACATCGCCACCGCTTGCGATTGAGTATATCGTGGCCAAGCTTCGCCCATTTCCCACTTTGTCGTACTGTAGGCTACACCCAACTGATCGGCTTGTGCCTGCGTTAAGGGTTTAATGAACAGGCCGACACCGGGCAGCTCAACAGCACTCTTATTGATCGTTTGATGCAATAGCACCTCTTGCGAGCTCTCCTTCATGTCATCCAGTGAATAGCTACTATTGACATCTCGATCGATACTTTCTGCTAACGTTTCAACGTCCAAGCCATGCTGAGTTTGCGAATTTTGCAGATCATTAAGCACTGTATTTTCAAGCGAATCCGTTCCGCTAGAGGAATGCACACTGCCATTTTCCCAACCACACGCCATCAGTAGCATGCTCATTATCAGTGGCGCAGCTTGCGCAACGCGTTTTTTATTGATTGTCATGATCATTATTTTTACTCGCTCAGCCCAACTCAATTTTGGCTTAGTTAACTCAGTTTTAAGTGTCGGTAAGTTGTCCAAATTAGTGTGATTTCGCGCTTTTACACGCAACAATCAAGCGCTTTAATGCTTGTTTTTTCATTGCTTTTTTCTTGTTCATTGGTACGTTCGCTCTGCTGTTGTAAACCATCACAAAGGCGATGACGTTGTGGCCACTCTAGTCATCTAGCCATCGCTGCAGCAGATAGTGAAAGAACGTAAGTAAGATCACAAATCGCTTGCGGGGGGGAATTCCCACACGCGCTACGGATGCTTAACCTTGAGCAAAACTGCTTACTCGTGCACTTCCCGCTCATCTCCACACTATCCAATTGAACCAATTGAATTAATCAGTTTAACGGCTGGTTTGCTTCACCGATGTTTTAGGCTGCCAGTCAATCAAAAAGCGTTTAATCAAACCCAGTAACAAACCGATGACCAACATCCCCATCCCCACCGCGACAGCGATCGCAGCGAAAAGATCGGGCGCTTTCATTAAGGTGGTCATTAACGATTCCTGATAAGAGAACATCCATTGGTGATCGCTTGGAAACACCCATTCGTGGAGGGTATAGAAAACTCGAGTTGGCCCAATCCAGATCAGCCAGGAGACAGCAACAAACATGGCACTTACTCGCCAGAACCATCGGTGTTTTAAACCCTTGTGTACCACAAACGTCCGCTTTCTTGGCATCAAAGCCAAATAGAACAAACTAGCCAAGAAAAATGCGCCACACCATAGCCCGGCGAAATAGAAAAGATCGATGAGATGGCGAACATCCAGCAGGTGGATGACTTCCGGACGACGCAGTAGGGTTTCCCATTTCACTCCATTAAAATAAGAAATTTCTCCGAACAAAACGCAGCGATGCTGTACACCACTCACTATCTCGCTAAACAGGTGAAAACGTTCACTGTCACTAGTGAGCGCAAAGCCGCTTTTGTACAGATTTTGCGGCGCAAACTGGTCGATATGACTTGAGATATCGAGCAAGGTGTAGAAAAACGGATAAAAAAAATCGGCTAAACTGCATAGATGCCAGCTCAATAGCAGGGCAAACATCCATTGGGTAATCACACTCATCAACTTCATTTTCACTTCTCTTCCATCATCGAACACCAGGTTTTCGCTCTCCACTTGCGAGCAAAGATCCGTTCGATAAGTTCACTGCAACATGGCATCCACTCACTAAAAGGGATTTGGTGGTTCAGGCCAAGAGCGGATTTGTCGGGGCGGGTGAGCCACGGCTGCCCCCACGGCCTCAGGCAGCGGCTGGTAGTCAGTCGCGAAGTTGACCTCTGGCAGGCGGTTTACTAACGCTCGTTTGTCTAAGATCATTTGAGTTGCTAACGAACGACCAAGCAGTGTTACCTCGACCACTTGTTGTGCTTGTTGACCCAGATGGCTATTGTGCCCTTGCCAAAACAGGCAAAACGCCCTCATCAACATCAACCGAGGCGTAGCTTGTAACCCACGTAATAATGCCAGCGATATATTTACTCTTTTCATTATTCCCTAACCGTATCTCTGTACTTTCTCAATCTGTACTTTCTCAATGGCATAGCCACTCTTTATTATTTTTTCCTAGCATCATGGATAATGAGTTGTTTATTCAACGGAACAGATTGTTTCGTCGTATAAATTATTAACACTCGCAGAAGATGCTGCTTGCGAAGAGCTCCAGTGAAATCTTTTCGAACGCATCTTAACGGATGAGTGTGAAGCAAATAAAAAGAGTGATATAAAACAAGAAGCCATCCGACATTTAATAAATTGCTAAATTCTGCGCTCGGATGTGTAAGAAAAACAAGCCGTTCTATCTCGATAGGTTACTTGAAGGAAAATTTAGAGTTATATTTAAATACATTTAAATAAAGTACATTGATGTGTTGAATTGCTGTCTGCCTTCTAATATTTAAAAAGGTAAACACCTAGAAAAATAGTTTATTTACTTTCATACAAAATATCCTCATATACAAAATCAACTTAAAAAAACACACTAAAAAAGCAATAAAGCTTTCGCTATCACACTCATTATCCGGTGAATTATGCTTTTATTATCCAAGCAGCAATCTCCATTCACGAAACAACAGCGAGGCAGGTGCATGGAAAGCTAGGTTCTAGGTCCTAGGGAAGAGCAGGGACGAGGAAAAACTAAGGGACGAGATTGCTAGGGGCGAGGTGACGAGGAAGAGCAAAGCGAGCTGCTCTTCGTGCTTTTCCTGCTCTTCCTAGTACCTAGCAACCTGCTTTTCAGCAACCTGCTCTTCCGCCCTTCCCCTACTCTTGCTCTTTTGCGGTGATCGGTAAATTGACTGGGATCTGCCCCACCGCAACCACCTCTTTACTGGCAATCTCTTGCACTGTGTATTTTAAGCCGGTAACCACTTGGGGCTCCGTTAGGTAAATAAAGGTCGTCTCCTCCCCTTCACCAACATATTCCGCCGAGTCACGCCCTTCGCCACAAATGTACGAACTGTGTCCACAGGTGGGGCGGATAAAAATATAAGACGGCTTCGCCACGTTGTAGCGAAAGGTCACATGGATATTGGACTGGGTAGTCATTTCTCCCCCTACACGCTCAATATCGACCATTTTTTTACTCGGCGCACTTAAACAAGCGCAGCCTGTAAGCAGCAGCACCGATAGGTATGTCATGGATAAATTGGTAAATTGCATACTTATTCCTCTGAATTATTTCATTACTGTTGTATAGGGAAAGAAGGTTCTAGGTTCTAGGTTCTAGAGAAGAGCAGGGACTAGGAAGAGCGGAAGAAATGGTCCTGTGGTCCTAGGAAAGGCAGGTCCTAGGGAAGAGCAGGGACTAGGAAGAGCGGGTCCTATGGTCCTATGGTAAAAGATAAGAGCGGGGCGAGGAAAAAACTCAGGGACGAGATTGCTAGGGACGAGGGTACTAGGAAGAGCAAAGCGAGCCGCTCTTCCCTCGCTTTTCCTGCTCTTCCTAGTACCTAGAACCTAGAAAACTAGCAACCTGCTTTTGAAAACCAAAGGCCCCGGGCAAGTACATTCTCGCTCAGGGCCTTTTTTGCTTTTACTAGAATCTCGAAACCTATTCTCGCCTAGGACCAAGGACCGCTCTTGCTCTTCCCAGGACCATAGGACCGCTCTTAACCGCTTTTCCTGCTCTTCCTAGTACCTAGAACCTAGAACCTAGTACCTCGCAACCTCCGTTCCCTAAGAACCTGACACGCACGAGGCATTTCGGAGGTTATTCGAGGCACTGCTGCCGGTGCTGCCGCCACCCAGGTGTATGTTATAGTAGTTGGGCCCATTTGCCGTACTAGTCCAGTAGTTGATGTTGGTCGGCCAACCCGAAACCGTTTTCAACGTGTGGTTCGGGTGCTCAGCATACAACGCCAACAACTCGTCTTTAGTCGCTAAACGATAGGCCAGTTGGGAGCACATCGCTTCGGCCTGCGGCTGGGTGTAATGCGGCCACGTTTCCCCAAGCTCAGTATACGAAGTAGAGTACGACACGCCGAGGCTGTCTGCCTGCGTGGTGGTCAGGGGTTTGGTAAACACGCCGATTCCCGGCACTTCGATGGAACCCTCTGGGTACGGTGGCGGCGTCACGGTCAAGATAG
Source organism: Vibrio sp. S234-5 (assembly GCF_000960595.1). Taxonomy (NCBI): domain Bacteria; kingdom Pseudomonadati; phylum Pseudomonadota; class Gammaproteobacteria; order Vibrionales; family Vibrionaceae; genus Vibrio; species Vibrio sp. S234-5. The sequence goes on from NZ_JZAM01000195.1 coordinate 108,751, forward strand.
TGGTTTTCGTTACCCCCTCAAACGGGCCGTGACCTGTTGCGGTGATAGTCACCACCACCTCTTCGCTGCCGGTTACACCGCTGGTGTCGACCATGCCGTTTTCATCCACCGTTACGCCCGAATCTTCTGGGCTGACTGTCCAGGTGACGTACTCGCTGTCGGTGGTGGTGTAGCTGCTGCCATCCTCAAAGTGGAATTCCGCTTCAACCTTGACTTCGCTGCCTTTCGGCACGTCCAGCGCGCTTTCGTGACTTGTCGTGCCATCCACCGTGGTCACCACTTGCGTTGCGCCACCATCCACCGCTGAGGCCGTCAGGGTAAAGTCTTTTTGCATGCCCGTGACGCCCGCAAACAGACCGCCTGCATCAAAGTTCGCCACCACGGTGATATGCGGGTCACTCTGCGTTAAGCCCAACGTCTCTGTCGTCATCTCGGTGCTCACCTTGCCTTCAGCATCCACACTAAGCCCGTTTTCCTGTGGGTCCAACTGCCAAGTGATGTTCCCCGCATCCGCCATATCGGCACTGCTGATGATTACCCCAGGCTGCTCCTCTAGCTCAAACTCCACCGTCGCTTGGTTGCTCAGGTTGAGGTTCACGCTCTCGTGCTCCAGCATCAGCGCCACGCTATTGGCGTTCACTGTGCCCTGCGCTACGCTCACCGCCACCTCGCCCGACACCGTGTCGCTTTGCGCCGTCATGGTGGTGCTGCCGACCCCTTGCGAGGCCACCGCTACCGACTCAATATTACCGTCGTACCCCTCGCTCGGGCCCTCAACCGTCGCGATGGCTTCATCCCCAGAGGTCCAATCCAGTAAGCCGGTGATGTTTTTACTCTGACCATTGTCAAACGTGCCCGTCGCCGTCAGCTCGCCGCCCAGTGGTTTGTACAGCGTCAGTGGGTCTGGCGACACCGTGATGCTGCTCAGCTGAGCGCCGTTTTCATCTATCGAGCCCTTTTCCGCCGGAGAGACGTACAAACCATCACAGTCCGGGGTGTGGTCTTCGCCCGCTTCACACACGCCGTTCCCGTTACCGTTACCATTGCCACCGTTGGACCCATAGCCACAGTCTTCTGAGCCCTCTTCCTCCGGTAGCGTACAAAAACCATCACAATCTTCCGTGCCTTCTTCGCCTACTGCACAAAAACCGTTAAACATCGGCGGGTTGCCGCCACCGCCATTGCCATTGCCTATCCCCTGATTGGGCAAACCACTGTCTTCGCCACCACACGCCATCAGCAGCAAGCTCATCATCAAGGGCGCGACTTTCATCGCGTGTTTCTTCTTCATTTTAAATTGCGTTCTTTTCATAAAATAGGTCCTACATCGATTGCGCAGTAAAGTGCGCTTATTCTTGGTCACTGCGCGTGCTGTGACTGCTCATCGCTTCCGGAGAGACAATCTCCACTCGGCGGTTTTGCGCTCGGCCGCTCACCGTGTCGTTACTCGCCACCGGCAGGCTCTCGCCATAACCGACCACGCGGGTGATGCGCTCTGGGTCTACCCCTTTGCTGATGAGGTAGTTGGCCACCGATTGCGCGCGCTGCTCAGACAGGCGCTGGTTAAGCGTGTCACTGCCTTTCGAATCGGTGTGGCCGCTGATTTCCACTACCGTCTCGGGGTACTGTTTTAAGCGCGCCAACAGCGGTTGCAGTTGCAGCATCAGCGACGGGCTTAAGGTGGTGCTGCCCGTTTCAAACAGCGCTTCACCAAAGGCGCTGCTCACCACTTGGGTGTAAGTCTCAATCACTTGTGGCTCTGGCTCGGCCACAGTTTCCATCACTGGCTCGGGTTCGCTCATCACCACCTCGTCCACCGGACGCACGTCCATCGGCTCACTCATCGCCGTTTGCGCTGCGCCGCCAAAGCGGTAATCCAGCCCCACGCCGATAAAGTGAATGTCGGAGCCGCCCGTCTTCTCACCGCCCACTTCGTTGAAGTACTGGTACTCCAAGCGCGTGTTCCAGTGCTCGGTCAAGCGGTACTCCACCCCCGCGCCCAGCATCAGGGAGCTGCCGTCTTCTTCTTGGTTCACGCTGCCAAGGCCCGGCTCACTGCCGCTTTTCTCCACTTGCCACAGCAAGGTGCCCGCTTTGGCAAACAGACCCGCGCGCTCAGTCAGCGCGTAATCCGCTTTCAGACCCAGCTCAATGCCTTGTACCGTGGCGTCGTAATGCGCCACCTCGCCCGGCTTCATCAGCGCCGAGTAATCGGCTTTCGATTTGCCAAGGGAGTCGTAACCCACTTCCACCGCCAGCCAGTCCAGCGCTTGGTAACCGCCGTACACGCCAAAGCCTTCGCTCTGCTCTTCGCAGTCCAGGCTGTTCGTGCCACATTCGTCGGAAAATTGGGTCAGCCCCGCTTTACCGCCGACGTAAAATTCGCCCACTTGGTTGCTGGCCAGCGCCATTGATGCCTGACCCGCCAGCACAAGCCCTACCCACAGGGCTAAAGTCTGTTTTTTCATTCTCATCTGTTTTTTCATTCGTCACTGCCTCTTGCTTGACTGGGTTGCACTCAGGCCAAACCGCCCTTGGCAACCGGTGTTGTTTTCCAGGTGCGATGTCCGTCGTGGAACCTCGCAGAAGTAAAGAAAAGTGATGAACGCTCCTCTTGGTTACTGGGTTATGTGTTGTGATGGTGACTGTGTCATTTGCCATGACTGCTGCCGCTAGCATTAGGGACACCGTTTCCCGATTCAACGAAACAGCGCGTTTCCTCCGCTTTGACCCAAAGCCCACCCATCATGACCAAACGCTGACCGGCTTCTGCTAGCACCAAGCATTGGTGGGGTAATGGCCTCACTCGCTGTTCGATGGGTGCATTGTATGGATATTGGAAGAGCAGGAAATGAGGAGGGTTTTAAAGCGGGCAGCCGAGCGACGTTTATTATTTTATTAATGGGAAAAGGGGGGAGGAAGAGCAGGTTCTAGGGAAGAGCAGGGGCTAGGAAGAGCAGGTCCTAGGGAAGAGCAGGGACTAGGAAGAGCAGGGACTAGGAAGAGAAGGTGTTAGGTGCTAGGTGCTAGGTGCTAGGTGCTAGGAAAATAAGGGACTAGGAAAAGAAGGTGTTAGGTGCTAGGAAAATAAGGGACTAGGAAGAGCACTTTTCCCTTGGATATTAAGTTGATCTTGAATATTAAGTTTTGCTTAAATATTAAGCATAAAAACGGCCCTCTCGGGCCGTTTTGCTCAGGTTAAACATCAAATCAGGTTAAACATCAGAAATGCACGAGGCGTAGAGCTTGGTCTGTGTCTCGGCGCCCTCATAAAAGCCGTAGCTGAGGAACACTCGATAGTAGTGACCAAATTCTAACCCGCCGGTGCTCGACCAGTAACCCGCCTTGGTGGTTGGCCAGTGAAACTCGCTATTGAGCCGATCCGTTGGGTAGGCGTTATACAGTGCCACCAGCTCATCTTTGCTTGCTAAGCGATAGCCACGTTGGCTGCACATCGCCTGCGCCTGAGATTGAGTAAAGCTCGCCCACGTTAGGCCCAGCTCACTGGTGGTTAAGCTGTAGCTCGCGCCCAACGCATCCGCTTGCGCTTTGGTCGGCGGGCTGTAGAACACGCCCACACCGGGTAAAGTGATCTGTGCCTGCGCTTCTCCGTGCACACTCACCATTTCCTCCAACGCTGGCCCTTGCACCTGCGCCTGGTTAGACGGCGTGACCGTTAAAGTGTAGTTGCCCACCTCATCTAAGCTGATGGCGGCAATGGCACCGCCGCTGGTGTCCCCCTGCTGGAGCAGCACTCCCGCCGAGGTTTTCCATTGGTAATGGACCTTCTCCCCCGGCGCGCCGAGGTTTTGCTGCCAAGTGTAACTGGCCGAAACAGTTTGCCCTGGCTGAATATCGCTGGCCGAGAGCGTTAAGCTGCTCAGGGTCGGCACGTTTTTCACCGTCGGGTCGCTGCCTTGCTGGTATTCGTCCAAGTTACTCACGCCATCGCCGTCGGCATCCCCATCTGGGTTGTAATCTGCGTCTGCGCCATTGGGCGTGCCATCACTATCCAGATCTTCATTACCAAACGGGATCGGGCTATTGGCATCACGCGGGTCACTGCCATCGATGTACTCGACCTGGTTGTGAATTCCGTCGCCATCAAAATCGCCATTCGGCTGGTAATCCAGATCGGCGCCATTGACTATGCCATCACCATCGAGGTCTTGATCGCCCGCATAGAGCGGATCATTGCCATCGTTAGGATCAGAGCCCGCCCGATACTCCGCTTCGTTGCTCACGCCATCGTTGTCTTGATCGCCGCTGCGCTGGTAATCCTCATCACGGCCATTGACTATCCCATCGCCGTCGAGATCCTGATCGCCGGCATAGAGCGGATCGTTGCCATCGCTTGGGTTACTGCCCGAGCTGTACTCTGCGCCGTTACTCAGCCCGTCGCCATCGGCATCCGCATCATGCTGGTAATCGCCGTCGCTGCCGTTGGGCGTGCCATCACCGTCGAGATCTTGACTGCCCGCATACACTGGGCTGTTTGGGTTGGCCGGATCGCTACCACCACGGTACTCGCTTTCATTGCTCAGACCATCGCCATCATAATCGCCGTTTGGATTGTAATCTGAGTCAATGCCGTTGGGCTTTCCGTCACCATCGAGGTCCGCATCGCCAGCAAAAATCGGCGAATTGGCATCGAGTGGATCGCTGCCCGCGAGGTTTTCCTCGCCGTTGCTCAAGCCATCACCATCGGCATCCGCGTCTGGGTTGTAATCTGGGTCAATGCCATTGGGCACGCCATCGCCATCGTCGTCTTCACTGCCACCGAGCAGCGGATCATGCCCATCGGCCGGGTCGCTGCCTTGGCGGTATTCGCTTTCATTGCTCAGGCCATCTCCGTCAAAGTCGTCTTCACCGTGATAATCGCTGTCACTGCCGTTAGGGGTGCCATCGCTGTCCAAATCTTGATTGCCAGCATACACCGGGCTGTTGGCATCGGCCGGGTTGCTCCCTTGGCGGTATTCAGTTTCGTTGCTCAGGCCATCGCCATCAAAATCGCCATTGCTATCGTAATCTGCATCACTGCCGTTGGGCGTGCCGTCTTTATCCAAGTCGCGATCGCCGGCGTACACTGGGCTATTGGCATCGGCTGGGTTACTGCCCGCCGCGTACTCACTCTCATTACTTTGACCATCGCCATCGCTGTCGTGGCTTGGGGCGTAATCGGGGTCGACGCCGTTCACCACACCGTCACCGTCGTGATCTTTATCGCCAAAGCGCACCGGATCATCCGGGTTTGACGGGTTACTGCCTGCGCCATATTCCGCGCCGTTACTGCGGCCATCGCCATCTGCATCACCAGCGGAGTGATAATCTGGGTCGATACCGTTCACCAAGCCGTCGCCATCTAGGTCGCTTGCGCCCCCTTCCACCGGATCATTGGGGTTGAGCGGATCGCTGCCGGATTGATACTCCTCGCCATTACTGCGCCCATCACCGTCTTCATCCTCGCCTGGCTGGTAATCTTCATCCACCCCATTGGGCATGCCGTCTTTATCGAGATCACCCGCGCCACCGCTCACCGGATCGTTCGGGTTGCTCGGGCTACTGCCCGCAGCATGCTCCTCACCGTTGCTTAAGCCATCGCCATCGGCATCACCGTCTGGGTGGTAGTCGCCGTCTGCGCCGTTGGGCGTGCCGTCGTTATCGTCGTCTTTGTCACCGCCTGCCATCGGATCGTTCGGGTCACGCGGATCAGAGCCTGCGCGATATTCCGCTTCGTTGGTTAAGCCATCGCCATCAAAATCGTCGCTACCGCGATAGCCAGCATCGCTGCCATTGACCACCCCGTTGTTATCCAAGTCTTGGTCACCCGCATACACCGGATCATTGGCATCGGTCGGCGAAGAGCCATCACGATACTCCACCCAGTTGCTCAGGCCATCGCTATCGGCATCGCCATCTGGGTCGTAGTCGCTATCAATTCCGTTGACTATACCGTCCGCGTCGAGGTCCTTATCCCCCGCTTTCACCGGCACGTTAGGGTTGGTTGGGTTGCTGGAAGCTTGATACTCTTCGCGGTTACTCCAACCGTCGCCATCGGCGTCCCCTTCTGGGTCGTAATCCTCATCAATACCGTTAGCAATGCCATCGCCGTCAAGGTCGCCACCGCCGCCGATCATCGGCGCATTCGGATCGTGCGGGTCACTGCCATTTTGGTGCTCCACGCCATTACTCAGCCCATCGCCATCGGCATCACCGTCTGGCGCATAGTCCGGATCTTTGCCATTTTTGATCCCATCCCCATCGAGATCGCCATTGCCGCCCAGCACCGGATCATTGGGGTTATGCGCATCAAAACCATTTTGTGCTTCTTCTTTATCGGTCCAGCCATCGCCGTCACTATCCACGTCTGGGTTGCTGTCCGGATCGCCGCCATCAGGCGTGCCATTCCCGTTCTGATCTTCATCGCCATCGGTTATCGGATCATCAGGGTTGAGCGGATCGCTGCCATTGCCGTACTCCTCGCCATTAGGAATGCCATCACCATCGGCGTCATCATCTGAGTCATAATCCTCGTCCGTGCCATTGGGCGTACCATCGCTATCTATGTCTTCTCCGCCACCGGGCAGTGGGTCATCCGGGTCAAGCGGGTCACTGCCGTTGGCATATTCATGACCATTGCCGAGTCCATCGCCATCGGTATCGTCTTGCGGGTGGTAATCCTCGTCCGCGCCATTAGGTGTGCCGTCGCCGTCAATGTCCTCGCCGCCGCCGGGTAGCGGGTCATCGGGGTCATTTGGGTTGCTGCCGTGCTCATACTCTTCGCGGTTGGTGAGGCCATCGCCATCACTATCCGCATCGGAGTTGTAATCGGGGTCGATGCCGTTGGGCGTGCCATCGCCGTCGTGATCTTTATCGCCAAACGGCACGGGATCATTCGGGTCGTGTGGGTTGCCGCCGTGGTCGGTCTCTTCACCATTGCTGATACCGTCGCCATCACTGTCACACGTGTAAGCGTAGGCAGAACAATGGCTATATGGCCCACTTGGTTGGCTCGGCATGCCGCCACCTTCACCGCCGCACGCCATCAATAGTAAGCTCATCATCAAAGGGGCCACTTTGGCCGCGCGCTGACGATGGGCATTGCGCTTTCGTTTATTCACAATCTATTTCCTAAAACTAATCTGTTTATCGATGATCTATTTTTTAATAAGACAAAAGCGACAGCGCTCGGTGGCATAAGTTGCCAAACCAAGCGGGAGTAATCACATCGCTTTTCAATGAAGTCAATTTTGATTGGCGCATTGTATCGATTTTGCGCATAAGGCTAATGGCTAAGAGGGAAAAAGCGGAAGCCAGTCAGTGTTTATTATTTTATTAAACCTACATAGACAACACAAAATGCACAATAAAATATATATTTTAAAAAATAATAATCAGAATAAAAATGATAAATTCCAGAATAATATTTATTATAAATTACTCAGGGTGATTAGATATACCCATCCAACAGCAACCCAAGGGGCATGTGCGTTTATTGATAGGCCGTGGTAAAAATCGCCGTCGCGCTCACTAAACCGAGTTTATCGGGTGCTTGTCCATCTCGATTGTAAAGCTGCGCAGAGAAGCCAACCAAGGTTGAGTTGGTATCCCCAGGGACAATAGTTTGTCGCACGGACGAAGCAAAAGGCAGAATAGACGCGCCACTTTCGGTTAATACCTCAACACCAATGTTGCTCGGGCCATTTGATGCAAGGTTAACAAGCACATTGGGGTTACCATCGGTATAGCCTGAGGCGCTGACATCAACTAAGTACGTCGAGAGCAAATCCATACACGCTTGCGGGTTGGCGGGGCCAATCTTAAATATCACCCGCTCCCCGACCGCTCCGATACGTTGCGCAACTTGATCGCTGTCTAACGTAGGTAACGACACTACCCCAGAGGGGAGAAGCACATTGTTGGCATCATAGACGCGGGCATCACAAGTCGGCGCGATAAATTGGCCGGAGAAATTGAGCGTCAATCGAGTGATATCCTCTATCGCAAACGCGAAGTTTGCTTTCAAGAGCAACATCAGCGCACAGGTTATGGTTCTTTTCTGCTGACTGAAAGCACAAGAAGGTGGGATCTTCCATCTATGAATGCGTTGTTTCACTGTATATAAGGTTGGCAAATCCATCATCGTGTCCCGTTAATTGTATTTAATCTCAAGTGTCACAGGAACACTGCGAAAACTGCCCACCGATGGATTCGGCTGCAACGCCCAATAGTTGACTTTGAAGTCGGCAGTCAGGCCAGTATAAGGTAACGTCTCCCCACTACTGATGTAAGCGTTATCAGCACGTTTCTTAATCACAAAACCCGCCGTCGAATTGGTTGAGGTGACCACTGGCGTACCCAAAGAGCTCACTTCACTATACGTAAAGGTGATTTCGGTGTGGCTAAAATCTGCGCAGTTCTCCCCAGGGGTTTGGCTTGGAACCACAGAAAACGTTTCGCCGCTATACAGCGTTTTCGGTGGCTCACCGATGGTGCTATAAGTTGAGATAGTATCTAAAGCAATGGTTCCATTGTTCACTACAGGCGTACCGTTTGCGTCTTGAATTTCGGCGGTGCACGCAGCGGCGGGGGGCTCGACAATCGCCGTCGACAGATTCGGAACCCACGCACTATTCGTGTTCAGCGAAGTATATTGTTCGCATTTACTGAAATCACTGCCACCTCGATCGGTCGGCATCAAACACAGATAGACCTTAGGATATTGAATCGGTGTAGTGTCGCCTGTCTTTGCGATTCGCACCAATTTAAGATAATTATCACATACATAGTAAGTATGTCCTTGGCCGGCAGGTAACCAAAGTCGGCCTGGAGCGCAAAACGCATTTCCTCCTTGACCTGTCCTTCCAAAAATAAAAGCGTAATCGTCATTGCCAGACTGTATGTAACCGTTATTTGTTGAACCCAATATATTATTGGCTCCATTACTGCTTGTACCGCCCCAGCATCCCCAGTAGCTGCCACTGGCAGGGTAATCTGTCTGGCCACTGGCAAAGGCAATCTCAACATTGGATGCTAATACATAGCTGTCATTAACATTGGGTAATAATTCTGGCGAAATACTGGGCAACGTATTATAAGGCTGCCCACCTAGGCGAAAACCTAAGGTGATACTGTAATCAGCCATACACACTGAACTAAAAAGATAAAAGTGAATACACAGGATATATTTTATATTCCCTCTAACAAATTCCAGTCTATTTTCCATTGACATTCACCTTATAATCCTTTTTACCACCAAAATCATCAATCATATTTATTGTCATTTCTTTGGGGCAATCTTTAACTTTACTTAGAATATTATTCGTCCCTGGCATAATTAAATGATAGTAAGCAACATTTTCTTTTCCTAATGAGTAATACAATGGAGAGAATAGGAATGGACTTTTATTCACGACTTGCAATACTCCTTGATTGCAGGTTGCCAATAGCTTTTCTTCTGCGCTATAGCGATTTCCTAACGCTTTCGGCCTGTATATCATTTTCACCTTGATTCTTTGCGCAAAAACAACTGAAGGCGCATCGACCTCTGATTTCGGTGGGATCTCTTGCACATTAAGCCAATATATGGATTCATGTTCTTGTGGCAGATTATCCGTAATACTCACGATATTTACGTTCGCTTTCCCCTTAGGGGCGATTTTTACCAAGGCAGGGCTAGCCGTGAAGTGACTTTCTCCGCTATAACCCGTTTTGCTATTGATATCAGTGAAAGGCTCTATCCAAATTTGTGCACCCATTGTTCGTTCACTTTTATTGGATATCGTGATCTCTTTTCGAGAAATTCCCTCTTCATAGATATATCTGGTGCCGTTTAATACCAACGCTGCGTAAGAAGGTACGCAGATCCACAGCAGGGACAGAGAAAATAAAGGCAAAATTCGTTTATTCACAATTAACTACTCCTAAATTGTGTACTTTCGATGTTTTACTTACTTGCTTAAAACTCACTTCATCGAGCTTTATATTGCATATTCGCTTGTCGTTAATCGTCAGTGCTAATATTTTTCTTTCCACACTTTGCACGCTTTCAGAAATCAACACACCGTGATCGACACTCACATAGGCAATTCGCCCACTCGGTGTTTTTACATAATCACCCAATTCAAGCAGCCTGCCACTTAGGCGAATTTTCATAAAGTAACTGGCGGTTTTCTCAGCATTAAATTGAACCAAAGCAAACGTGCCTTTGCCTTGAGTGAAAGTTTCTCTCGACGAAGCGACAGACACATCACCCGGTAATTGTGCAACATCAAGTTTGAGCTCTTTTTCCCGATAAGCGCTGCTATTGAGCATCAGGTAACCATTTTGATTGGTTTCAGTACCAAATTGTTCTACACCAGATAAATTGCCCAATTTAACCAGCGTTGGGTTCTCGCCACGGTTGGCCGAAGCAACAATGCCAGAGGGATTGCTATAACCCATACTGCCACCAACAGACATATAGAGATTGTCTTTAGACAGCGCCGCATAAAACTGGTTGTAATTGGTGTTGCCTTGCAATGCGAGAAAACTGTCTGATTCACCACTATGCCAATCGGTTTCGTTCGAGACAGTATAATTTACCGATTGGTTAATCATGCCACTGCCAGACGCACCCGAGAGATAATTCCCATCACTGTCTCTGGATAAATAAGCAGACAGCGACGTTAGGGAAAATAAATCACTTTTCGCTTGCAGCGGAATGCTAAAATTCAGCGTAATAGCAGGTTGGTATGAACCACGATGATCATTTCTAGTGGCCGATGCGGATAAATTATAAGTGATATCTTGTATGCCAAGGCGGCCAAAGAGTACCATGCTATAACTCTCTGCACTCCTCTCTGAGCGAATGCTATTGAGTCCGGGATGGTATTTATTGTAGTTGTAACTCAAACTAATACTGTCTAAATATTTATATTTACTTTGCAAATTGAGTGACAAATACGTTTTAGAATCATAACCGGTGTAGGTGTAATTTTTATTTTCTTGATAAGACTTATAATCAGTAAATGACATAAATTCATCATCTAAATACTGATAGTGATTGATGTTTAAATTGAGCCAGTTGTTGAATCTATTGCTGTATTTTATCGCATAGGCAAGATTATTCCTGCTTTCTTGAAAACTACTTTGAGCTAAACTCAATTCGACATCGCTACCATTCGGAGTCACCGTAGCCAGTCCAATTTCATTCGAGTAGTAGTTTTCGCCAATGACCGAAGTGAACGTTGGCGTCATGTAACCCATACCGTAGCCGAGATCTAAAAAGGCCACCGCATCTTCTATCGTGCCATTACTTCTTTTATATTTACCAAGAGAGAAATGGTAGTCGACTTCCCCACTAGGCAATAAAGCCGCTTGCGCTGGTATAGTAACCAGCTTGCTACTCTTTTTACCAGATTGTCCTTCTTCTACCACCTTTATCTCACCCGAACCGGGTGGAGTAATATCATCAAAACGATAGGGGCCCGCTTCGACGTAGCGCGTAGTTAATAGAATGTCGTTGTAATAAAACTTGATGGTTGAGTTTTCACTCACCACACCAGTAATAGGAATTAAAAATCGCTTACGTGATTCAGACCACATATCGGAATCGGTATTCATGCTCACACCACGAATAGGGAATCCCGAGGTTAACGTCCCCCCTTGGGTGTAGAGATCACCCGCTCTTAACTCAGACTGCAAGTCATAAAGCGGCACTGCGACATAAGCTTGGCTAATATTAAATCGATCACTCTCTGAGTCAGCATAATAGGCGTCAGCATAGAAACTGAAATCATTAACGTTAGCTTGAGCTTGTACATTTGCTGAAAGCGTATTACTGCGATCTTTATTGTAATCATTGTAATTTAATTCGTAGTTGAGCAACATTCCATCAATTAAATTGGCATGCACTCGCTCTTCTAAGCTTCTCTCTTTGTCCTTGAGGTATTTATCTGGAATAATATAATTTACACTCAGGTTTTGCGTGTTCATTTCCCATCGGGCATTGAGTAGCCGTTCAATTTCTCCACAATCAAATTCGTGGCGTTTTACCTTTGCTTTATCGTTCAGAGCAAGTTTATCACTAAAGAAAATATCAGAATTCTTACACAGCGTGGTAACACCTTGCTGCTCCTTTATCTCCACCATTACATTGTCGATGTAGGTGTTATTAACGTAAAAGTTAACACTATACTTACCCGGTAAAATAGCATTGGACTGAAAGTATTCGCTGATTTTTTCTTGGCTGTCCTTATTGTCGCCATCTTTAGTAAAAATAAAGCGACTATCAAAATCTTCTTCTGCACCTATAGCAGAATAACTACACAAACTACAGAGCGCAATCAGAATGAAAGCGAATTTAAAATCATCTTGATATTTCATCTCAATATACACCCTGAATACTTTTCATATCATGCAATGAATGCCATCAAACTTTGTCGTTATTTAAAATAAGTAAACTCTGGTATTACCATATCAACTCGACGGTTTTGCGCCCGTCCTTCAGCCGTGCTATTGGTTGCAATGGGGTGAGCCTCTCCTTCGCTGAGAATGGTCATTCGCTCTTTCTTTATCCCATGATTCAATAAGGCAGATTCAACACTGAGCGCTCTTTGCATGGACAACTGAAAATTATCCGTTTGTTTACCAACACTATCGGAAAAGCCAATAATAATAAGCGATGCCTCTTGATGCTGTGTAAGAATTGAGGCGATCTGTTCGATTACATTCAAACTATCTTGAGATAAAGTGGCACGTGCTGTTGGAAAAAAGACTCGTTGCAGAGCTTCAGAAAATAGGTGTTTACTCGGCGTGTTGAGTCTTTTTTCATTTTCGAACATCTCCTGTGCAAGGTTAACTTTTTCAGTATTAACATCTTGTTCAGTATTAACATCTTGCAGCGCTTTTTTGACCTGTTCGCCTTTTTCACCAGCGGAAGAAAATCGATAAGTGAGTTCTAACGCTAGGCTATTCACTATCCCATCTTGAACATCTCGATATCCGATATTAGGAAAGGTTAGATAACCCAAACCGAGTTTAATTTGATTGTCTAAATGATAATTAAAACCAAACCCACCCACAAAGGTATAATTTTCACTTGCTGCGTATTCGTAAATTGCGCCACCAAATTTGACATAGAATTCGATATTCTCTCCAACGGGTGCAGTCAACTTAGGCGTAATACTGTATATGGAAAGATTTGACTTTGCTAAATGTGTGCCGTCTTGAATTTCCACTTCACCCAAATAATCACTGCTGACCTCAATGGACCAATCATGATTTAGCTGATACCCAAGGCTGCTTCCCAAAAGATAACTTCGATCATTGCAAGCACTATCACATAAAAAATCGCTCCAAGCACCACCGGCCCGCCCTGAAATATACACTTCAGCAAATATACTAGGCGTCAATAGGCAGCTCACTAATAAAAGGACTTTTTTCATTTTTTATACTTCCTTTTTCTATTTCACTTGCCGATTAAATCAATGCACGTTATTTGCTGAACACTTTATTTACTGAGCACTGTGCCATAGGTTAACGGTTGAGCAGGCATCCATACCCAAATGGGCCTTAACGAGCCGCTGCTTGCGTCGATTACAAGTTGCCTACTTGCTTAGGCAAGTAGGCAAACTTGTTATTTGAGGCATGATTTAAAGCCCTGTCCCTGTGCCAACCAACGTTGCGAGTTAATTGTACGCAGTGGTAAATACCGCTGACGCACCAATCAGACCTTCAACTGGCGCAGTGGCATCGGTGTGATAAAGCGAACCGGTGAATTCAAGCAGCGTATCTTCCGGTGCGGCAACCGAGCCGACAATCGGCGTATCTAAGACTGGGGAACCGTTTGCGGCCAGCAGTTCAACCCCTATGTTAGATGGACCTGTGGTGTAAGAATTTTGCAGTACATTCGGCCCAACTTGCGATCCGGTCGCCACGATCTGATAGCCCGTCACCGCTCCGTTATTAAAACAGGCCGTCGGGTCGGCCGGGCCAATTTTAAACGTGACGCTATCGCCCACCGCGCCAATGGTTGTGCCGACATCACTGGATGTTATGGAAGGCAGAACAATCGTGCTGGAAGAAACCAAAATATCGTTTTCGTCATACACGCCAATATCGCAAGAGGCGGATGTAATAGAACTTTGGAACTTAACTTCAACACTGCCATCCACTGCAGCCTGAGCATAAATCGATGTAATCGCGCTCGCCGAAAATAAAATCAGAATTGATATTTTGTTTATATTCATACTACTAGTTCTCTAATTGTTAAATTAATATATAAAATTAATGACCTATCGATTAAACACCTAACTCTACTCACTAAACTTTTGATTTAAAACCTCCTAATTTCAATTATACAGAATAATAGTTCTGATATGGATTAAGATATAAATGTAGAATCCTATGTTTTTAATGTTACCTCAACAAATAAACCAATCAACAAATCAGAGTGTTTCATAATATTCACTTGCTTTGATTTATATATATCTTTCTTAACATTGAAAAGATATGAACTTAATTCCGCGAGTTAAAAAAACTATTGCTGGCGTCCTTAGTGCGATCGTTTATTAAAAAGATAAAGGATACGGAAAACGTTAAATAAACAAAGGAGAAATAGATGAAAAGAATATTAACATAATGCGCACCATTGCTTATCACTTTGAATGCTTTTGATATTGATTTATCAAATGTGCAATATATTGCATTAATCAATAAAAGTAATGATGTGATTAAAGGCAGTTTTTGGGAGAAGCAGAACAGTGACGATGGCATGCCACTGGTAATCTTTCGCTTTAAGAAGGGCTTAAAGGAAAGCTAGGTACTAGGAAAATAAAGAGACGAGGGACGAGATTACTAGAAACGATGAAGAGCGAAGCGGCCCGCTTTTGCTCTTCCTAGGGCCATAGGACCACAGGTCCCTGCTCTTCCTAGTACCTAGAAAACTAGCGAGCTGCTTTTCCTAGCAACCTAATAGCAGCAAAGAACGTAGCAGCAAAGAACGCGTTGTTCCGAGTTTCCCGGCAAGAACTTTGCCAGCTATATATTCAAGAATGCACAAAATTCTGCCCAGAGGAACTCAAGGAAAAACATCAAGTAAGCGATTATGTATGTTGTTCTCACGGCTTAAGGTGAAATCTATGATAAAAGCCAAGTCCATTTAAGGAGCATGGAAAACACCGCATCGCTATGAGAAACATTGTGTTCCAAGTATTTATGGATTACAGCATCTACCAATTTTTTCAACAGGCCGATATTATTAAATGGACGGCAAAATGATTCCAAGGTGAACTAAGCATTTATTATTGTCTGAGTGGAAGAATTTTAAGACCGTTAAATAACTGTAATATTTTAAACCTGCCGATCACATTCAAGGTGGTATCGTTCTTTTACTTAAAAATAAACTCCGCTTCACACTATTTTAATTATTAACGTAGGTGTGAAATGTAGAGTTTACTAATCAGTAAAATAGATTCGGTAAAAATAGTAATTAGGAATTATTAATATGCAACTAAAAAGAAGTGCTCTAGCTGTTCTATTGGCGTGTGGTTTTAATGCAATTGTTCTCGCAGAGAAAATCGGTGATGCTCCAAAAGACTTTACCTATACAAACGAAGAAACCAACCAAGAAGCGTTTGTTTTAAGTACAGATGAGTGGGCAGCAATCCAAATTTTTGCTGAGGCCGCAAGGGCTTTACCTATTACCGAAAATGATATGCGTAACCAATTTAAATTAGGTTATTTAGATTTTGATAGTCAATATCAAGAGCTCTTGAGAAGCTATAATAGTGTGCATGATATTTCAGGACAATGGCTTAATGCCGGAGGGTATAGAGATCAAATGGTCGGCTTAGCCACAGACATTGTCATTTACTCAGACGATGTTCTGACAGGAAGCGAGAATATTTCCTATTTTGTTGACAAGCTGTTTTCAGCTCTCGATCAGAATAATCTATCGGCTGGTGATTCGTATTTAACAGTTATTCGCAAACTGCTCGATAACATGCTAACCGATACTCAAGAATATTATGATAAGGCTGATGAACTCAGTACAAAACTTACCGAATTTGTGAATACGTTAAGTGAAGAGGATAAAAAACTAAAAGAGGTTCAGTCGACAAACGCTGACATCCTAGAAAATGACGGCTCAGCAACAAAAGCCGAGATAGACAAACTACAAGACAGAATTGAAGAAGCAAATAGAGAATATAGCAAGTGGGTAAAAGTGGCATCAACGTCTCCCGTTTATTCTACAGTTGCTTTTCCTTTTGGGTTAATTGCATCGATCGGTGCTGCATCTGGGGCGACAGTAGAAGCTGTTGCATTGAAAAACGAAATCAAATTCATTAAAGAAGATATTGATAATTTGGCTAAACGGCTCAAGACAGAGGAGCTAACTTACGCTTCGTGGCAGCTTGCCAATAGCAGTATTACAAATACACGAGATCAATTATCTGCAGCACTTAATGCTCTACAAAAACTCAAAGGCGCTTGGGTAATTGTTGTGGCTCAACTGGAAGCGGCACTCGAAGGTATAAAAGATGCAAACAGTGAAGATGTTATCAACAATCCTGACTTGCTGATTGCCATCGCGCTTACGGCTACAGAGCTTCAAGACTTAGAAATCCGTTGGGAAGAAATTAAAGAGACCACGGAACAATGGGTACGAAACGCTTACGTGACTCAAAGCAACGAATAGCAAATTTTGGGCAGCCATTAATTTGGCTGCCATTACTTTTTTATACTAATTCAATAGAGTACTGATTATGTTTTTTAAGAAGAGCAAAATTCTTACTGGTTTGATGCTAGCCAGTTTTGGTGCCTCAGCAAGTCCGTGGTCTAACTATTATGGTGTTTCTGTTCCCAGTTATTTTCCGAGTCAAACGGAGCAAATGGTTGATATCAGTAGCCGTAAAGTTGTTAGGCAAGCAATGTTGCTTAACGCAGCGGATCTAAATAAAGCCTTCAAACAGTATCCGAATAGAGGGCGGTATATTTTTATCGCTGATACATTATTGCTTGATGAAGTCGTTGCAGAAAACATTCAAGGTAAGCACATTTTTATACTGGCTCGTGTTATAAAAGGAGATGGCCTTATTGGTTTTAGTCAGTTAGAGGATGCCAATACATCTGTCACTATTGTTGCAGATCAGATTGAGTCAGGAATACTCATTACTTCATCAACAGGAAATATTACCCGCGTTGAAGATAAAGACGATAGTTTCAAATTTACCTATATAAACCTACTTGGTAAGGAAACCGTTACCTATGATAGCGAAAGTATAGAGGGAATAGTTGCACAACTAAACGAAGACAGAGATTATATTTTCAACCAAGCCTATGATTATGGTGCATCTATTTACGATACTCAGCCAAAACTTAGCATTGATATGCTTAATTGGTACGCTAATATCTTGGCAAGCAGTGACTCCCTAGTCAATGAAGAAAGTCAGTGGAATTTCGATGATATTTTCCGCTCGCTTAAAAGCTTATCTTTATTTTATTCCTCTTCTCAGAAAGCGCAGAATTTTGTTCCAGTACTTGATTTAAATTTATATTCCAATAGCTACAGTCAAATTCTAGATGCCATGGAAGCATTTCAAAGTGAGTATGATCAGTTCGAAAACCATCAAAATGATATTCAAGCAAGGAAAGAGAGTGCTCGTCTGATGTTGGATAAGTTAGATCATGCTCTTAGTGCTCAACAAGGCATTATTGAAAATCTAGAGAGGCAAATTACTTATTTCCAAAATGGCATTGAGAGCCGAATAAAAAGCTTTAAGGAGCAAGAGGATATAGTCGAAACTGCTAAACAAAATTTCAGGCAAGGTATTATTGATTATCAGCGTAAGTTTATCGCTGGGATAGCTATTGAAGTATTTAGCTCTTTGGCTGACTTGGGCTCATCCGTGATTTCTGCATTTGCTATCGGACCCGCAGCAATAGAAACCACGGCGAAAGCAGTTGGCGATGCCGCACAGGGCGCTCAACAAGCCGTGTCGATTTCGAAACGCTTAGAGCAACTCAGTAAAGATATCAATAAGACCAAAGATCTCAGCAATAGTTTAGATAAGGTATTGAAACTAATAAAAAACAACCAACTAACAGCTGAGCTACATGGGCTAATGAATGACCTAGGAGTCGATATCCCTGATCTCGGATCTTCTAGTACAAGTTGGGAACTTGCTCGAATCGATATTGATACTACGCTTGGTGCTGCTCAAGAGTTGGGCGTTCTAGGCACAAGAGAGTACAAAAATGAGCTAAATAAGCTTATGACTTGGGGTTCGAGTGCGTCTGGGTTGCAAGTAAATCTTGTTGTAGCCATGTATAGATTAACTGAGCTTCAGTTAGCAAAGGAGGCTATTGAAAAAGATTATGCTAGTGTAGCTCAATATATAGATGATTTAGATAATGACGAACAAGCACTAAAAGAAGTGGAACAATATCTTTTCCGAGCATATAACCTATTTAAACACCCGCTATACAGTGCTTTGCTAAACTATAATGCAGCTTACAAATATCATACGTTCAAAGAAAGCACAGTAACACCGAGAGTTAATTCTAGTTACTTGGAGTACAATCAAAATCTAGTTTCTATGGATCAGCAGTTAACCAATGCGATCGAAGGTTTTTATGAAAATCCGCCTCAGAGCTTTGTAATAGATATGGAGCTTGATGATCAAGCGGCTCTCAATAGGCTTCGAGAGACTGGTGAATTTAGCTTTATTATTGATGAGCAAAACCATAAAACTTTTGGTGGTGGAATATTTAACAATAAAGAAAGGGTGCATTTAGATAGTGTTGGCGTAGAACTCTACGGCTCAGAACTGGAAGATGGAAAATATGAATTTCAAATAACTCATAACGGTGAGTTTAGAGATTTTTATCAAAATAATCCATATATATTCAACACCAAGGAGTCTCATAGAATATATTCTTACTTTAAAAATGGAGAAGAATATAAAGTTATTACAGCTGGTGAAATATCTGAGGACTTTGGAAGATTTATCTTTAAACCAACACCTTTCTCTACTTGGACTGTTAAATTGTTTGAATATGATAAAATCGATCTTAGTAACGTTGAAAATATTAAGATTTATTTTTCTGGAGATTGGGTAACGCCTGAATTTTAGACTTCAATTACGACAAAGAGAGGTTGCGAGGGGCGAGGAAAAACTCAGGGACGAGATTGCTAGGGGCAAGGGCACGAGGAAGAGCAAAGCGGCCACTTTCTCAGTGGGTGCCATAAGTGAAGCACAAAGCCGCATTGCTTCTATGCTTACGCCACTGCATCAAGCAATCAAAGCCAGCATACAATCTTCGCCACTGGTATAGCATCTATTATTCATCTCTAGCGTAAAATGCTTCTTCGTGTAAGGGCAAGTGCGAGTTGAGTGCCCAACTGCCTTTATAGCCGATGCGAACGGTGCGAAAGCCTTCTTTAAGAAAATTCAGATGCCCCTCTTTATGAGCCAGTTGCCTACGATTGAGACCAGCCATAACGCCATGGTTAAAAACAGTTATTGTACTTGACGTTCTATTTGCACTATCACTTTGGCCATAGTAACCAACGACAGCTAAATTAGTCGCTGTACTTTCTAAAGCATTAACACCAATGTTAGTGAATCGATTTATTTTGTTATCGAGATCGTTGATGCCGAGATTATTACTCCGAAGGGTAAGTCTATAACTGTGCCTTGATTTCATTGAGTTGAGGTTGTAAGAACTACTGACCCTTGAGATTTTTAAACTGGTTAAGCCCGCACTCATCAAGGACAAAGCATCGGCCACGACACCGTACCAAAGAGTTGCCTGGACAATTTTTGTGGCTGTAATCGGGTTGGAGGACGCGATTCCGCTGCCAGTTGCCGATGCTATTTGTGAAATAACGCCTAGTGAAGCGGTACTACGACTGATGCTTCCGGCTACTCTAGCTGCCACTGAGCTTGTTGAGATAGGAATAAACGCCGCCGTCAAAAAAAATGCCGCCGCAAAAACGTTGTAGGCAATATTTTCAGCAAACATTGCGGTTTCTTGGTCTGCGCCCGCAGCCAGAGCGATAGCCCCAACACTCGATCTAACGGCTTCTGCAGTACCCGACGCCAAAGAGGTGTAAATAGCGGCCTTGGTGCCAACAGCAGCCCATGAACCGAGCGTTGCCGCTGTAGAGCCGGAGGCGCCTCCAACTAAACTGGTTACCGTGGTTGCCGTACCGACCGCAGCCGCTACTGAAGAAACCGCACTGGTGACCGCAGACACGCACGCCGAAACCATAGAAACCAATGATGAAACAAAGGCAATAATGGCAGCAACAATCCCTTGTCCAGATGGGTCACCCATACCAACAGGATTATTCATTGCAAAAGCATACCCATTCGCACCACCAATGCCAAAAGGAGAAGCAATACGATCATACTGGCAAAAACGGCGTAGAACAGGGCTATACCACCGATAACCCTGCCCCAATGGATATAAGCCAGTGAATAAATCGAGACGTTCACCTTGGAACCCCAGCGGATTGGTTTGTAGAATGTTCGAGATCAATGAGTGTGTTTCTGGCTTCACTAAAGCGTACACACTGCGTAAAGGGACGAGAGATCCGCATAGCAAAAGAAAACTATTTCTTACAAATTCCCTTCGGGATAAAGCCACAAGCGGGTTATTGACGGGGGAATTGTTGGTGAGAATCCATTTATCGTTATACGAGTTGGTAATAATCGTATCGTGCTTTGCTTTCGATATGTCTAATGGTTTGCCATTGTGGTCAACGAACTCTATTTTTGCACAGTATAGTGTTGTCTCATTTTTTTCGATAGCATAAGTACAATCTAAAAGAGAGATGTCGGAATGTCGAAGTTCTTCTTTCATTTTTCTTTCCTTATTTCATAATGAGATGATGGGGTTATATTTAAAACCAAACGGAGTATAGATATGGTGTATATCTTCAAACTCATCAAAACTGAATTCTGATATTATACTTCCACTTTTATCCGTTGCTAGAAATTGGGGACTTGTAGTACCATCATGGTGGTACAAACGTAATATTGGTTTGTTCACATAGCGAAGATAACTAGTCGCTATGTCACCATTGATTTCATTGACTAGTTGATCTCCTCGATATAAATAATAAATTGAACCATCATCGACAGTGTGCTGGCAAATTAATTGACCTTCAGCATTATAAGAATAAGATGATATTATTTCATTTGATTTATTTTTAACTAATACCAAGTGTTCATTATCATCATAAATGTACAATCGCTGCTGTTCATCAATAATTATGTTACCTTGTTCGTCATAAGCAATACTCACGGAATCGATTTCTGGATGGCTGTGTTCAATTCTACTTAATTGAGTAGGATCATCTGGATTTTCATAGAAATAGCTCTCAACGTCTTGATCTCCATCGATAAATATGGTGGTAACCGTCTCAATATTATCGAGAAAATCATAGGTGAAAATTTGAGTATGAAACGGGAACCCGCTAGCATTTTTGGGATGCTCAACCCCTGATGCATTATAGCGAATAAGTCGATTTTTTTTATCGTAATCAAACTCCTCACTTAATAACACTACCCCCTCTCTGGATTTTTCTTTCAAAATTATTCTGTCTGAAATATCGTATTCGATTGCAATAGAATAGATTATTATACCTGAACTAATTACAATCCGATTAATCTCTCTAGAAAAATCATCAAAATAGATATAATGCTCCAATCGGTTGATTGTCGGTTTATCGCAGCAATAACAGGATTGATATGACAACCTATTATAATTATCATATTCAAAAGTCGTAATATACTTAGTGTCTTTCACAATTTTTTCTATCTCGATAAGACTCCCATTTTCATCATAGTTGTAACGTTCAATATTCCCTAAGTAATCAGAATAAATTAATAGTTTCCCTAGCAAAGAATAAACGTACGATGACTCATACTGCTTCCCATCAATAATCCTTATTTCTTGAACAACTCTTCCTTGCTTGTCATACTCATAAATATTCTTGCTAATTCCATTATCACTGGTGATTAGTTTGCTAGTGGTCGGGTGGTAATCAAAAGTTTGCTCAATCGAAATAGTAAATGCTCGGATATTTTTTTTCAGCAGTGGATCATAAACGAAAGACCATACACATTCTTTTGCGGTTATCATTCGGCTAGGATTGATTTGGCACCCATCATATGAATAATGAGTCTTTCTTCCTGCTTGTGTCTCTGAGACTATCCTTTGTAATCCATCATAAACGCGTTCCCCTACCACTTTTCCGGATACGCTTATCTCAGTAATTAATTGGTTGAGTGAATAAGGTGAATAACATACCGATTTTACTATACCGTTAGGGTCTGTCACTGAGAGGCTTCTGCCCAAAGCGTCATAAGTATAATATGAAGAAAATCCGAATGGATCGGTTGCTTTTATCGTTTGACCATGGCTGTCATAGTATCTTTTACTGATAGAGTACTGAACACCCTGAGCAGTAAATCGAGATTCTTCTAATGGCTTACCATTGATATCGTTCAAAATAATCTCATATGATAGCCCTTCGATTCCTGTTTTTGATGTTAATTTCACAGGGTTAAACTCACTGATTAATACATTTCCACTCGGTCTAATAGTCATACTTAGTTCACCAAATAAATCGTAATAATAATGAGTTGAATACTCCATAGGGTGGTCACCAAACCAATCACGCTCAATGGAATGATCAACCTCACCATTTTCATTATAATGAATTTCTTCAATAATCTTAACTTTCCCAGAGTTATCTTCTGAGAGGTGACATAATTGCCGCCCCATTCCATCGTAAATAAATTTTTGTTTATGCCCTTGAGAACCAGTAATTAGTAAGCTGTTTCCGTCCGAACTATAATCGTAGTCAAATTCTTTTATACTGTATTTTTCTGTGTCTGGCGCAACCACGATAGATGTGTATTGCCCGTTTTCGTTATAGGTATAACGTGTGATTAATCCATCGTGATCGACCCTATATATAAGATTACCGGAGTAGATGTTTTGTGCTTCTGATTTTGTAGCGCACTGACCATCGAACCCGGTCATGGTAATATGAGTTATCCGCTCATTGTTATTTAAATCATAAGAAAAAGACAGAATGCCGCACAGCTCATCATTCAAAGATATCTCTATGTTTGATACCAAACCACAGGTTCTTGGTTGATTGGGGTCGTCAAAGTAATGATTCTTTGTTGTTTCACCGTGGGAAGTATTCATTTCGCTTTCTGCGATATATGAACAATCATTTAGATTGCTAACCAAAGAGTACTTATACTTCTTCCAAAGTATATTTTCCCCATGAGTGTTGCTTACGGGATGTGTTTCGACGCTTTTTAAATAGCAAATGAATTGGTAAGGATGTGCAGGGCATTGATTTTGTTCTCCTTCGCAAGGGTAATATTCAAAAAATGATGTTGTCCCGTCCTTATCACATTCAAATATACAGTTTCCATAGTCATCAAAACCATATTCAGAAACTTCTGTTCTCTGTCTACCATCAAGATGGAAAGTAATCGATTCTTTCTTTTTATAAGAATAATTATTTGGTTGTTCATCTATACCTTGTGTAAGGTCGGCATAGTATTCTAAGTCAATTTCTTTATATAGAACTCCATTCCTAAAATATTTTTCCGACTCCAACAAATGATATTTATTATATACTCTTTCAATAATGTGAGAACCATTCATTACCTCTTGGCTAGAATATCTATAGTCAGACGCTGTATAGAAAAGCACATCAACACCATCTTCCCATAATAAATTACTCCCATAGCCAAGATAGTTTTTCAATGAATATTCATATTCATAAACAGTCTTAGGCTGTTCAGAGCCTGGGTAAAGTGTATGCCTTTTCACATTTGGAATAAAATTAAAGTTGTTTTTTTTATTAGGTAAAAGGTGTCCTTCGTAGCTATATTCTATAGTCTCAACAAGCCCTGAATAATGTTTAACTTGTATAATTGCGTAATTACCCAGTTTGTCAATATACTTGTAATCAATCGTCGTCTTTAAATTACTGCTATTAACCATAGAGATAGAAGTCAGTATTCTTCCATATCCGTGTGATATTTTGCTGAGCAAGTAATTTCTTTTATAAATGTCATTTTCAGCCACACTATTAATTATGGTGTAGTATTTATTGCTCCAATGATCGATTGTAATACTGTGGCCAAATTGATCAGAAATCTTACTCAAAGATAGCAAACCATTCAAATATCTATAATAGAAAAATATCGCATGCCCTAAGTTTGAAACGGTTTTAATGAGCTTTCCGGATTCATAGTCTATATATTCTACTTTTCCATCTATATAAACTACTTTTATCTCTCTTTCGTTTTCTACTAAAAATGCTCTAACATCTTTAGTTTTTCTGTGGAGGATAATAAGTTCGTTGGATTCCTTACTGAGTACGGTTTCAAAAGTTCTTCCAGAACTTAATGACAATTTTCTGCTAATTTTGTCATAAGATGACATACTTATTGACCAGCCTAAACCAAACCCTTCATCAACTTTGTTGAGATAATTGTGGCTAATGGTTAATTTAAAATTTGGCCCTGATAGTTTATTCGATAATAGTTCTCCTAGGGTAAAACTAATCGAGTAACTCCCTGTGCGAGGATCAACTCCTGAATCAACAAACTCCGAAAAGTTGAATGCATTGCTTACGATGTTTTCCATTTTAGTTATCCTATTATTTTCTCACAACGTAACCTAAACATGTTATCTTTAGTACTAAGTTATGAAGTCACAACAGTTTTTGGTGCATTGAAAAAATAGAGTTATACTTAGAGATTTTATACAAGGAGATTTTTATTTAAATAACATCCGAAATCTTAAACCTGTGCTGAGTTCCCCACTTATCCAGTATGACTATTTCTTGGTCTCTATTTTTTATTTTATCTAATATAGATTCGGAAAGTTTTTTTAAGCAGTTAGTAGAGTTGGCTTGTAAAAAATTGCGCTCAGGGGGAAAGTAGCAACCGCCATATGTATTATTGTAAACACCACCATCTACAACCCATATGGTATCATAAGTAGAACCTTGCATATTATATGGTATAGTTACAACATTAAGAATATGGGTAAACCCTCGAGTAAGAGTATTTATTTTAGAAGATACTGATTTTAGATTTAGTTCAAGTTTTCTCCCTAAAGTGAGATACTTAAAATTATTCAAATTTGGTAAAGCAAAGTGATATGTTTCATTATCAATCCAATATGCGGCTGTCTTCTCGCCAGCAAAATTAACCTTATATTCATCGTATATTAATAGCGGCTCTTCATCGGGGCTATCTATGTAAATAGCATGAATAAAACCTTCTAGTTCATTGGGTGCTAATATTGCTTTTAAAGATGAGAAATGTTGAAGATTATTTACTTCTTCAATATCATCTGCATCAATCAAATCAGAAGAGGAGAATTGGTTGCTTGGAATTACGCTCGGGGTGATGGAGCTTACCGTGATCGTTGGCTCGCTATACTCACAACTTGTGTCAATGACGCCACTCTTTAATGTCACTTCTGCGCAAATGTCAACTGTTTGAACAACATCTGAGGAAAGGTAAAGCGTCTGTGAATGTGTGACGGTAAGGGGAAGAGTCTCATAGTTATATTCAATACTTTGAAGTGCCTTACTGTTATATTGAATACTTTGATCTGCCTTGCTGCGCAGCTCTCTTGATTGCGCAAATGGGTTACCTTGTGTTGTTTTAATAAAGGCATTTGGAAGTGCGTATTTTCCGTGAATACTATAGTATTCGTCAGATTGTCCAAGAGGAGAACGATATAACCATCCTAACTCTTGGATATCTTTTTTGTCTTGCTTACGGATTAATTTTATCCATTCAATTTCTTCTCCTTCATCGAGATCAACGTTAACAAAAATTTCTATCTGATTGTTACCATTTGAAAATATCTGTCCACGATCGGATCCAGATAAACTAATTGAAAAATCCTTAATAACATCAGAATAAGAATAAGATAGTGAAGAAAATAGCAGGGCTATTAGTAGTACAATTGATTTTCTCATGATATGAGACCTCTAAAAATTTTTTAAAAAATTAAAAGGTTTGATAATCAATTTATAAATATCAAACCCTTAATTTTACCAAACATCAAAGATTGATTTTTACGGTTTCTAGCTGATGATGTTAATCAATGTTTGGTACAGTAATTCGAACGGCAGAAACTTTACCATTTAATCCGTTATCTTCATGATAAATTACCTCAACAGATTCATCGGAAAAGCTTTCCTCAAAAGTACCAATTACTTTACCTTCTATAATGTCTTGTATCACATTAATTGTTAGGTAATCATCATTACTGGACATCTTCGGATCATCATAAATCTTGATTATGGTGCCAGCTGGTGCATCTCTAATGATTAAAGATCTAGCTTCATCATTAGTACAGTCATTTTTTTTAAAATAAAAATCTTCCTTATTACCAGGCAATACGCTCAAATTACACACTGTGTCCTGCTGACCTTGCGATCCTTCATAAAACTCAAATTCCGGAACAATAAAAGCACTTGCATGAGCAGAAATCACGGACATCAAGATTACTGTGGTTATTTTATTATTTAATTTCATTGCTATTTCCTCTAATTTTAAAACTAATGATTCACTTTTAAGGTCATCTAGTATAGCCAATTGGATAATATCTTAGATATTTATAAAAACTAGCAGACACAGAATTTCTAATGATCTCAATATTTACCAAATCAGCAAAATTAAATTTTTCACCTGCTAATTATAAATTTATATTCCCCTCCATTTCATAGGATATATATGCTATAAATTCTCTCATTATTTTTTAAGAATTTATGTGTTTCAAAAAAATTATGATTATTGATAAAATTCAGCCGGGGCTAGATAAATATCATAGCTGGCCTGCGATCTCCCTGAAAAACTCCACTTTGTCTACGTGCATTTCTAGTCAGATCTTTCAATACTATATTTTGTAAACGAAGGGTAACCATATGGTTTTCCTTTATTTAGGTTAGTCATGAAGTTTACATCTTTCATAGGAATCGTTGCCTTGCCATAATCAAAATCATTCAATAATTGCCGCATCGAACTATTACTTATTCCATTTCCCTTCATCTGAGACCAAGTTGTAATTATTGGGGTTACCCAATAACCATAACCGTTTTCTGCAGTTTCACTTTGACGAGCAAATCTGAAAGCGTGTGTTCCCACACCATCTTTATGATATACAAATTTGACGTGGTCACCTTCTCGCGCTGTCTGGGTAATTGGCTTTGTGTTTAACTTTCCGTGGGCACTGTAACTGGCGTGAGTAATAACTCCATTTTTCGTCCAGATAGCAACATGCTCCCAATCGTGTCGATGTCCAAAAAGATCTCTATATGCTGTAACCTGGTCTTTTTCAAAATATAAGCTGTAGAAATGGCCACAATAGCTGTTACCTTGTGAATCTAGGCACGCATAACGATGTAAAGTGTTTGAAGAACTCAGAAAATCCCTTGCTCGACAACCTGTGGTTATCCCTCCAGTGACATTTAGCCCACGATTTTGTTGTCCATATTTACTAATTCCTGCTGAGGGATAACAACTGTCATTGTCAAAATCAAACATCGGTTCCTGACCTTTGATATTGACCTTTGTTGGTAATGCTTGTTCTAAATGAGTAAATACCTCTGAATGAACGGGTAATATTGTCGTATTTAGCAGTAAAAAATATAGCGTTTTTTTCATTATATGTTTCCTTACATAACAAAACCTATTATTTTAGCCATCTATCCTTCAATACCGCAGTATTTCTGATGACGGAGGGGGATAAAATGATATTATTTATCCAGGCCTAAGTTAATTGTAACTGTTCACCCGCGAGGTATCGACAGTGAATCAGGACTTTGCATTGGCGACAACTTTAGCATTAAGTGCTACCCAGGCGGATCTGTAGCAACCAATTTCAACGTAATTCACTAAACTGTACAGACCATGCGATAACACAAGGTGCTCTCGGTGAACAGTTACGGTTAATTAACACAATGAATTTTTACTCTCACTAATCAGTAATTTTATCGTGCCATTTTCTACTACAGGATAAATATATTTATCATCAGTACCATCAACCCCATCTTTGTCATGTACGCATGATATTTTTGCATTTCTATAATTCCCTTTTTCTATATATATTAAATCCTTGTTATCTGTTCCTCCTGGGGCGTATTCAAGTCGGAACTTGGAAGGTATTGTTTTCCAACCAACTAAAGGATAATATTTTTGGTATGATTTTTCGTATGTGACTGTGATGTCATCATTTCTATCACCATCATTAAGATCAATACAGTCAAAATTTTTTGAACTATATGTCAGAGTTCTATCATCGCCCCAGGGAATAAACTCAAAAACAGCACCATTATTCTTTGTGATATATTAAGATCCTATAGATTTGTCACCACATCCACTATCATATACTTTTATTTTTATATCACCTCCAGAATCTGGGCTATCCCAGTAAACTTTCATTGTAGATACATTTTCAAGATTAACTGTTTTACTTCCTGCAACAGCAGACCCTGAAGTCAGTATTAGTAAGGTTGCCGCCATTGCTATTACTTTGGATTCTTTCATATTTATAATTCCCTATTCTACGGTAACAATAGTAAAGTTTTAGATATTATTTATAAATCATAAAAATGTATTCATATCAATATCGTTAATTTTATAAATCACGTTCAAAACGAACCTGCGCTTAATATATAATTTCATAATTTCAGTTTTACCAACACTATTATTGAAACGTAGCGATTCATGTTTTTTCGGTAGGAATTTCGGCTGTTTTGAGGTTCTGTCGCAAACTTTGAAGCTTTAGGTTACTATTTGCTCAATGTCCACTTCTTAACACTTTGAATATTAATGTTTAAAGGTTGCCATTACCCTTCTGAAGTTATTCTTGACACTGACCGTTATTATCTCGCTTACAATATGAGTTATCGCGAGATCAAAGAAATTCAACGCGAAAGAGGCGTTCTCGTTGACCACGCCACTATTAATTAATCGTTGGGTGCTTAATCGTTGGGTGCTGAAATTTACGCCCATCCTCGAACACCATCTTAGACGCAAGAAAAAGGCGGTGTCTGGATCGTGGCGGATGGACGAAACCTACATCAAAATCAAAGGTGAGTGGTGGTACTGCTATCGAGCAGTCGATAAGTTTGGGGATGTCATTGACTATTACCTCTGCGCCAATCGCGAGGAGGCCGCCGCTAGAGCCTTTCTGAATAAGGCGATTGCCCAGAATGGTTTACCTGAGAAAGTGGTGATTGATGGCAGCCATGCTAACCATTTCGCACTGGAAGCGATGAATGTTCAGCTTTGGCTGACCGGTTATTTTATGCGGTGTTTGATAGAGAGCGAGGAAAAGAAAGGGACTAGGGAAAGAAGGGACGAGATTGCTAGGGGCGAGGGGACGAGGAACTCAGGGACGAGATTGCTAGGGACGAGGAAGAGCAAAGCGGCCCGCTCTTAACTGCTCTTCCTGCTCTTCCTGCTCTTCCTGCTCTTCCTGCTCTTCCTGCTCTTCCTGCTCTTCCTGCTCTTCCTGCTCTTCCTGCTCTTCCTGCTCTTCCTGCTCTTCCTGCTCTTCCTGCTCTTCCTAGTACCTAGTACCTAGTACCTAGTTCCTAGCACCCAGAAACCTAGCACCTTGCGACTCCCTTCCCTAAGAACCTGACACGCACGAAGCGTTAACGTTGTAGTTCGACGGGTAACTCGCGCTCCCATTTGCTGGGTTATCAATTGAACGAAAACGGGCTCTGCGGCGTGGCGCCGAGAGCCCTATCTTATTTCGCAGCCAAATGCCGCCAGTGTTATGCACAAGCTCTCTCGCAAGGTTTGAGTGAATCCCAAGCCAGTGAGAAAGTGGCGGCCTATGGCCTGCGTTGGCAGCAGTGGTGCTGCGCCGGGGTAACGCTGCGGTCGGTATTGCTGGCCAAGCGTTGCCCCGAGGGTTTAACCAATATCTTTGTTTTTTGTCCTGCAAAAAGCGCCCCTTACGGGGCGCAGTGAAAAGCAAAAAAACATAAAAGATAAAGGTTAAACCTTAAACGCTAAACTCTAATAACCTGACACGCACGAGACGTATTGGCTGTAGGCCGGATTACTAGTGTTCATATAGCCGTCTCTCAGGTCCACCCTCCAGAAGTCGGAAGTATTACTGTACGGGGTACTCGAGTAGTAGGCGTAGTTGGCCGGCCAACCCGAAACGCTCCACATGTTGCCCCTGGCGATATATAGGCTCAACAGCTCGTTGTCGGTCGGACGGCGCCAATCCGCTTTCCCACCAAAGTTCATCGCCGCTAAATCTTGACACCAGCGATCAAACTGGCCGTTGACCCCCACACCATTGCCTATCGCCAACTGGTCAAAGCCTGCAAACACGCCGCCAGCAGTGCCATCTGAGCCAGTTTGGGTATGGGTACTGGCGTAAGTTCGCCCGCCATTGGTATCGACACTGCCTGCGGCTTGGGTATAGCCTAACGCTTGCACCATGGCCTCACTCGGCGAGGAGGTAAACCACTGACCTGCATTGTTGGTCGCGATTTTTAAGCATTCCCCTGTCGCATTGGTCTTATCGGCATCATTCAACTGACCGCCACACGCCGCCGCGTTTAAGGT
Organism: Vibrio sp. S234-5; assembly: GCF_000960595.1. Lineage (NCBI taxonomy): Bacteria > Pseudomonadati > Pseudomonadota > Gammaproteobacteria > Vibrionales > Vibrionaceae > Vibrio > Vibrio sp. S234-5. Next base: position 139,395 of record NZ_JZAM01000195.1, read on the forward strand.
GCTGAAATCGGGCGCGGTAATCGTCATCGTGGTGGTTTTCGTTACCCCTTCAAACGGGCCGTGACCTGTTGCGGTGATGGTTACCACTACGTTGTCGCTGCCTGTTACACCGCTGGTGTCGACCATGCCGTTTTCATCCACCGTTACGCCCGAATCTTCTGGGCTGACTGTCCAGGTGACGTACTCGCTGTCGGTGGTGGTGTAGCTGCTGCCATCCTCAAAGTGGAATTCCGCTTCAACCTTGACTTCGCTGCCTTTCGGCACGTCCAGCGCGCTTTCGTGACTTGTCGTGCCATCCACCGTGGTCACCACTTGCGTTGCGCCACCATCCACCGCTGAGGCCGTCAGGGTAAAGTCTTTTTGCATGCCCGTGACGCCCGCAAACAGACCGCCTGCATCAAAGTTCGCCACCACGGTGATATGCGGGTCACTCTGCGTTAAGCCCAACGTCTCTGTCGTCATCTCGGTGCTCCCCTTCCCTTCCGCACCCACACTAAGCCCGTTTTCCTGTGGGTCCAACTGCCAAGTGATGTTCCCCGCATCCGCCATATCGGCACTGCTGATGATTACCCCAGGCTGCTCCTCTAGCTCAAACTCCACCGTCGCTTGGTTGCTCAGGTTGAGGTTCACGCTCTCGTGCTCCAGCATCAGCGCCACGCTATTGGCGTTCACTGTGCCCTGCGCTACGCTCACCGCCACCTCGCCCGACACCGTGTCGCTTTGCGCCGTCATGGTGGTGCTGCCGACCCCTTGCGAGGCCACCGCTACCGACTCAATATTACCGTCGTACCCCTCGCTCGGGCCCTCAACCGTCGCGATGGCTTCATCCCCAGAGGTCCAATCCAGTAAGCCGGTGATGTTTTTACTCTGACCATTGTCAAACGTGCCCGTCGCCGTCAGCTCGCCGCCCAGTGGTTTGTACAGCGTCAGTGGGTCTGGCGACACCGTGATGCTGCTCAGCTGAGCGCCGTTTTCATCTATCGAGCCCTTTTCCGCCGGAGAGACGTACAAACCATCACAGTCCGGGGTGTGGTCTTCGCCCGCTTCACACACGCCGTTCCCGTTACCGTTACCATTGCCACCGTTGGACCCATAGCCACAGTCTTCTGAGCCCTCTTCCTCCGGTAGCGTACAAAAACCATCACAATCTTCCGTGCCTTCTTCGCCTACTGCACAAAAACCGTTAAACATCGGCGGGTTGCCGCCACCGCCATTGCCATTGCCTATCCCCTGATTGGGCAAACCACTGTCTTCGCCACCACACGCCATCAGCAGCAAGCTCATCATCAAGGGCGCGACTTTCATCGCGTGTTTCTTCTTCATTTTAAATTGCGTTCTTTTCATAAAATAGGTCCTACATCGATTGCGCAGTAAAGTGCGCTTATTCTTGGTCACTGCGCGTGCTGTGACTGCTCATCGCTTCCGGAGAGACAATCTCCACTCGGCGGTTTTGCGCTCGGCCGCTCACCGTGTCGTTACTCGCCACCGGCAGGCTCTCGCCATAACCGACCACGCGGGTGATGCGCTCTGGGTCTACCCCTTTGCTGATGAGGTAGTTGGCCACCGATTGCGCGCGCTGCTCAGACAGGCGCTGGTTAAGCGTGTCACTGCCTTTCGAATCGGTGTGGCCGCTGATTTCCACTACCGTCTCGGGGTACTGTTTTAAGCGCGCCAACAGCGGTTGCAGTTGCAGCATCAGCGACGGGCTTAAGGTGGTGCTGCCCGTTTCAAACAGCGCTTCACCAAAGGCGCTGCTCACCACTTGGGTGTAAGTCTCAATCACTTGTGGCTCTGGCTCGGCCACAGTTTCCATCACTGGCTCGGGTTCGCTCATCACCACCTCGTCCACCGGACGCACGTCCATCGGCTCACTCATCGCCGTTTGCGCTGCGCCGCCAAAGCGGTAATCCAGCCCCACGCCGATAAAGTGAATGTCGGAGCCGCCCGTCTTCTCACCGCCCACTTCGTTGAAGTACTGGTACTCCAAGCGCGTGTTCCAGTGCTCGGTCAAGCGGTACTCCACCCCCGCGCCCAGCATCAGGGAGCTGCCGTCTTCTTCTTGGTTCACGCTGCCAAGGCCCGGCTCACTGCCGCTTTTCTCCACTTGCCACAGCAAGGTGCCCGCTTTGGCAAACAGACCCGCGCGCTCAGTCAGCGCGTAATCCGCTTTCAGACCCAGCTCAATGCCTTGTACCGTGGCGTCGTAATGCGCCACCTCGCCCGGCTTCATCAGCGCCGAGTAATCGGCTTTCGATTTGCCAAGGGAGTCGTAACCCACTTCCACTGCCAGCCAGTCCAGCGCTTGGTAACCGCCATACACGCCAACGTCTTCGCTTTGATCTTCGCAGTCCCGGATGTTCGACCCACACTCGTCGGAAAATTGGGTCAAACCCGCTTTGCCGCCGACGTAAAATTCGCCCACTTGGTTGCTGGCCAGCGCCATTGATGCCTGACCCGCCAGCACAAGCCCTACCCACAGGGCTAAAGTCTGTTTTTTCATTCTCATCTGTTTTTTCATTCGTCACTGCCTCTTGCTTGACTGGGTTGCACTCAGGCCAAACCGCCCTTGGCAACCGGTGTTGTTTTCCAGGTGCGATGTCCGTCGTGGAACCTCGCAGAAGTAAAGAAAAGTGATGAACGCTCCTCTTGGTTACTGGGTTATGTGTTGTGATGGTGACTGTGTCATTTGCCATGACCGCTGCCGCTAGCATTAGGGACACCGTTTTCCGATTCAACGAAACAGCGCGTTTCCTCCGCTTTGACCCAAAGCCCACCCATCATGACCAAACGCTGACCGGCTTCTGCTACCACCAAGCATTGATGGGGTAATGGCCTCACTCGCTGTTCGATGGGTGCATTGTATGGATATTGGAAGAGCAGGAAATGAGGAGGGTTTTAAAGCGGGCAGCCGAGCGACGTTTATTATTTTATTAATGGGAAAAGGGGGGAGGAAGAGCAGGGACTAGGAAGAGAAGGTGTTAGGTGCTAGGAAAATAAGGGACTAGGAAGAGAAGGTGTTAGGTGCTAGGAAAATAAGGGACTAGGAAGAGCGGAAGAGAGGGTCCTGTGGTTGAGATCGGCGTTATGAATCAGCAATGCCTTAATCGACGTATCGGGAGTTGGGAGGAATTGCATCGGGAGCTTAAAGCTTAGGAGAGTATGCGCAATGCAGCGAAAGCATCCATCGAATGGTTGTTTGATGTAGACAAAGCCCGGAAAAAACTTCACCGGGCTTATGATGAACTAACCATTCAAAACTAAATGGAAAGGGGACTAGGTGATAAATTCAGTATGCCACTCACAATAAGCGCTTAACGAATTCAGGTAGCATACCGCTTAGTATGCTACCCAATGGAGTCGATAACTATGTCGAAAATTGTGGGGCCTGACCTCTTAAACTCGGTCACGAATTACTCGGGTAAAATCTGCTTTAATAAACGGCTTAACGTGGCAATTTCCTGTTCGTTAGCTGCTGTTAAAGGCTTACGGGGCTGGCCCACTTCAACACCTTTTAAGGCCAAACCAGCTTTGACTGTTTTAGGCAGTCCACCGGACACAATAAAGCTCAACAGCGGCAACTGACGGTAAAAGTTTTCTTTAGCAGCCTGAAGGTCGCCTGCCTGAATATGGCTAAACAACTCTTTTGGCAACATACCCAGTAAATTAGGTGCTGCAGTGCACCAACCGCTGGCTCCGGCACATAAAGCCTCCAGAGCTAATGGATTACTGCCATTGTAAAAAGGCAGTTCGCCAGAGGAAAGCTGATGGATTTTGTGCATCCGCTGAATATCACCTGTACTTTCCTTCACCATAGTGATTTGAGGTATGCCTCTGAACATTTTTACAATTAGCTCAGGTGACATATCCACGCCACTGGTCGCCGGATTGTTATAAATCATAACGGGTAAAGAAACTTCAGCGGCAATAGCCTTGTAGTAGCCAAAAATCTCATCATCTGTCAGTTTCCAATAAGAAACAGGGATCACCATAATGGCATCAGCGCCAATTTCCTCAGCAAAACGGGCTTTGTGAATCGCCTGCTCTGTCGTCAGCTCAGAAATACCTATGATTACAGGAACACACCCAGCGACAACCTGCACCGAGTGCTGCGCTACCTGTTGCCACTCGGCAAAACTCAGATAAGCACTTTCGCCTGTGCTGCCTAAGGGAGCTATTGCATCGCAACCGTTTTGCAGCAACAGCTCGATGTTGTGTGCTAATTTATTCAGATCTGGCTGAGTACCATCTTTAGTAAAAGGGGTGATTGGGTAAGCAATAATACCGGTTAATTTCATGTTAATTTTCTCAGATTGATTCAGGGTGGGACTTCAGTGCCTTTCTGGCGTAATAGGCAAAATTGACTTTGCTGCGACGGTCTGTCGATAACCAGTCATGAGCTTCCTGTGCCAAAGCCGCAGGCAGCGGCTGCACCTGACCTGCGGCCATGGCCAACAATTGTAAACGGGCGGCGCGTTCAATCATAAGTGCAAGGTTGCATGCCTCTTCAATGGTTTTGCCAACAACTAACTGACCATGATGGGCCAGTAAAAGAGCTCTTTTATTGCCCAGTGCATCGGAAATAATGATGCCTTCTTCATTCCCTACAGGAACGCCAGGCCACTCACCTAAAAAGGCGCAGTCATCAAATAAACTACAGGTATCCATTTGTCCCACCATCAGCGGAACTCTAAGCATAGAAAGTGCCGCGACATGAGTGGGGTGAGTATGAATAATGCAATTCACTTCAGGGTGTTGCTGATAAATCCAGGTATGAAATCTGTTGGCAGGGTTTGGCATTGCCTGTTGATCGATAGGTTCCAGATCCTGGTTGACTTCGATCAAGTTGTCCGCAGTGATTTCATCAAAACCCAAGCCAAATCGCTGGGTGATAAAAGTATTACCAGCTGAAGTACGGGCTGTAATTTGCCCCGCTAAGCCCGCATCATGACCGTGGTCATATAAAATTCTGCAAGTTAAAGCGAGTTTTTGTTTGTCGTTAAACTGGCCTTGATTCAGTAACTCATCCATTTGCTGTTGTGCATTGAACATTAATTGCTGTTTATCTAAATGTGCTGTTTTCATCATGGTCTACCTTTGGGTCTGGACTTCGATTGACTGCCGCTAATGTTAGATAGATTCTGGACCATTAATAACATCCAGTTTTATAATCAGTAATGGTCCAGATTAATATCCCTGATGGCAGCTGAGTGTGGAGAATTAAGATGCTACGTCCCTGGCAAACGCAGTTATGGCTGGATAACAGCACAGGTAACACTATTCACGCCCGGCTGGTGAATAAGCTGATTGAGGACATCTTAACGGGCCGACTGGAAGCCGGAGCTTTGTTACCAGGTTCCCGCTCTTTAGCCACAGTGCTGGGGCTGAACCGAAAAACAGTGCAAATAGCCTATGACGAATTGATTGCGCAGGGCTGGCTTGTTACCCAAGCAAAACGCGGAACTTTTGTGTCCGATCGTCTACCCGAGCAACGTATGTCTGAACAATACCAGTACTTGCTTGCTGGCTCAGCCAAACCGGTCATCGACCATGCTGAGGCTGAGCCCCTTTCGAGAAAAGAGAACCCATCCTGCAATGATGGTATTCCGGATGCCCGTCTTATTCCTTATGAGCTGTTGGCGCGGGCGTACCGAAGGGCATTGATTGCTGCCAGCCGAAAGCAATATTTGGGCTATGGCGATCCACAGGGCACTATCGAATTGCGTCATGCCTTACAACGGATGCTGATACAGGAACGCTATCTGAACCTTAGCTCCGCGCAAATTTGCACTGTGCGTGGCAGTCAGATGGCTATTTACCTGGCCTCCCGTGTACTTAAGCCGTCCGATGGAGTGATGGTATTTGAAGAGCTGACTTATGCACCGGCATTGGCCGCTTTTGAAGAAGCTGGATTTACCATACTACGCTGCAAAACAGATCAGCAGGGGCTGGATATTACGCATTTACAGCAACTAATCGCAGGCCGGAAAGTGGCTGCAATTTACACTACACCCCATCATCATTATCCAACCACTGTCACTATGGTGATGGAGCGGCGTTTGCTGTTGCTGCAACTGTCGACCCAACATGATTTTTATATAGTGGAAGACGATTATGACCACGAGTTTCATTTTGACAGCAGGCCTATACCGCCGCTTGCCAGCTTGCCAGGGGCAGATCGGGTGCTGCATATAGGTTCTTTATCCAAGGTCTTTGCACCAGGTTTACGGATCGGTTATTTGGTTGCCAGTGCAGCGTTTGTCGAAAAAGTTGTACAACAAATTTTAATGATTGACCGTCAGGGCAATACTTTAACGGAGCTGGCTTTAGCAGAACTACTCCAGTCGGGAGAAGTGAAACGTCACATTCGTAAATGTAAAAAAATCTATAAAACACGTCGGGATCACTGTGTTAATGAGCTTAAAAGGCTTTTTGGTGATAGAGTGCGTTTTCATATTCCGGCTGGAGGGCTGGCATTCTGGCTGGAGTTGGGTACTCAACCGCAGTTTGATTTGGCAGAGTTAGCCACAGAGCCGCACTTTTTTGTTGATAAACAACGATGCTTTGTCCGGTTTGGTTTTGGCTCCTTCACAGAGCAGGAAATAACAGCAGAGCTGACCCGCCTTGATTGGTTACTGTTTCCTCGCTCCCATTCCTGAACATAAGTTTAATTGGAAACAAATTGGCGTTGGTGTTGGTGTTGGCTTTATGACTGGTGGGGTGGGGATTACCGCTGCGGCCCCAAAAGCTGCGAGCCAACTGGGCCTTGCTGTAGTAAAGGCTGCAACGACCGAATTTGCCTCCGTGCCGATTTCCACCATCGCCGCCCTCTCCCAGCAACCTAATGCCAGCAAAGGGTTACAAATCGCCGGCAAAGTCCTCAACGGTGCATTCTCCATTTTGGGCTTGGCTTACGGTGTGCAAAATGTCGCAAGGATCGCAAAGGTCATCCGCAAAAGCGCGTTGTTTCGAGCTTTCGCCGCAAAAACTTTGCCAGCTATAACGTCACAAAAGGAGACTTCGATACACATAAATCTCTCTCTCATGATCAAGTCGTTTTAAGGGGCATAAGTTCACTATCTTCTATCGCCAGCACAACGTCATCCTTGGTGGCAGCCACACAAACGGAATTAGGAATGAACGCTGAAAAGAGCAATCTCGCATCAAAAATTCTGCATTTTACTGGTGCGGCAACTGGCTATTTAGGATCACAATCGCTGAAAGTGAGCCAACAGTTTCGATCTGATCCGATCGCTTTTAGCGCCAGTCGATTTTCTGATTTTCCCCACCTAGCCGGTTTGATTGGCTTACTCGCGACAGAGCCAGGCAGCGATGAGGCAAGCTTTTTCAATACACTCACTTTACTCTTTATGGTCAATTCAACGGGGACATTAAAAGTGCAAAATCACCTAAAAGAGCGTTAGCCTGAAGCCTGATTCATCTTCGGTTTAATAAAACAGATCAATTGGTTTAATGAAACAGGTCAATAGAAACTGTTTCTATTGACCTGTTTTTGATCTGTTTTGTGGAAAATAGTGATTAAAGCTGCCTATTCCTCCGAGTTATCCTCTGGCATCTGAATTTTCACACTGGAAACCTTGCCCTTAAGTCCATTTTTTCTAAAATATTCTATCGATACACTGCCATTGAAATCATTCATTTCAAAATCGCCGACAATGTAGTTTTCAATAATATCTTCTTCAACGGTTATCACTGTATAATCATCGTTGGTTGAACTATTGGGATCATCGTATATAGTGATCACCGTGCCAAAAGGGATTTGACTCAATACTAATGAACTGGCTTCATCATTTTCACAACTGTAAGTATCCTTCTTAAAATTAATCGTTTCATTTTTTGCCACTATCGAACAAACAAGATCTTGCGTAGCATATTTACCCTCATAGAACTTCAGTGTGGGCTGAATCGGTTCTGCCTGAGTAGAGAATGAGCCAAGAAGTAGAATTGAACCAGCCAATTTCATTGCTATTTTACCGGAATATTTCATTGTTCAGTCCTTTTATATATTAACATATTATATATTAAACTTGTGTTATAGACGCTCAGAAACATGCTAAATACGCTATTTAATGGATCCAATCAGAACTTAATTCCACTCATCACCTTTTAAGGTTACATCGCATATTTTCTGTTCATTGGTAAGGAAAATTTGCTTCTTCATCTTTTCATAATACAAAAAGAGCCATTTGGATATTAATAAACTCTCTCTATATTAATTTAAAGTGTAATCGCTTGTGTTCATCATTTAGTGATAAAAGTTTCCCTAGCCGATTTAGATCATATCTAACTTCAAAAAAAATTACTGAAACAGAGTGTTTAAATTAATAGTTTTTAAAACACCATGTTTCATTTAAATATAAAAACACAATATTAGTTATCTAACAAAAAATTAATGCAACTTATGAAACATTAAAGCTAAAATCTAGACGATTCATCTGGTCGCAACAGTGTCGGCGATACACCTTATGTAGCTACATGCATTAAGATAGAGAACAATTTAGTAGTCGCGAAAGAAGCGGTCCCGTTGATAGGAGCCGCTTTTACAAATAAGAATAGAAATAAGAAATCCCATTCTAAAAACTTCCATTCGATAGCCAACTTTTTACAAAATAAACTCTTCACAGGGGTAAAATCTCTGAAAAATAAAAATCCAGTAGAGAAAATACTATTGAATTGGCTCAATCAATACTTGATTTTCCCCATCACCTTCTAAAGTTAGATAGAATGTTTTTTTATCTTCTGATAAAGAAGTTTTAATAAATAGTTGTTCAGGATTACCGCAAACACCATCTATATCTAAATGGCTATGGAATATGCCTTTAGAAAAATCAATCACGTTTACTTCAAAAGTGCTTACATTATTATCACTATCAAAGCTTCTATCCCTATATATTATTGCATTTTCACCAGACCAATAGAAATCAAATTCATTGCCAGAAGCTGTACTGAAATCACTACTATGGCATAGATCGATCTGCTGTAATGTACCTTTGTTTCCACTTCCATTTATAGTATAAAAATAAGGCGACTTGGCTTCGTAATCTATCCTTACTATATCATTTTCTTTAGTGAAATAGAGATCTCGACCTGTAACACGGACTCGGTTGTATTCATTCAGTCCTTGATAAGACTGGTTTTGAAAAATTATCTTTTCAATCTTGCTTGGATCAAAGTACTGATCAGCTTCCGCTAAGCCAATTTCAACAAAGAATGACTTCCCTAATTTTCCAGGCTTTATTGATAATGCATCGACAAATGTATTAAGCTCTGGGTTTATATAGTCTACAGTATCGTTTAATTGAACATTATTTGGTTCAAAATCAATAATAGGCCGATGCATTAAGTGACCTTCTTTAGCCTTATAAAACAAATTCATGTTATTACTATCCCTCTGAAAATACAGGACATCACGATTACTCGCAACATCGACCACTTCGTTGGGCGTATAATTCTTTGAACTACCATCCAGACCAATTGATACAACCGTCATTCCGCAGCTAATTCCAGAATTTAAATAGTGTGATCTGGCGATCAGTTTTTCATAAAAACCACGACACCATCTTGACCGCGATCGACAGTTTTGATCTATTACTGCTATTTGACGGTCTCA
>NZ_JZAM01000196.1:0-354 GCF_000960595.1 Vibrio sp. S234-5
AGGCCGCCGTCTGGTGCACTGTCGTTGCCCGTTAGGTTCAGCGTGATGCTGCCGTCTTCGGCAACCGTCACTTCGTCATTCACCGCGTCTACCGCATCGTTCACGGCATTCACGGTCACTTTCACGTTCGCGCTGTCTACATCGCCGTCCGCGTCTTTCACCTGGTAGCCGAAGTTGATCTCACCATTGAAGTCAGCCGCTGGCTCGAACGTCATCGCGCCATCCGCCGCGATGACCACGGTGCCATTGTCCACCGCGATGTCTTGGGCATTGCCGGTTAACGCCACGCCGTTGATGTGGGTGATTTCCAGGCCGCCGTCTGGTGCACTGTCGTTGCCCGTTAGGTTCAGCGTG
>NZ_JZAM01000197.1:0-109390 GCF_000960595.1 Vibrio sp. S234-5
TCCCTCTTTGAAATGAGCGAGGGCCAGCAATCTCATTTTCATCTGAATAGATTTCTGCTGGCTTGCGAGCTTTTTAAAGTCGATATTATTGAGACTGTCCATAGCGAATAAGTTTTATCGTTGAATGGCCTCAATTAGATCACATTTTTACTTATATTGGTATAATACCTCCATAGACAAATTGGAGGTCAAACGATGAGTAACCAGCACCCATTTATGCATTTCGATGTCATCCCAGATTACCGTCAACAAGGCAAAGTCGAACACAAGTTAACGGATATCATTTTGTTAACAATCTGTGCAGTACTTTCCGGACAGGATGATTGGAAAGCCATTCATCTTTATGGCACAAGATGGTTAGATTTTCTCAAACGCTTTGGTGATTTTAGTCATGGTGTTCCCTCTGCTATTACCATAGCTCGAGTGATGGGAATGATTAATGCGACACGCTTACAAAAGTGTTTTATCGAATGGATGAAATCATGCTGTGAGCTCACTGATGGTGAGGTGATAGCGATAGACGGTAAAACCGTTCGAGGGTCTTATGATGATTCCCGTGGGCTTGGTGCGATCCATATGGTTAATGCGTTTGCTACAGAGAATGGCGTGTGCCTTGGACAACATAAAGTTTACGAGAAGTACAATGAGATAACCGCTATCCCTGAGTTGCTTCAACTGCTTGATATATCAGGTTTTTTAGTCGCAATTGATGCGATGGGTTGCCAAAAGAAAATCGCGCAAAAGATCCTTGAAAAGAACGCAGATTACTTGCTGGCTGTGAAAGGAAATCAAGGCCGACTAGAGGAGGCTTTTGATAACTATTTTGATATGAGTATGCTACAAAAGCATGATGGTGATTCTTACAGTACTCAGGAAAAATCGCGTGGTCGCCAGGAAACACGATTGGCCTTAGTGAATGAAGATTTAAGAGTTTTGGGCGATCTTGAATTGGATTGGCCAGGGCTTAAAACGATGGGAATTGTGGTCTCCATTCGTCAAGAATCAGCAGTGGCCCAAGAGTCAGAAGTAACGGTGCGATATTATATTAGTTCGAAAGCGCTCAGTGCTAAAGAATTGTTAAATGCTTCACGCTCGCACTGGTTAGTCGAGTCGATGCATTGGATGTTGGATACTGAATTTGGTGAGGATGCTTGCCGTAAACGAGCGGAAGAACGAGCAGAGAATTTCGCAAGGATCAGACAGATGTGTTTAAACATGCTCAAAAGTGAAACGACGCTAAAAGCGAGTATTAAACACAAAAGAGCGATGTGCGCGATGGATCCCGAGTACCTTTGAAGGTTCTGGGAAGCCTTTATTTACGGGAATGTTCATGATTTTTCCCTGCTCAGATTTCTGTTCGTCACAACCAAATTTTGCCATTTGATTCCTTCAGATTCAACCTAACGGTGAACCCCTTACATAGGCTAATGGTTCTCGCTCGACTAAGCCCTTAGAGGACTTTCACCTCCTAGATCTCAACGCCATGCTCGGCAAACCATAAAAAATCGGCCTCAACAATGTTGAGACCGATTATGAGGCCTGCTCAGGATCGTTCAATTACCTAAAACGATGAGCATTACTCAGGTGAGGAGAATTGCTCTATAAAGGTTTGTTTCAGCACAAATCAAATCGATCGGCATTCATTACTTTGGTCCATGCGGCAACAAAGTCTTTGACGAATTTTTCTTTGTTGTCGTCCTGTGCGTACACTTCCGCATAAGCACGTAGGATGGAGTTAGAACCAAACACCAGATCAACACGAGTGGCTGTCCACTTCACTTTGCCGCTGTTACGTTCAACAATCTCGTAAGAGTTGCGACCAGTTGGTTTCCAGGTGTAACTCATGTCGGTGAGGTTAACGAAGAAATCGTTGGTCAACGCACCCACGCGGTCGGTAAACACACCGTGTTGGTTGCCACCGTAGTTAGTGCCAAGCACACGCATGCCACCAATTAGCACCGTCATTTCTGGAGCGGTGAGGCGCAGCAGTTGCGCTTTGTCGAGCAACATTTCTTCCGGTGTGACTACATAATGTTTTTTCTGCCAGTTACGGAAGCCATCCGCGAGAGGCTCAAGCACTTCAAATGAATCGACATCGGTTTGTTCCAGTGTGGCATCACCGCGTCCCGATGCGAATGGTACGGTCACATTGATGCCCGCGGCTTTGGCCGCTTGTTCAATACCTACATTACCTGCCAGAACAATCGTATCGGCGATACTGATGCCTGATTCAGCGGCAATTTTCTCTAATACCGCCAGCACTTTACCAAGGCGCGTAGGTTCGTTGCCTTCCCAATCTTTTTGAGGAGCGAGACGAATACGCGCCCCGTTGGCACCACCACGTTTATCGGAACCACGGAAAGTACGAGCACTATCCCAAGCGGTGCTGACCATTTCACTGATGCTTAGACCGCTTGCCGCGATTTTTGCTTTGACCGCATTGACATCATAGTCTTTACGACCTGCTGGAACAGGGTCTTGCCAGATCAAATCTTCTGCCGGAACATCTGGGCCAAAGTAGCGCGCTTTCGGTCCCATATCGCGGTGAGTGAGCTTAAACCAAGCTCGCGCAAACACTTCTGAGAAGTAAGCGGGATCTTTGTAGAAGCGCTCTGAAATCTTGCGATATTCAGGATCGATTTTCAGAGCCATATCGGCATCGGTCATCATTGGGTTGTAGCGAATACTTGGGTCTTCCACATCAACCGGCTTGTCTTCCTCTTTGATGTTTACAGGTTCCCATTGCCATGCGCCGGCTGGGCTCTTAGTGAGCTGCCATTCATAGCTGAGTAGCAAGTAGAAATATTCGTTATCCCAACGGGTTGGGTGAGTGGTCCATGCACCTTCAATACCACTGGTGACGGTGTTTCGACCAATCCCACGGCTGGTGTGGTTGTTCCAACCTAAGCCTTGTTCGTGCAGTTCGGCGCCTTCTGGATCTGGGCCAAGGTTAGAAGCTTTGCCATTACCGTGCGCCTTACCCACCGTATGGCCGCCGGCCGTCAGAGCAACGGTCTCTTCGTCATTCATTGCCATGCGAGCAAAAGTGACACGCATATCTTGCGCCGTTTTGAGTGGATCTGGGTTTCCATCCACACCTTCTGGGTTGACGTAGATAAGCCCCATCATGACGGCCGCAAGTGGGTTTTCGAGATCGCGCTGACCAGAGTAACGGCTATTTTCACCGCCAGATTTGGCAAGCCACTCTTTTTCCGAACCCCAGTAAATGTCTTTTTCTGGGCGCCAGATGTCTTCGCGGCCAAAGGCAAAACCAAAGGTTTTGAGGCCCATCGATTCATAAGCCATGTTCCCCGCGAGGATCATCAAATCCGCCCAGCTGATTTTGTTACCGTACTTTTGTTTGATAGGCCACAGCAAACGGCGTGCTTTATCTAAGTTGGCGTTATCGGGCCATGAGTTCAGTGGGGCAAAACGTTGGTTACCGGTACCGCCGCCGCCACGACCATCGGCAATACGGTAGGTACCCGCAGAGTGCCATGCCATACGAATCATCAAACCGCCGTAATGTCCCCAGTCGGCAGGCCACCACTCTTGGCTATTGGTCATTAACGCTTTCAGATCGCGCTTTAGCGCTTCTACATCAAGCTTTTTCAGCTCTTCGCGATAATTAAAATCAGCACCAAGTGGATTGGTTTTGCTGTCATGCTGATGAAGGATGTCTAAGTTTAGCGCTTTAGGCCACCAATCCATATTTGATATACCCGCTGACGTTGCACCGCCGTGCATGACTGGGCATTGGCCGCTTGAACCCGCTTTATCGTGCTCCATTGATTACTCCTTGCTTCGCATTATTCCCTTTCAGTTGAAAGTTGCTGCGTGTGGCCATTTTCATGAGACCCGCACTCATATTGGTGTAGGTGCACAGTTTGCCATTTTGCGGCAACCCCAAGTGTCTGGGGATTCTTTGATGAATTTCGTCACTCGAAAGCAGAAAATCAGCTTGTATTCGAATGAGTTGAGATACTGTGTTGACGTTTAGAGTCTAGACACGGATCCCCACTAAGACTAATTAGAATTGCCGATACTTGTGATAGGTAACATTGACCATGGTCATATTGCAGATATTTTATCTTGTAACCGGTTTCGGAAACCGGTTACATTGTAAAAAAGTTTAAGTTATAGTGTCAGCAGTTTGAACTGGCTAAAAATGAATTGCCAATTTTGTGAGAGAGGTCATCTATGGCTAAGTCTATTTTTCCTAACGATTTTTTGTGGGGTGGTGCGGTAGCGGCGCATCAAGTGGAAGGCGGTTGGGATCAAGGTGGTAAAGGCGTGAGCATTGTTGATGTGCTGACTCGCGGTGCGCACGAAGTACCACGCCGTATTACCGATGGGGTTATGGAAGGCGAATTTTACCCAAACCATCAAGCGGTCGATTTTTATCATCACTATAAAGAAGATATCGCGCTGTTTGCTGAGATGGGTTTTAAATGTTTCCGTACGTCTATTGCGTGGACACGGATTTTCCCGAATGGCGATGAAGCCGAGCCAAATGAAGCAGGTTTACAGTTTTATGATGATCTGTTTGATGAGCTTTTAAAGCATAAGATTGAACCTGTCATTACGTTGTCACATTTTGAAATGCCGCTGCATCTGGTAAAGCAGTATGGCAGTTGGCTCAACCGCGATTTGATTGATCACTTCACCAAATTTGCGCAAGTCGTGATGACCCGTTACCAGCATAAGGTGAAATATTGGATCACCTTTAATGAAATCAATAACCAACGCAACTGGAAGCTGCCGATCTTTGGTTATTGCAACTCAGGTATGCTTTACGCTGAGCAAGACCACCCAGAACAAGCCATGTACCAAGTGCTACATCACCAATTTATTGCCAGCGCATTAGCGGTGAAACTGGGGCACGAGATCAATCCGGATTTTAAAATTGGTAGCATGATCCATATGATGCCGCTGTATCCTGCCACCTCACGTCCGGAAGATGTGTTGTTGGCGCAAGAGTTGATGCGTGAGAAATATCTGTTCAGTGACGTACAGGTTCGTGGCTATTACCCCAGTTATCTGCGCAAAGAGTGGCAACGCAAAGGCATCGAGATTGAGATGCAAGCTGGTGATGAGCAGATCCTGCGCCAAGGCTGCGCCGATTATCTCGCCATCAGTTACTACATGACCAACATTGTCTCTGCAGCGCCAGAACAAGAGGGCGAAACCACCTCTTTGTTTGAAACCAGCCGCTTAAACCCGTATCTTCCTGCGTCTGATTGGGGATGGCAGATTGATCCACAAGGTTTACGTTATGCGCTTTCTGAGTTGTATGAGCGTTACCAAAAACCGATTTTTGTGGTAGAAAATGGCCTCGGCGCGCTGGACACCGTCAAAGCGGATGGTTCAATCAACGATGATTACCGAATTCGCTACCTCTCTGAGCATATCGCGGCAGTCAAACAAGCGATCGACTATGACGGTGTTGAAGTGATGGGTTACACCCCTTGGGGTTGTATCGACTGTGTATCGTTCACCACTGGCGAGTACAAAAAACGCTACGGCTTTATCTATGTGGATAAACACGATGATGGCAGTGGCACCATGGCGCGCGCTAAGAAAAAGAGCTTCTACTGGTATCAACAAGTGATCGCCAGTAACGGTGAAAAGCTTTAAATCGTGTCGGCGGCCTTTGGGTCGCCGCTTAATTTTTACGGATTCAGCTTAAACAGTTAAGTTGGAGAAATCATTTTGAAGGATTGTTGATGGCAACCATAAACGACGTGTGTAAATTGGCGGGAGTCTCCAAAGCCACGGTATCACGAGTGCTCAACCACAGCGAGCAGGTAAAACCGAAAACGCGTGATTCGGTGCTGTCAGCCATGCGCCAATTAGGCTATCAACCGAATACGTTGGCACAGGCACTCGCCACCAATACCTCGCACTCAATAGGTTTAGTGTTGCCCCATTTTGAAAGTAGTTATTTTGGTAGCGTACTGTACCATGCAGAGCAAGAGACACAGAAAGCGGGTAAAAAACTGCTGGTCGTGAACAGCAAAAACAGTGAGCAAGGCGAAAAAGAAGCGGTCACCACATTAGCGGCGCAGCGTTGTGATGCGGTTCTGCTTTATAGCCGTCATTTATCGCAGGATGACCTAGTTGGCTTGCAGCAACAGATACAACGACCGCTATTGATCCTCAATCGGCGTTTGACCAACCCTCATTTATATAGCTTTGGTCTCGATCAGCAGCAGGTGACATCACTGGCAATGGAACACTTGCTTTCACTTGGGCACAGACAAATCGCTTGCATTGCGTCGCCATTACAGAGCGAGACGGGCAGAATTCGCTTTCAGGGCTATCAAAAAGCGTTGCAAGATAAGGGTATTGCGGTAAGCACTGATTTGGTGATTGAGAGTAATAACACGCTTGCTGGTGGTTATGAGGCGATGAACAATTTACTCCAAACAGCTGAAACGTTCACAGCCGTTTTTGCCAGCAACGATGATATGGCGCTAGGCGCGATTCGCGCACTGTACGATCACGGGAAGAAAGTGCCTAGCGATATCGCCATAATCGGTATCGATAATGAGCCAGCTGCCGCTTATGCGATACCGAGTTTATCAACAGTCAGCCTGCCGATCGTTACCTTAAGTAAAGATGCGACACTTTGTGCTCTCAAGCTCGCCAACAAGGAAACTGTGCCTGTCGAGCATCGTGTTTACCAAAGCGAATTAGTGATTCGAGAATCAACCGGCAAACAAGGTTGATTCGATAAGAAGTGAACAAAAATACCCACCAACGTTGATGGGCATCGTTATTAAAACAGCTTTGAAACAACCTCTCGAGAACAGAAGGCGTTAAGAGGTAAAACGTTCAGGGAAATCAGAGAAAATCGCATCGACTTTGTCAAAATAACGAAACTTATCCGGCTGGTTGAGGGTAAAACACCAGATCTGATATCCGCCGCGGCGCAAGTCGAGAATGTGTTTTTCTGTAATCCAGCGATAGTTCAAGTTACAACTGAACGCGTTGACTTCTTTCAGCACTTGTCTGTCGCGCTGCGACAAACGTTCACTTAGCACGGCCAGTCGGTAACCCGGGCAGTGTTTATGTAACTGCAAAATCACCTCATGGCTAAAGCTAGACAGCAAGATTTTGTCGGTAGTGAGTGGGCTATCATCAAGCAATTCTTTGAGATTGCGCACAATTCCACTCAATTCGTGGCGATCGACTTTGACTTCAATGTTTAAGCCCAAATCGTACTCAGCCGCCATTTTTAACAGCGATTCCAATGTCATGATCGGTTCATCATTGAACTTGGGGTCGAACCAACCGCCAAAGTCTAAATCTTGTAATTCTTCCAGCGTGTGCTCATCGACGCGGCCTTTACCGTTGCTACACCGGTCGATCGTGTGGTCGTGGCAAACAACCAAAACGCCATCTTTGGTCGGCTGTACGTCAACTTCAACCCAGCTGAGACCAAGATCAATCGCTGCTTGCACACTTGCCCGCGTATTTTCTGGATAAGAACCTGCCACACCACGGTGGCCGACAATCATTGGAGGCATTGTTTTTCCTTAAAAATCATACCAAAAAGCGGGTATGGATAGCTTGGCGACGCTGTCACAGCAGAAAAGCCACTAGTGTGATTCAAAGCACAAAAATCCATTGTATTTCAGACAGTTCACTCTCTTACAGCGCAGCATATCGCCCTTGCGGTCTTTTGTCTTCAAGCGAAGCGTAATATTTTTCGCTTTCAAACAAATTTGCTTGTTCAGCAGAAACTCGATGAATTGGTAAACTAAATAAGCAAAGGGGTCTGCCTAAAAAGACAAACCCCAAAGTAGAAAGTAAGTTGCCGAGAGTTTGCTAATTACACGCCTGCGCGTTTGAGCAGGCCAGTCATCAGCGCAGAGCTAGAGCGGACTTGCTTCGCCTTATTTCCCAACATTTTTGCCAGCGCAATGTTATTGATACTTTTTGCGATGTAAGACATTGAGCCGTAGAGATCCGTGGCCGATTTAATTTTCGCTTTATCGTTCAGTGGCGCGAGTAGCTGAACCATTTGAGTTCCGCTCATCCCTTTATCGTTCGCGTAACTTTCCACGGCGTTAAGTAGTTGGTCAAGATCGAGCATCGCTTCAGCACTTTCGATGCCTTGCTTTTTCATCTCTTTCTGATTGCGCTTACGCATTTGCTTGATAATAAAAGAAGGCGTGTTGGCTTTTTTGTAAACCACGTAACCAAGCAGGGCAACCACAGCAATACCCCCTAAAACATAACCCCAAACTGAACCTGAAGATTCAACCACAGGTTGTAGGGTTTCGACGGTATACTCCACGGTAGTTGGTGCATCAGACATAAAAATTACCTTTGAAAATGGCTTCGGTTTGGAAGCGTAATACTAAAATTCACTGGCGCAGGCTCGCATTGCGGTGCATCAAATTAATATGAATAACCCTCTCCTGAGAGAGGGTCTGCTAACTCATACTGTGATCATTGGGATTTGAACGGAAATAACAAGCTAACTTGCTACAAATTGTAAAAAAGAGTCGCCCTAAATCACATTTTCCTTGTGTGAATGAGCAAAAAATCAACAGTAAAGATTATTTTCGACTGGCATTGCGCTCCGTTTTAACGCTGGAATAACGGACGATCTCATCCACCAGTTCACGTATTTCTGGTGGCGTATAGTGAACCGCTTGTCGATTGCTGCGAGACTGAGCGGGCGACTGTGCCAACTCACGTTTGGTCGCTGGTTTGTGTGAACGCTGGATCACCTGATACAAGCTGTCCGCACCTTCAATGATCTGCCATCTTTTATCCCAAAAACTGCCCATACTGGTGCCTCCTATGTTTCAATTTGGTGCAACACTTTGTTTAAAAAGGGCGAAGTACGCCGAATTTATCCTTTGAAACGAATAGGGCAATTTTCAGGCCAAAGTGACATGGTTCTAAATTATTTTACGTTTGTTCAATTGTTCGGATCGAACCAAAACGCCAACTCTTGTCGCAAGTGTGTATAATCCTTAGCGGTTTATTTCTCTTCAAAAGCGGCGTCATCGCGAGGTTACTTCAATGACAAACGCAAAACTGACGCTAATCCGTGGCTTGCCGGGTTCCGGCAAAAGTACCTTGGCGCAAAAGCTGGCCAGAAAACATCAGGCGATACACATTGAGACGGATATGTTTTTCGTCGATGCAAACGGAGAGTATCACTTCGAGCCGCAGAGACTTAGTGAAGCGCATCAATGGTGTTTAGCGCGCACCATTGAGCTTTTACAAAGTCAGCGACATGTGATTGTCAGCAATACATTTATACGCCACTGGGAACTAGCACCCTATCGCCGATATGCCCAAAATAATCACATTCCACTTAAGGTTCTGGTTTGCAAAGGAGAGTACGCTAGCGTTCATCAAGTGCCAGCACAAACGATAGAGAAAATGCGTAAAATTTGGCAAGACTAAACTCAACTCCGATTTAACGTGCTATGTCGCACCTGCGACTGAAATACGATGTTTGTCACAGCCGGAACTACAAAATCATCCTCGCAATAGTAATATATTCAACTTGCCCAAGATGAACAATTCGCACCCAATTTGATCCTTGAAAAATGATAACTTATGAGGATTTATGCGATGCGTCTTACCATCTTAGCTTCCTGCCTATTGGCCACTTTCGCTACTTCTGCTGAAGGGCTTTCTCCACCGCCAGAGGCAGATATTGTGCTGGCTGAAAACTACCAAAGCGGAATTAACATCGATGAGTACTGGTACAGCGAAAAACTGGATGGCATTCGTGCCTATTGGACAGGGGGGCAGCTCCAAACTCGAAGTGGTAAAAAAATTCACGCTCCAGCCTGGTTTGTGGAGGCGCTACCCAGCTATCCGTTAGATGGCGAGCTTTGGGCGGGGCGAGGTCACTTTCATCTTGTGCAGCAAACCGTGTTAGATACTAGCCCGATAGACCAAGCATGGCAGCAAATTCGCTTTATGCTTTTTGATTCGCCACATACCGCAGGCGACTACCGCAAGCGTTACCATCACATCACTGACTTGGTTCGGACAATGGATGTTCAACATATCCAATACGTTGAGCATCTGCCGATACAAAGTGAACAAGCGCTGTTTGCACACTTAGATGAAATAGATCACCAGCAAGGAGAGGGGATAATGCTGCGTAAAATCAGCAGCCGCTACCAAGCGGGTCGCAGCTCCGATCTACTTAAACTCAAGCGTTATCAAGACGATGACGCGGTGGTGATTGGCTATAAGCCCGGTAGTGGGCGCCTTATGGGTAAAATGGGCGCCATTTTGGTTCGGCTGGGGGATGGAACAGAATTTTATATCGGTAGCGGGTTTACCGATGTGCAACGCGAAACGCCACCAGCGATCGGCAGCACCATTACTTTTCGTTATAACGGCCTAACCCACAATGGCATTCCTAAGTTTGCTCGTTACTTGCGCCAGCGTGTTACTCAATAAGCGCGGACTATTGAACAGGGTTCTGGCAGCGCTGAAAAAGCTGCTGCCAAAACTGAATGTGTTGTAGATTGGCCTGGCGAAATTCTTGATGAGCTTCTTGGAGTCGATATGCCGAGTTTTGCTCTTCAAATGACGTAATGATGATGGGCAAATGGTTACTCAATTGATAGTAAGCTGCGTCAAGGTCGGCATTATACGCTTGAATCGACTTTATGTAGTATTCATCAAAAACGTTGCGCAGGTAGTTAAAACGAGTCTGATCCCGATTAGCGCCGCAGTGAATTGAAGAAATATGCTTCGATAGCATCTCAGTGGTGAGATTCAGCCAACGTGTTGAGCGTTGTAGCGAGTAGTACAAAGCACCAATCAGGGGTGCTCTCTCTAAAACTTCTTGGTAGGGGTAGACTGACAGAGTAAACGGTTCACCCGCCTTGGCCGCGGCGTCTATCTGCGCAAAAATCGACAAGGCGTCATGAATTTCACTCCACTGGCTTTGTTGTCCCTCCATTAACCACTGATGACCACTGAGCTGCTTTCTCATCGCGTCACTGGTCAAGATTAAGTTTCGCAAATGGATGGACAAATGACCCTGTTTGATGTTGGCAAGATCTTCCAGTTGCTTCCTCAAACGAGCCGAGAGCGAGTCGGACATCAGGCAGTGACGTAGCGTATTACTTAAACGTAGTTGATAGTCGAAATCTTGGAACTGATCCCAAACTTTTCCAAGCGACGAGTTCTTTTCAGCAACGATTTGAAAAAGGCCACAATCACTCAACTCATAACTATCCAGTAAACCGAGATATAAGCGAGGCAGCTCGCTGTATAGCCGTCTTTTATCCTCAAGTGTGATGGCAAATGAGGAGGGAGGTGTTGGCGCATCCACCTCAAGAACGTTGGCCAGACGCTCTGCATAGGTGACAAAACGATCTTCGATACCGCCATTGTCAGTGCAGGCAGTAAGCACAAAGAGAGCCAATAAGAGTAAGCAAACACGCTGCAACATAGTCATCCTCAATAACCTTCCACGCTTAAGATAGTATAAAGCCGGCATCCGCCGGCTTGAAGAGTGGGGGCAATAACTGGGTAGATAGCTATTTTCCTACCAGTTGCAGCTGTATGTCGTCACTTTGCTTGTGCAACCAATGCAGACGTAGTCCCAACATTAACGCTGCCGCTGAGAGGCCGACGATGAAACCAATCCAAAAGCCTTGCGCTCCCATGGGTTCAACAATCCAATCGGTAATGCCAAGCACATAGCCCGTTGGTAAACCCAGCAACCAGTACGCAATAAACGTACGGTTAAAGATGGCCTTCATGTCTTTGTAGCCACGAAGTGCACCTGCCGCAATGACTTGAATCGCATCCGTGCATTGATAGATGGCCGAAAACAGCAGTAGTTGCATAGCGAGATGGATCACCGCTTGGTTGTCGGTATAAAGCAATGCAATCGGCTCACGCAGCAGCACAGTTGCCGTCGCCGTGAGTACCGCAGTGAGTAGCCCAACCATCAGACCAACGTGGGAAGCCACTCTCGCGCCTTCAGTGCTGGCTTCGCCAAGTTTATGACCAACGCGAATGCTGGTCGCCGCGCCAATACTCATTGGTAGCATAAACAGCAAGGAGGAAAAGTTGATCGCCACTTGGTGGGCTGCAACCACCACAGAGCCGAGCGGCGCAACCATCAACGCCACAACGGCAAAAAGAGTGACTTCAAAAAACAGTGCGGCGGCGACAGGGAAACCAAGTTTAAAGAGTTTGATTTGAGCACTCAGATTAGGGCGATACCAAACATGGAATAGCTTCACCTGTTTGAGCCTTTGTGACGTCGTCACATAAAGCAGCAACATGAAGAACATGATCCAGTAGACAATGGCCGTCGCCACCCCACAACCGACGCCACCGAGCGCAGGCGCGCCAAGTTTGCCGTAGACAAACATCCAGTTGAGCGGAATATTGAGCAGCAAACCGAAAAAGCCGATGACCATCGCTGGTTTAGTCAAAGAAAGCCCGTCGGTCAAGCTACGCAGTGTTTGAAACAGCAAAAACGCAGGCACAGCAAAGATCACCGCGTGGATATAACCTACGGTTTTGGTCGCTAGTGCGACTTCGACATCCATAAGGCTAACAATTCGTTCAGTCTGAAAAAGCACCGCGATGATAGGCACACTGATAAGCAGTGCCATTACTGCGCCTTGCTGGATTTCATACGGCACATTGTCGCGTTTTCCGGCGCCATTGAGCTGAGCAACAACTGGGACCAGGGCCATCAATAGTCCAATGCCAAACAGAATTGAAGGAAACCAAATGCTTGACGCAACGGAGACGGATGCCATATCGATTGCACTCACGCCCCCGGCCATCACGGTATCGACAAAACCCATACCGGTTTGTGCAACGGATGCAATGAGTACTGGTGTTGCTAGCCTGACGAGGCTGGATGCTTCTTTCTTGTAATTTTGCACGTCTACTCCACTAGATAGGTAAATATGTTATAAGGTCTTACTGCATTTCCGGGGCAGACAAAGGCGCGTAACCTATGGAGTGGTTGAGCTGATGAACATTCAGCACAGGTATCATTTCGGGAAAGTTGTCTGGTGTTGAGCGTAGGCCAGAACAATGAGTATGATTTTTTTGAAGCCTCCGGAATATTGATCCAGGATAATAATGGAATCTTAAACTACGCGCTAGAGAAAAGAGGTCGCATAGCATGTTTACAGGCATTGTTCAGGGAATGGCAGAAGTGGTCATCATCGATAAGAAAGAGCAATTTCAGACTCATACACTCCGTTTATGCAATGAAATGTTAGAAGGGTTAACAATCGGTGCATCGGTGGCCCACAATGGCTGTTGCTTAACCGCGACTCGCATTGACGGTGAACTGGTTAGTTTTGACCTCATGCGGCAAACCCTACGACTGACCAACTTGGGTGACTTACAACCAGGCGACAAAGTGAATATTGAGCGAGCCGCGAAGTTTGGTGATGAAATCGGTGGACACAGCATGTCAGGCCATATCAGCAATACCGCTGTGATCGAAGATGTGATTGATAGCCCCAATAACCGCACCGTTTGGTTTAGCTTGCCAGAGAAGCAAATGAAATACGTGCTCGAAAAAGGTTTTATTGGTGTGGATGGCAGCTCGTTAACTATCGGTGAAGTCACAGAGAACCGTTTTTCTGTACATCTCATCCCAGAGACATTAAATCGAACTCTGTTTGGCGTAAGAAAGGTTGGAGAGCGAGTGAATATCGAATTTGACCCACAGACCCAAGCGATTGTGGATACCACTGAACGCGTGTTGGCGGCGAAAGGTCTGGCTTAACAACACACCGCCACGTTTATGTGGCGGTAATCTTCTCTTAGAAAACCTGCTCGTCGTCGGCGTCTATCGTTAGTTGAATGGTGTCTTGCATTTCGTCCACCATCATATTGAGGTGGATTGCGTGGCAACAAGCTGGGCAGTCATCGTAGAAGTCTTGACTGCCATTGCTGGCGTCTAATGTAATACCGATAAGATGCCCGCAATGAGGGCACTTGATGTGTTTTTCAGTGTAGTTACGCATACTTCTTTTCCTTACGTCTATTCTGGTTTGTGTCGGCAAACGTGGCGCGTGACGAAATGCTTGCTAGCCAAAGCGCTCAAAAGCAGGTTTATTTGTACACAACAGCACTACGCTCTGAGTTTATGTTAGGCAGGAAAGTTGATGTTTGACTCAAAATAAGTGCAAAACATGACAAAAAATTCAATACATAGACAAACGAACAGAAGTTAAAGTGATATGACTCGAAAAATGTCATCGTTGTACTGAAAACGATGACATTCTTGATTTAGCTCTGCTGGCTCGGCGTTTAATTTATCCCCTTTCCTCAGTAGGAGAGGACATTATCAACCGCCTTCTGAGCTTGCTCTAGATAGTGGCCGCCAAATTGATTGCAATGATTGAGGAGATGGTAAAGGTTATAAATTTCTCGACGCTGAGCGTAACCAAATGGGAGCGGGGCTAAGCTTTCATAACCTTGGTAAAACTCGGGCTGAAAACCGCCAAATAACTCCGTCATGGCAATATCGCATTCCCGATCTCCCCAATAGCTCGCCGGATCAAAACAGATTGGGCCAAAGGCAGATAATGCCATATTTCCATGCCATAAATCGCCATGCAATAGGGAAGGGCGAGGGTTGTGGCTAATGAGCTGACGTTTTACCACGTCGACAATCTCATCCAACACACCAAAATTGACGCCTTTTTCACGTAAAAGTTGCAACTGCCAACCGATGCGCTGCTCAGCGAAAAAGGTGTGCCATTTTTTGTGCCAAGCGTTTGGCTGCAGTACCGCGCCAATGAAGTTGTCTTGGTCGAAACCATACTCTTTCTGTTCTCCCCACAAATGCAGTCTCGCAAGCTGTTGGCCCAATTGATAACTGCTTTGCACATCTTCAAGTGGTTTGGTCGGGAGGTAATTGAGAATGATGAAAGCGTTGGATTTAGAGACGCCTGTCAAAATTAATTCTGGCAGATGAATGGTGCAGGTTTCTCGTAACTGACGCAGATTTTCCGCCTCACTTTCAAACTTTTGCAGGAAATCACGCTCGTTGACTTTGACAAAATAACGATGTTCACCATCGCTGATCATAAAGCAGTCACTGATATCACCGCCATCAAGCGGTACCTTCTCTACAATCTCGTAAGAGAACATTAAAGTGTCTGAAAGCTGCTCTGAAATCGCTTGCCACATAAAGCCTCCCATCTGACTACGCTGGTTTCATCCTAAGTGTATGCTAGAAGAAGAAACAAAATGTCGCCATTTCACAAACTTCAGTAAGAATCAGGTAATTTTTCGAAAAAAAATAACTCAAATGTGAATTTAGTCGCTTATATCCCCGCTTTTTCTCTCTTTTCCCTCTAGAGCATTTTTTGTTCGACACGTATTATTCATTTTTTGATATTGGTTCCACGGTCTGTATGAAAATACTCATTTGCGATGACTCGGCGGTTGCAAGAAAGTCAATCAGTCGTTCAATTGTATGCGATAGCTCTGTGCATCTTCTCGAAGCGCAAGATGGCTATGAAGCGCTGCAGATCATGATGGAACAAAATATCGATGTGCTGTTTTTGGATCTCACTATGCCAGTGATGGACGGCTTTGAGCTGTTAGCCAGTTTGCCCGTCAGCCAGTACAAAACCCGTGTGGTGGTTGTATCGGGCGATGTGCAAAGGGAAGCTAAGCAGCGATGTCTGAATATGGGAGCCATCGCCTTTGTAGAAAAACCCTTTAGCGATGAAGAAGCAGAACCTTTGTTTCAGCAACTGGGGCTACGCTACACCAACCCTCATATTAAGCCCGTTCTTAAATCCGAAGCGCTCGCCACCCCACTTTTAAAATTTAAAGAGATCGCCAATATTGCTTTGGGGAAAGGGGCGGCGATTATGGCAGACCATCTTAATGAGTTCATTCAGCTACCAGTACCGAATGTCGGACCACTCACCTGTGGGGAGCTTTATATGACGGTGGTTGATGTGGTGAAAAGGGAAGGATCGGTTGCGGTCTCACAGCGTTTTGTTGGTGGCGGGATTCATGGTGAAGCCTTAGTTTGTCTTCGTGGCAACGACATTGACCAAATAGGTGAGAAGCTCGGTTACCACAAAGACTTTACCACCCACAACGAGGCGATTCTCAACATTGCCAACTTACTGGTTTCTTCTTTTTTAACCTCGCTTGGTGACCACCTCGACAAATCCTTCTCACTTCGTCAGCCCGCCATCATCGATATGGTGATACAGGACGTCGATTGCGGACAAGAATCAGACGAGCTGTTTACCATTGAGTACACCTATTTTGCTGAAACCATGGATTTTGAATGCGAGGTGCTGTTTCTCATTGATAGTCCGTCGGTTGCTATCATCTACGACATTATGGAGACATTATGACTTCGGACTTAACGCTCGATATTGCCGATTTTCACTGGGTCACCCAAATTCTCGATACCATGGACTCTGGCTTGGTTGTTATCGACCGCTCATTTCAAGTGTGTGTCTGGAACAGCTTTATGCAGTCCTACAGTGGGGTAATGTCGCAGAAGATTCTAGGGCGAAATCTCTTTGAATGTTTTCATGAGTTACCACGTGTTTGGTTGGAGACCAAAGTAAATACCGCTGCTGAACTGGCGACGCGCTCTTTCTCTAGTTGGGAAAACCGCCCTTATCTATTTAAGTTCCATAATTTCTCGCCAGTCTCGCATGGCAGCACGTATATGTATCAAGACATCGTCATTACGCCATTGCGCTCTCTGTGTGGTCAGGTGACACACATAGCGATTCAGATTAATGATGTTTCCGAAATTGCTCGCAGTAAAATTCACCTCAAAGAGACTAATCAGCATCTATCAGAAATGAGCCGCCGTGATGGACTAACAGGGCTGTATAATCGAGCCTTCTGGGAACAGTCGATGAAAGAAGAGTTTAATCGAATGCAGTTTCTCGATACACACAGCTCACTGGTCATTTTCGATATCGATCATTTTAAACGAGTAAATGATACCTACGGCCACCATGCAGGCGACGAAGTGATTCGTAAGACCTCTAATATGCTTAAGAAAACTGCTCGTGGCAGTGACTTGTGTGGGCGCTATGGTGGTGAAGAGTTTACCGTGCTATTGCCAAACACCAGCGCCGATCAAGCGCGTTATTTCGCTGAGCGTTTACGCAAACGAGTAGAGCAAGAAATCGTCCGAGTCGAAGATTTCGTGATCAATTACACCATCAGCTTAGGTGTATGTGAATTTAAACCTGCTTTTTCCGGATACATAGAGTGGCTCAAATGCGCGGATAAGGCACTTTATGTGGCAAAAGAGAGTGGCCGCAACCAAACTTGTGTTTACGAAGAGTGATCTCTGTTCGCTTTTGATGGAAAGTACGCCATTTGATCAAATTCTGCGATTTATAATTGATTAAGTTGGTGAAATTTCCCAGACATGTCTTAGTATTAACTTAGATAAAAAAGTTGTAAGCTTACGCTTGATGTAAGCATTCAGACGGAGAAGAAGAGTGGTTGTTGAAACCGATGGATACTTAGCTCTCATAGAGCACCTTGCCTTGAATCTTGATGTATTCGCGTCTGACGTTGGCGATACAGGCACAGAAACCATAGAAGATGTGATCACAGACATGATTGCATCCAACATCATGGCTCTTTTTGAACAGAACCCAGAACTGCATTCCAGCATCCGTTTTAAATTGCTGAAAGAGGCAGATATGGTCGCAGACGATTTGGGTGAAGTGCTGGCGGGCGTTTGGCATAAGAAAGCGACAAACGAACAGATCAATTTTCTTGATGAGTACATTGCACTGGTAAAAAACCTATTTGACAGTGCTGTGGCGAAGTACGATTGAGACTACCAGGTCAGAAGAGTTAGAGAGTAACTCTTCTGACCTGCCAAAATTTATCCACCCAATAAGGGTTATCAAGCCGTGAAATGATTACTCCCTTCGTTGTTGATGCATGCATAAACTGCAACCCACCTAAATATATTCCTACATGATAGTCCGATTTGCTGGTTTTAAAGAACAGTAAGTCCCCCTGCTGCTTCTGCTGCCATTCAATCTTTCGGCTCGCATCGAATTGCTCTCTCGTGGTTCTGGGCAGAGTAAATTGATAGGCTTGGCCAAAGGCATGTTGAACAAAAGCAGAACAATCAATACCGTCTTTGTCATGCCCACCAAACTGATAAGGTGTGCCATGCCATTCAAGATAGAATGAGTGCAGTTCAGGATTGTTGGCAAAAATGTGATCTGAAAGGTTCAGTTTATCAACCTCGCGGTGAGCCATCTTCGTCTGGCTGCATCCACCAACAAGCAAAATCATTAGCAAAATTAAATAATTAAATTGTTTCATATGTAATCAGGATGTCTTTTTACTGTCATGTAACTGTCACGAAGGACCCATAAACTTGGTAGTAAATCACACTTTGTCTCATTCTTGTGACTTGATACTTTGGTTAATGTATGAATTTGCCTAAAACTAAACGCGCTTCTCTCTCTTTGATCCAGGCGATCAGCGTGCTGTTTCTCTCTATCATTCTCCTCGTCTTTGCACTCTCGATCTCGAGTTACAACGGTGTGCAAAAGATAGGTACACAGTTTAGCACCTTGTCGACCCAAGCTTTACCACTTGCGATGAATAACGCCAAACTAACCCAGAACATTCTTGAACAGATCAAACTGCTCAACTACGGATCTTCACTTAAAGCCCCGGGTGAACTGCAAGCAACTCGCATTAAAATCAAGCAGTTAACTTCAGAAACGTCTCAATATATTGAACGAGTGATGGCAGTTACCAGCGCTTTTGAACAAGTGATTTCCACGCAACAGCAGCAGCAGTTGCAAAGTAATGTCGATGCGATAGCCCAGATCACCTCAGATATCTTGACGAGACAAGCACAAGCGATCGACAACCAACAAAAAATTGACCAAGCGATTAGCAGTTTTCGCTATGGTCTCAGCTCTATTGGCCCAGAAATGAATCGTATCAGCTCGTTTTTGAGTCTCGATAATCCTGAGTCAACCGATGCCGCAAACCGCTTTAGCGCAGGGGCAAGCTCCATGGAGAGCACGTTTCTCATGCTAATGATGCAAAGCGATCCAGAAAAGGCGGAGAGCGAGTATCGTGAAATGCGTAACCGTATCGCCGGGATCCGTCTCGCTTATGATGATTTTAAAGAGTCGCATCCAGACGTCACCGAATTTGCTAGCTTGACCGCGCCTTATGACATGGTGTTGGCTGGCTTTAAAGAGCAAGGCGTCCTAGCGATGTTGATGGAGAGAGTTCGAAATCAACAAGAGCAGCAGACGCAGATCACTCAAGCTACACATTTATCCAATGAAACCATCGAGCTATTGAACGCGATCTCGGCCACTGCCTCGTCACTGATCCACCAAGGCGAGCAGATTGTGAATCAAACCATTAGCAATATGAGCCTCACTCTGACGCTCAGTGGCGTAGTGGTCGTTGCTCTGGTCATCACTTCATGGCTTGGTTTCCGTGCATGGGTCAATCGTGGTTTGAAAAATATTCTGAAACGCCTTTCTGAGCTCACGCAACACAACTTTACCCAGTTGGCAGAGGAAGTGGGGCCGCGTGAGATGTGTGAAGTGGCGAGAAAACTCAACCAAGTGATCAACTCCACGGGTGAATCGCTCACGGTCGTCACGAGAAACTGTGAGGCGCTCTATCAGACGGCAGAAATCAGTCACGGTGCGGCAGAGTATTCTAGCCAAAGTTTGAGTGTGCAAAATGATGCGTTAGCGGCGATGGTGGCGACGGTCACTGAACTGGAAGCCTCTATCAAAGAGATCGCCTCGGTAACTAGTGCCTCTTACGATGATGCCAAAACGGCGACAGAAAATACGCTGCACGGCGTCAGTGTGGTCGAGGGAAGTCTCAATCGTTTGGCGCTGCTTGAACAGTCATTGAACATCAACGAAGAAGCGATGCGCGAGTTGGATTTGCGCGTTAAGGCCATTCGCGAAATGGTCGATTTGATTAGTGGTATTGCGGAGAACACCAACTTGCTGGCATTGAACGCAGCAATTGAAGCGGCCCGTGCAGGTGAGCAAGGGAGAGGATTTGCTGTCGTAGCCGATGAAGTCCGTAAGCTGGCCAGCGATACCTCCAAACAAACGTCAAACATCAGCGAAATGATGAACGAGTTAATATCGGCGGCAGAGAAAAGCCGCCAATCGGTGGAAGAATCGCGTAAAGGAATGGCCGAAGCACTAGCAGCAAGCAGTGAAGTGAAAGTCGCCTTCAGCGATATTGAGATCGCAGTTGGGCATATTCGCGAGCGCGTTGAACAAATTACTTTGTCGACAGAAGAGCAGCAGCGAGCCACCTCGGAAGTCTCGCGCGCCATTGCTCATGTTTCTGAGCAGGGCGATCAAACTAGGCAGCAGTTGGAATCGATGGTGGAGAGCTCACAGCAAGTCGCTGATATTGCAGGTCAGCAGCAAGAGATGCTACATAAATATCAGTTAGCCAGCTAGCTTAACGAATTTTTAGAAAGCCCAACGACAGCGTTGGGCTTTCTTCATTGGCGCTTTAAAACCAGCACCATCTTAACTCGCGTTACTATTTACGTTTCGTCGAATAGCGACACGGTTGAGTCAGCATTTTGTCTAACCATTGTTCTCGCGCTTTTCTAATTTCTGGCACACCGATTTGTACCCGCTGGTGGCTCAGCTTCGGTTGAGCGACGTAGGTACGGAAAAGCCTATCCCACAGCGAAAGGAAAAAACCAAAATTGGAATGCGTTTCCCGCACAATCACTGAATGATGCACCCGATGCATGTCAGGCGTCACAATCACTTTTCTCATCACCGCATCAAGCCTAAGTGGCAGCTTTGCATTGCTGTGATTAAACATCGCACTGGCGTTAAGAATGATTTCAAACACGACAATCGCCAGTGGTGAGACACCTAAAGCGAACACACTGCCGATTTTGATCATCATAGACAGAAGAATTTCTATCGGATGGAAGCGAGTACCTGTGGTGACATCGATATCTAAGTCGGCGTGATGCATGCGATGTAAACGCCATAACCAAGGCAGCCTGTGAAACAACAGATGCTGTAGATAAATGATGAGATCGAGCGCAATGACAGAAAGTAATACATTGGCCCATATGGGCAGAGAGAGCTGATGGAAAATGCCCATTTGCTGATCTTGGGCGATATTAGCGGCTTCAAAAGCCGTCAGAGGCAGTAAAAGTGCGATGAGTAAGCCGTTAAGGGCGACCAAAGTGAGGTTGTTAAACCAACGTACCGTTTTAGGAGCGGTCAGCGCTTTTCGTGGTCGGTAGTGCTCCCAAGCGGCACAAATCAACAAAACAGCAATAAAAATGGCTAAGCGAAGAGTGGAGGGGTCGTTAAAACTCGGCTCGGTCATAGGATTCCTTTAATTTGTCCGATTGAGAGCAGTGTTGAGCTTGTCGCGCCTTGTCAGTAGAATCCAGCTCTCTTTTATCTGAGCCAAGTTCATCATGAGATTGCACGCTTTTCACCGTTTATACCAGTACCGCCAGTCCATCTCAACCAAGCCATTTCAGGCGCGCGGATGCAATGTCGTGCGCTGCCGCTATTGCCAAGTCTCCTTGGAGCATTGCTTGTGCGATATTCAGCCAGATGTGCCGGCCAATATCGCGTGCATGTTGATCGTCTCTGACAATGAGGTGTTTAAGCCGAGCAACACAGGGCGCTTGATTGCCGATGTGGTACAAGAAACCTATGTGTATCAGTGGAACCGCACCGAACCTGACCATGAAATGCTTGCCTTGTTACAGTGTGACGACTACCAACCAGTGATTGTCTTTCCCGCAGATTATGTTGATCAACCAGAGCGCTTGCTTAAGCAGTTGGATTCCAACCTGTTAATACGTGAGTCGTCCAAGCATGATAACCGCAAATGGCTTCTGATCTTCATTGATGGCAGCTGGCGTGAAGCGAGAAAAATCTTTCGTCGCTCCAATTATCTGCAAAATCTGCCTGTGCTCTCCATCGACCCCGAGCAGTTGTCCCAATATCAAATGCGCCACTCAGATAATGATCAACACCTATCAACGGCAGAAGTGGCTTCATTAGTACTTAGCCAAGCCAGCGAAACGCATGCCAGCCAGTGTTTGCAAAGTTGGTTTGAAGCCTTTCGCGAAAGTTACCTGCTTAGCAAAAGTCGCGCAAAACCGGATGAGAGTAGGCCATATCGATCTGCATACCTTCGCCGCTTTAAAAGCGAGACATCACTCTAAGTTATACTGCTGCGCTGCTGAGTAGTTGCGCAAACGATATCAATCAGCAGATAAATCCTGCCTGCGTCACGGTTTGTAGGCGTACAGATGTGGATAATGCGCAGATATTTATCATCTTTTGACTCCAACACATTAGGAGTCTGACAGGTCTTTTCAGGAGAGAACCCATGTATTACGGCTTTGATGTCGGCGGCACTAAAATTGAGTTTGGTGCATTTAATGAAAAACTAGCGCGCGTTGCAACGGAGCGTGTCCCTACGCCTACCGACGATTACTCACTGCTGATTGACACCATCGTCGGTCTAGTTGAAAAGTACGATGCGCAGTTTGGCTGCGAAGGTAAAATCGGTTTAGGTCTGCCGGGGATGGAAGATGCTGATGATGCAACGGTTCTGACGGTGAATGTCCCCGCAGCAAAAGGCAAACCACTGCGTGCTGATTTAGAGGCGCGTATTGGTCGTAGCGTAAAAATTGAAAACGATGCCAACTGTTTTGCTCTTTCTGAAGCGTGGGATGAAGAGTTACAAGATTCGCCATCGGTGATGGGGCTTATTCTCGGTACAGGTTTTGGCGGTGGTTTGATCTACGACGGCAAAGTGTTCTCTGGCCGTAACAACGTGGCAGGTGAACTGGGCCACATGCGCTTGCCGATTGATGCATGGTTCCAACTTGGAGAAAAAGCACCATTGTTGGGTTGCGGCTGCGGCAAAAAAGGCTGTCTTGATAGCTATCTTTCAGGTCGTGGCTTCGAGCTTCTTTACGCCCACTATTATGGTGAAGAGAAAAAAGCCATCGACATTATTCAAGCGAACGCCGCAGGCGATGAGCAAGCCGCGGAACACGTTGAGCGCTTTATGGAATTGCTGGCGATCTGCTTCGCCAATATCTTTACTGCGAACGATCCACACGTGGTAGTACTGGGTGGCGGTTTGTCTAACTTTGATCTCATTTACGATGAGATGCCAAAACGCGTGCCTAAGTATCTATTGTCTGTGGCGAAATGTCCAAAGATCATCAAAGCAAAACATGGTGATTCAGGCGGTGTTCGTGGCGCAGCCTTCTTGAATATCAAAGGGTAAATTCAACAAAGGCTTGCAGATGCAAGCCTTTGTTTTATGTTCAGTCGCGCTTCTTTTTGCCTACGCCCAAGTTGTCTTTCTGCTTGAGCGTAATCAACTCAAACCCCAACTTCTTGAAGTGATTATCGCGATAATTGCGCACCGACTTGGTATCCGAAATCGCTTCGAGCTGCTGCTCCATTTTCAAGTATGCTGAGATATCAATACCTTCCGCTTCAGCAACCGCTTCGTGAATATTGCGATGCTTTTCGTAAGAAAAAGGCAGCGTTTTCTCAACGCCTTTGTAGATGTAAATTAGAGTGCGAACCATCAGTTTCTCTCGCAATGAAAAAGGCCAACGAGTTGGCCTTGATTTAAATTGGCTAGATTTTGCCTTGAAGTGGGTAGATTGTCACGCATTCTCCGGCTTTCAATGTATCCACAGCAGCGGGAACGGCGATCATACAGTTGATATTCTCTTTACTTTGCATCGTTAACCAAGGCGCTAGACTCTCAAACGAGTGCATCACCGGCGTCACCTGATTGCTTCCCATGTTATCAACCGTCAAAGAGCCGTAGTAAAATTCGTGCTCTCCCAGAATGGCTTTGAATCCTTGAGTTAATCGCGCTTTTTGCCCACTTTCCTGACAGGCTCTCTCGCCACGAAGTTTACGCACCATCGGTGCAACGGTTGAAAGAAAATGGCCTTGCAGATTTACAAGTGTTGTATCCATCAAGAGAAGTGGTTTTCGCTCAATGAGTCGCAGAGAGAAACCACTGGCCTCAACCTCTGCATTGAGACTAAGCACTATGTGTTGCCAGCTCTTAGTACTCCCGTTGAGGAGGATAACCTCATTCAGGTTTAGCGCCTCTTCAAGTACTTGTACTCGTTGTTGACTTTGCTCAGCACCAACAACGTGCGCGTTTACCTCACAACCGAGCGTATGCAGCATGCCAAGTAAAACAGCATGGCAAACTTGAGAATCGTTACCGTCTAGCGACAATAGTGCGACACGTGGCTTTCGTATGACCTGACAGCGCTTGATCCCTAAAGCCGATAGGGAAGAGAGATGTGTCTGCGCCAGTAGCGCACCGCTTTCGGTGACAACGTCACCACCATGAAGTATCGGTAGCGCCAATACGCGTCCGTAGGCATCAGCGAGGGGCACCGTTTCGCTCTCAGCGAGCGGCTTTAGATGAGAAAGGATACGCTCAATGCCGCTCTCTTGCGTCAACATATCTTGCGATACGTTATCTATTGTTGAGTGCTCTTTAGAGTGACATTGCTCTCGCGCGTAGCGAAGAACAAACTCAGCAATCGAGTCCAGATCATTGATGTTCATTTGCGGCAAGGTCGTATCTAGTGGATTAGCATCAGACGCAATCGCGATGATGTTTTCATCGTGCGGGTACAACCACGGTTTACCGACTTCCTCGCGATGCAACTCAATCTTATTAAAGGCGATATTCTTACAACCCTCGACCAGCAATAAATCCAGTTTGCTGTGATCAAAACGGCTAAGCAGATAGTCAAATTCAGCTTCGGCTTGCGGCGTTTCAGTCATTAAAGCAAAGCGCTTGTGTGAGGCGATCAGCATTTGCGACGCACCTGCTTTACGCAGACGGTAACTGTCTTTGCCGGGCTTATCGACATCAAAATCATGGTGGGCGTGTTTTAATACACCCACTCTTAAGCCTGCTTCAGTAAGTTTTGGCAGTAGTGCTTCAAGCAGAGTGGTTTTTCCAGTACCGGAATACGCTGCGAAGCCGAGTAAAGCGAGAGATGATTTGTGCATCATGAACAGATTTTTCCAAACTGAGCTAATTCTTGTGGCGTATTCAGATTCACAAAACATTGTGGCGAATCACTGAAATCCACATAACGTGCATGGCATTGTGAGAAAAACAGCCCCATTTTTCGCTCATCACGTTTTAAAAATGCAGTCAAAGCGGGCAAAACGCGTTTGTGGCAAAGTGCGAAGACGGGTTGTGGCTGCTGCCCATCGTGTGCCACCCAAATATCACTGGATTCATCGACCGACCTACAGAAACGCACAACCAAGTCGAGATTGATATTTGGACTGTCACAGGGCACAAAGCCAACCCATTCCGTATCCACAAAGTTGAGTGCGGCATGCATTCCCCCAAGAGGCCCTTGGAATCCCTCAATATGATCCGTAAATACCGGAGCGAACGCTTGGTAGCGCGACTGGTTACGATTGGCGTTGATATAAATACGATCGGTTTGCGGCGCAAGGCGCTCGATAACATGTTGAATCAGCGGCTTGTGGTTAAGCTCAATAAACCCTTTGTCATCGCCTCCCATTCGAGTGGCTTGTCCTCCGGCAAGAATTACCCAAGTGGTCTGTGTTGGTTGCAGCATATCGGTTCTCTTTGATTGAAACTGGGTCTAACCACTTCAAAATTGCTGCAGACTCTAGCAGAAATCCCCGGCGATTTCCCCAAGCAAGACACCAACTAACGAAAGAAACACATCAATCACCCGCTTGCCTAACAAAGCTGTTAAACTTAAGCACTTTCTTTGCTACACAGCGCAATCAATGCTTGCAGTCAGCTCGTTGAACAAGTAACGTTGCGCAGTTTTTTTATTTGATACTGGACACAAAAGGTACAGGTTTTGATTTCTACAGCAAACATCACTCAACAATTTGGCGCCAAGCCTCTGTTTGAAAACATCTCGGTTAAATTTGGCGAGGGCAACCGCTATGGTTTAATCGGCGCAAATGGTTGTGGTAAGTCAACCTTTATGAAAATCCTAAGCGGTGAACTGGAACCTAGTGCCGGAAACGTGAGCTACGATCCGAACGAACGAGTTGCCAAACTGAACCAGAACCAATTTGCTTATGAGGAGTTTACGGTTATCGATACCGTGATCATGGGGCATAAAGATCTTTGGAAAGTAAAACAAGAACGTGACCGTATTTACTCGTTGCCAGAAATGAGTGAAGAAGATGGGATGAAAGTGGCCGATCTTGAGGTTGAGTTCGCAGAGATGGACGGCTACATGGCCGAAGCGAAAGCGGGTGAGCTGCTCTTGGCTGTGGGCATTCCGCTGGAGCAGCACTTTGGTTTAATGAGCGAAGTTGCACCAGGCTGGAAACTGCGTGTTCTTTTGGCGCAAGTGCTGTTTGCTGATCCAGATATCATGCTATTGGACGAGCCGACCAACAACTTGGACATTGATACCATCCGTTGGCTAGAAGATACGCTCAACGAGCGCAACTGCACCATGATCATCATTTCGCATGACCGACACTTCCTGAACTCGGTATGTACCCACATGGCGGATTTGGACTATGGTGAGCTTCGTGTGTACCCAGGCAACTACGATGAATACATGACCGCTGCAACTCAGGTACGTGAGCGTCTATTAGCCGATAATGCTAAGAAGAAAGCGCAAATTGCCGAGCTACAAACCTTCGTTGCTCGCTTCTCGGCCAACGCATCAAAAGCGAAGCAGGCGACTTCTCGCGCTAAACAAATTGATAAGATCAAACTGGATGAAGTGAAGGCTTCAAGTCGTCAAAACCCATTCATTCGCTTCGAACAATCGAAAGAGCTTTTCCGTAACGCGCTGGAAGTTGAGAACCTCAGCCAAGGTTTTGATCAAGACCTTTTCGCGGGCTTCAATGCCATTTTTGAGGTGGGTGAGCGTGTTGCCATTATCGGTGAAAACGGTGTCGGTAAAACAACCTTACTCAGCACCCTTGCTGGCGTGCTAGAGCCTCGCACAGGCAGCTACAAGTGGTCTGAAAACTCAAACATTGGTTACTACGCGCAAGACCACGCGCACGATTTTGCTGAAGACATGAATCTAATGGAGTGGATGGGGCAATGGCGTCAGGAAGGCGACGACGAACAAGTCATACGTAGTTTCCTTGGTCGCATGCTGTTTGGCCAAGACGACATTAAGAAATCCGTGAAAGTGCTTTCCGGTGGAGAGCAGGGGCGTATGCTTCTCGGTAAGATCATGATGCACAAACCTAACATGCTGCTGATGGACGAACCAACCAATCACATGGACATGGAATCGATCGAATCACTCAACAATGCGCTTGAGCAATATAAGGGTACGCTGTTCTTCGTATCACATGACCGCGTTTTTGTTGACTCTCTAGCCACTCGGATTATCGAGATCCGTAATGGCAAGATCACCGATTTCAAAGGTACTTACGCAGAGTTCCTCAAATCTCGCGGTGTCGACTAAGCGACACCGGTTACCCCACTAGGAAAATCCCCTCGTATAAACGAGGGGATTCTTACTCTTGATTCTATCCACTGCCTTATTGCACGTAATGGGTGCGCTTGTTTTTGGTGCATTCGAACCAATTGAGTGCAAAATCTCTCTCCCTCATTTCATTTGTTGTATTTAAATAGAAGAAATATTGATAATTTTCATATGGATGGATTTTATTAATAGATTAACCAATAGTTGGAACGTTCTTTGCTGTATGTAGCGCTCAATTGATTTTCTCACCATCATGGTGATGATAAAGTTTTCTGATGCACAGGATAAGTGCACTACATAAACGGAGAGTTCTAACAATGAGTGTTACCGCCAGTCAGGTTCAAGGAGCCGTTCAAACCCTGACCCAAAGCTCCGACACACTGTTCCTCCTTCTTGGAGCGATCATGGTGTTTTTGATGCATGCCGGTTTTGCCTTTCTTGAAGTGGGGACAGTACGACAAAAAAACCAAGTGAACGCGTTAGTCAAGATCATCGCCGATTTCGGTATCTCTGCGATTGCTTATTTTTTTATTGGCTATTGGGTGGCTTATGGCGGCACCTTCCTAGCCGATGCCAGTACCTTGTCACAAGGTAACGGATATGAATTGGTCAAGTTCTTCTTTTTGCTGACTTTTGCTGCGGCAATTCCGGCGATTGTTTCTGGTGGTATCGCCGAGCGAGCTCGATTCTATCCAGTACTGATTGCGACCTTCTTTACCGTCGGTTTGGTTTACCCGCTGTTTGAAGGCATCATCTGGAACGGCAATTTTGGCGTTCAAGCCTGGTTTGAAAGTCAATTTGGCGTAGGATTTCACGACTTCGCAGGCTCTGTGGTAGTGCATGGCGTTGGTGGTTGGATTGCGCTGGTTGCGGTCTTGTTCCTTGGCATGCGAAAAGGGCGCGTACGTGCTGGAAAGCACACTAACTTTGCTCCATCAAACATTCCATTTCTTGCGTTGGGCGCATGGATCCTCTGTGTTGGCTGGTTTGGTTTCAACGTTATGTCGGCCCAAACCCTAAACGGCATCAGTGGCTTAGTCGCAATGAACTCTCTCATGGCGATGGCTGGTGGTATTGTTGCGGCGCTTATCGCTGGTAAGAATGACCCTGGCTTTATCCATAACGGCCCATTAGCTGGGCTGGTGGCGGTGTGTGCGGGGTCTGATCTCATGCACCCGATTGGTGCGCTCGTTACTGGCTTGATTGCAGGCGTATTGTTTGTTTACCTCTTCACTTACTTACAGAACAAAACAAAAATTGACGACGTACTTGGGGTGTGGCCGCTGCATGGCCTTTGTGGAGCCTGGGGTGGTATTGCGTGGCATTTTTGGTCAAAGCGCTTTAGGCGGTTTGGGCGGGGTGAGTTTGAGCGTGCAAATTCTCGGTACGCTGCTGGGCATTAGTGTGGCGCTGATCGGTGCTGTGCTTGTTTATGGTGCAATCCACAAAGCCAGTGGGCTACGTCTTTCAGAAGAAGATGAGTTTAACGGCGCCGATTTGGCTATTCACAAGATTTCTGCCACTAACATGGAATAATAAACTCGGTGGAAGAGTGAGAAAGGGGCCGCATTGTCGGCCCCTTTTGGTATCAGTTCACATTATTGCCTCTTAACGCTCACAATTGCGACCATCGTCTAACCCTCATCACTATTGTTGTTATTTCTGCAGTGCTACTCTATTAACAAAAGACAGCGTGTGTAGTGTCTGAGTTTTTCTCTCGTTCATCTTCGCGCGACTATCACCACTTCGAGAAGCAAGGATGTAACATGAATTTCCCATACCAAAATATTGTTGTATTAACGGGTGCAGGAATCTCTGCTGAGTCAGGCATTCAGACTTTTAGAGCACAAGATGGCCTTTGGGAAAACCACCGCATTGAAGATGTCGCAACCCCAGAGGGCTTTGCTAAAAATCCAGATCTAGTCCAAGAGTTCTATAACCAGCGCCGACGTAAACTGCAAGGCGAGAACATTGAACCCAATGCAGCGCATAACGCATTGGGACGTTTGGAACAAGAGTTAGATGGCAAGGTTACTATCATTACTCAGAACATTGATAATCTGCACGAACGTGGCGGAAGCAAAAATATCATCCATATGCACGGTGAGCTACTCAAAAGTCGTTGCAGTGTCTCAAATCAGGTTATTGAACAGAGTGGAGACATTCTTACAGGAGATTTATGCCATTGCTGTCAAATGCCAGCTCAAATGAGGCCACACATTGTCTGGTTTGGTGAAATGCCGCTCAGAATGGGGGATATCTATGCCGCACTCGAAGAGGCCGACCTGTTTGTTTCTATCGGTACTTCGGGGGTGGTTTATCCCGCGGCTGGATTTGTACATGATGCGAAAATGCATGGTGCGCATACCATAGAAATCAACCTTGAGCCGAGTGCACTGGAGAGTGAGTTTGCCGAAAAACGTTATGGTAAGGCGAGCGTTGAAGTTCCACGCTTGGTGGAAGAGCTGTTAGCCCATATCGATTCTCAAGTTGCCAGTTGAGAGAGAACAGCCAAGAAAAAGCGGCACTACGTCGCTTCTTCTTGGAGATGTGGATTAGTTATCCACTTTCAACTTTTGGAAGTACTCATCGTACAAAACGCTGGCTTCAGCAACTTCATCTTGCCATACCCCATTATCCATCACAGATTGTGGTGGGAAAATGTTCGGATCGTTAGCAAACGCTTTAGGTAGCAGAGGGTAAGCGCTTTTCACAGGCGTCGGATAACCAATTTCCATCGCAATTTTCGCCGCATTTTCAGGGCGCAAAAGGAAATCGATCATTTTATGAGCGGCATCAACATTCTTTGCTTGGGCTGGAACGGCTAGGCTGTCCATCCAAAAAATAGCCCCTTTTTCCGGCCAGATGATCTCAATCTTGGCGCCTTCTTGGCGAGCCATGTAAGCAGAGCCGTTCCACAACATGCCCAAAGACACTTCACCAGCTAAATAGGGGTTTGCTGGAAAATCTGAGTTGAAGACCAGCACGTTAGGAATGAGTTTCTTTAATTCCTCAAAAGCAACGTGAATCTCTTTCGCATCCGTGGTATTCGGTGAATAACCCAGTTTAGAGAGCGCGATGTGGAAGACCTCACGAGCATCGTCCATTAACATCAGTTGACCTTCCCATTGAGTATCCCAAAGATCGCCCCAATTTTTCACCGAATTTTTGGAAAGCATATCCACATTGATACCAATGCCCGTCGCCCCCCAAATGTAAGGAATGGAGTAGTCGTTACCCGGGTCAAAAGGCTTATCTAAATAGTTGCTATCGAGTTCAGCGAAGTGGGAGAGTTTGGTTTTATCGACTTTCTGTAACATACCCTCTTTGCGCATTTTGGAGACAAAGTAGGTTGAAGGGACCACCAAATCGTAACCACCACCCTGAGTCTTCAGTTTTGCGTACATACTCTCATTGGATTCGTATGTCGAATAGATGACTTTGATACCCGTTTCTTTAGTAAAATCTTCCAGCACTTCACTTGGGATGTATTCAGACCAGTTATAGAAATAGAGTTCCTGATCTGCGGCAAAGGAAGGGGTAGGCAAGAAAGTAGCAGCACACAATGCGCCGGTATACAGTGCTTTTTTCATTACTGTTCCGCTCATGTTAGCGTGCCCTAAAGGGCAAATGGTTGTAAAAAATAGGCTGAAATTCACGAATTAGACGCGAATAGGTCGGGATTATATCAGCAATAAAAAAAATAGGCAGCTTTTGGCTGCCTAAGTGATTAGCAATGAAACCATGTGTCGTTTTACTGACTGGCTTTCAGTTTCATAAAGTATTCTTCATATTTCACGGTCTTATCACCAACCGCAGCTTGCCACTCAACGCGATCCAGATCTTCTTGAGATGGGAAGAGTGGAGCAATATCTTTAAACTTCTCATTAGATGCTTTCACAGCCGTGAGATAGCCAGTGTCGTTAGAGATCTGCTCTGCAATTTCTGGGCGCAGTAGGAAATCAATCATCTTATGCGCCGCTTCGACGTTTTTCGCGCCAGAGCTGATTGCAAAGTTATCTACCCAGCCGATACCGCCTTCTTTAGGGAAAACCAGCTTGAGTGGTAGACCTTCTTTCTGCGCGGCTGCGGCACTGCCATTCCAAAGCATGCCAAGGCCAACCTCACCAGACATGTATGGTGCGCCTGGGTTATCTGAGTTAAAGACCAGTACGTTTGGCATCAGTTTTTGCAGCTCGGCATACGCTTCGTCGATCTGCTTTTCATCGGTGGTGTTACCTGAGTAACCCAGTTTGCGCAGTGCGATGTGGAACACTTCACGTGTATCGTCCATCAGCATCAGTTGGCCTTTTAACTCCGGTTTCCACAGATCTGCCCAGCTTTGGAAATCATTCGGATCATACATATCGGTATTGACCGCAAGACCTGTGATCGCCACAACGTGAGGAATCGAGTAGTCGTTGTTTGGATCGTAAGGCTTATTGAGATAGTTGCTATCGAGGTTTTTGAAATTGCTCAGCTTAGATTTTTCGATCTTTTGTAGCATGCCTTCATCGCGCATCTTAGACACGAAATAGGTTGAAGGAACAACAAGATCATAGCCTTGATTGTGAGTCTTTAGCTTTGCATACAAGGTTTCATTTGACTCATAAGTTGAGTAAATCACTTTGATGCCAGTTTCCTTAGTAAACTGCTCTAAGATGCCACTGTTGATGTAAGGTCCCCAGTTCATGAAGACCAGCTCTTTGTTCTCATCTGCGGCAGCAGAAGCAGAAAATAAGGAAAGCGCACATGCACTACCAGCTAATAAAGTAGCCCATTTTTTCATTGACGTTAGCTCCAAACCAAACGTTGCCCGAAGGCTTTTGATAGAAAAACAGAATGATTCGCATCATTCTGTTTCGCGTTTAAATCGCAGCAGAAACCGGCTGGCTTATTTCACTTTCTCTCGTGCAATAAGCTGAGAAGTGATCACCAGCGCTAGCGATACCACTAACATAACTGTTGCAAGGGCATTCACTTCCGGTGAAATGCCGACCTTAACCATAGAATAAATCTTCAATGGCAAAATCTCATACGTTGGACCAGTAACAAATGAGCTGATGATTACGTCGTCTAGAGACAAGGTAAAGCTCAGTAGCCAACCAGCTGCAACAGCAGGTTTCGCCAGAGGTAGAATGATTTTTCTCAAAATCACCCACTCACTTGCCCCTAAATCCTTCGCTGCTTCCAACATTTTGACATCGAAACCATTTAGACGGCTGTAAACCGTCACCACAACAAACGGCAAACAGAACGTAATGTGGGCAATCAGCAAGGTAAAGAAACCCAGTTGAGCGCCCAAAACCAAAAACAGCGCGAGTAACGAAATCGCCATCACGATATCTGGTGACATCATGACAACAAACAACATTCCGTTCACCGCTTTTTTGCCTTTAAAGTGGTAACGGAAAAGAGCAACGGCTGTCAGGCTACCAATAATAGTAGCTGCTGTAGCAGAAAAGATCGCCACATTAAATGAATGCCAAGCGGCTTGCATTAAGCTGTCGTTATTCATTAGCGCGTGATACCACTTGGTGGTAAATCCGCCCCATTTCATACCGAACTTGTTTTCGTTAAACGAGTTGGCAATCAACACTATGATTGGCAAATACAAAAATGCATACACCAAGGTCATAAAGCTAAATCTAATTGTACGTCCCATTAGTCCAGCTCCACTTTCTTATTCAACAGTTTTCCTGCACGGTAGTAGGCGTACAGCATAATTGCCATTG
Source organism: Vibrio sp. S234-5 (assembly GCF_000960595.1). Taxonomy (NCBI): domain Bacteria; kingdom Pseudomonadati; phylum Pseudomonadota; class Gammaproteobacteria; order Vibrionales; family Vibrionaceae; genus Vibrio; species Vibrio sp. S234-5. Next base: position 33,286 of record NZ_JZAM01000197.1, read on the forward strand.
CAATGGTCAAGGCAATACTGGTTGCTGCGCCAAATGGCCAATCACGAGCATTGAGCACTTGGCTCTTAATTACGTTACCGATCAATAGGTTTTTCGCGCCACCCAGCAAATCGGCAATGTAGAACATGCCAAGAGCGGGTAGAAAAACCAGCAAACAACCGCCGATGATACCTGGCATGGTAAGGGGCAAAATGACCTTAGTTAGCGTCTGCAGCTTGTTGGCACCCAAATCTTTGGCAGCTTCAATATAGGTGTAATCCAGCTTCTCGATCGCCGAATAGAGCGGCAAAATCATAAATGGCAGCAAGATGTAAACGAGGCCAATCATCACAGCAGTTTCTGTATACATCAGACGTAGCGGTTTATCGATAATGTCCAAAGTGAGTAGGACGTTATTGAGAATGCCTTGCGTACCTAAGACGATTTTCAAGCCATAAGTACGGATCAGTGAGTTGGTCCAAAAAGGAACAATCACCAAAAACAGCATAAAAGGACGCCACTTCGCTGGCATCTTGGCCACAATATAGGCAAAGGGATAACCGATAACCAAACAGATCAAGGTCGCTACAATCGCCATATAAAAAGAGTGCAATAGCACCTTGGCATACAACGGATCGAGCAATCTCGCGTAGTTATCGAGCGTGAACGTCATCTCTATTAGATTGGCTTCATCACGAGTCAGAAAACTGGTTCCGATGATCATCACGTTTGGGATCAGAACAAACAGCACTAACCATGAAACAATCAGCGTGATGATGGCGTTTTGCAGACTAAATTTCTTGCTCATCACTTAGCACCACTTCCCAGCTTTCTACCCAAGTAATGGCGACTTTTTGTCCTAGAGAATGATCTACGTCTGGATCATCTTCGTTAAAGAACTCGCTTACCATCACACGCATTCCTGACTCTGTTTCAATGACCGAATCCAGTGTCATGCCTTTGTAGGTACGTTCAGTCACGTGACCAACGATGCCTTTTTCTTCCGATTCCGTGATCTCTTCGATGCGTAAATCTTCTGGGCGAAGCAATACTTGCAGCTTTTGACCTTGCGTAATCGGTTCATCGAAGTAGACCACTGAGTCCACCCCTTCGATTTCAGCTCGGATACGCTTCTCGTCAACACGCTCTTTCGCAACCGCTTCGAACACGTTGATTTCACCGATGAAACGCGCAACGAACAGATTCTTCGGATCTTCGTAAATTTCACGTGGGGAGCCATCTTGCTCAATCACACCAGAGCGCATAACGATGATGCGGTCTGACATCGACAAGGCTTCTTCTTGATCGTGGGTAACAAAGATAAAGGTAATACCTAGTTGGCGCTGCAGCTGCTTCAACTCAATTTGCATCTGCTTGCGCAGTTTGTAATCAAGGGCAGAGAGAGATTCATCGAGCAACAGAACTTTAGGTTTGTTGACCACCGCACGTGCGATAGCGATACGCTGTTGCTGACCACCAGAGAGCTGATGAGGCTTGCGCTGCGCCATGCTTTCTAGTCGTACCATTTTTAGTGCTTCCATCACGCGAGGTTCAATATCAGCGGAAGGAACTTTTTGCATGCGCAGGCCAAATGCAACGTTTTCGAACACCGTCATGTGAGGAAACAGCGCATAGCTTTGGAATACCGTGTTGACATGCCTTTGTTCCGCAGGAACATTGGTAACATCCTGATTGTCTATCGTAATTTGGCCTTTATCTGCAGTTTCAAAGCCTGCAATCATGCGTAAAACCGTTGTTTTACCACAACCTGATGGGCCTAGGATCGTCAAAAACTCACCATGATTAACGTCCAGATTTAAATTACCGATGATTTCCTTACCATCGAAACTCTTACTGATGCCAGTCAAGCGGATAACTGGCTGTCCTGCGTTCTGTTTAGCGTTCAACGTCTGTATTTCTCCCACATTGGTCTTGTCAACTAACTAGTACGACCTGTAGCTATTCACATGTAAGGGGCGCATCATAATCACCAAATTTGTGAATTCAAAGTGTTTTCTTATTCGGAAACAGAAAAAGTTTTGCATGCAAAAGACGATGTTTCTTACCATACTACCCTTAGGATTTAGTGACACAATCAACCTGTTGATTGCAAGGCAAAAATTCCTGAGCAAAAACCTTCCGCTACCTATACTTTTCAAGCGGTTAATTATCAGCCAAATAACAAATAATGCAAGGACTGCTAACAAAACAGAGTTTAGCAAAAAGTAGATTTCAGTATAATGAAGACAATTCTAATCAGCGAGTTAGGTAGATAAGGTACGCAGTAAACCTTGGAATAGATATGAATAACGAATTTGAAAAAGATTTTAACCTTGGTGGCACCATCGATAGGGCGCTTTCTGGGCAATATGAGTTAAAGGCAGGGGCAATTTTTCAAGAAGCTTGGAAGTTGACCATCCGACATCTTTTCAGCTTTTCCCCCGCCATTATCGCTTTACTGTTAGTGCAGTTGGCCATTTTTTACATCGCGTTACAATTGCAATTAGGCGATCCCGCTGTTTTGCTTGATGCAATTCTCGACCCGAATTTGCTCAATGAGCAGATCCTTTCGTCTATTTACATCGCCAATTTTAGTTTCGAAGTGGTGAGCGCGCCGATTTTTGCCGGTGTTAGTTTAATGGCCATGAGCCATGCCGCTGGGCTAAAAACTAAAAACCGTCACATTGGCAAAGGACTGCAATTTACCGTCCCTGTCATTCTTTCTACCCTGTTCAGCCTCATGCTACAGGGCGTGGCGGGACTGCTGCTGCCATTTGTTTCGCTCTATTTGTCGATGGCATTCAGTTTGTCTATCTTACTGATCTGTGAGAAGAACGTACCACCGATGCGCTCTCTGCTGTTATCATTTAGGGCGATAAATCGCAAAATACTGGTCATCTCAGGGCTCTATTTACTGGTGATGTTGCTGTTTGTCGTTGCCATCCTTTTCTATGGCATTGGTTTGATTTTTGTGTTGCCGTTCTTTTTCCATCTCAAAGGAATTCTCTATCGAGAAATGTTCGGTATCCGACTCAAGGTCGTTACAGTGCAAGATTCTGGCGATCATAACGATGACAATCATTCGCAGGTGTTCAATGCCTAATAACACGTCTTCTTCCATTTTTCTCAAAGCGACAGCCATAGCGATGGCTGTCGCTTTTTCATCTATCGGTCCTTATCTCTTTTACGAAGAGCAGCGTCGTGAGCTGGAAGCTCAGCAGGATGACGCAACTGGAGCCGCGGAAGCGTTGCCAGATTTTGCCTCAATCACAGATACTCGAGAAAAGAAACTGGCATTTTTTGATTATTTACGCCCTAAGATTGCCGCAGAAAATCAAAAAATTCTCAAAGACCGTGAGTTTTTGCTCACTCTAAATCTTGCTGAACCCTCGCAAAAGCAAAGAGAGAGGGCATTACGCCTAGCTAAGCGTTACGACGTCACGTTGACAGACGAGCAATTGACCCGTGATTGGCTTGGTGAAATGCTGAAACGCGTTAATGTGCTTCCTGAGTCATTAGTCATGACGCAAGCGGCGAATGAGTCAGCATGGGGAACGTCACGATTTGCCCGTGAAGCCAACAACCTATTTGGGCAGTGGTGTTACACTCGCGGCTGCGGCGTTGTCCCTTTGCAGCGCAGTGAAGGCGCATTTCACGAGGTGGCCAAATTCTCTTCCGCTCAAGAATCCATTCACCGTTATTTTATGAATGTAAACCGCAACCGAGCTTATACAGAACTGCGTAATATTCGCCAAAATTTGGTGGACAAAAAGCAAGATCTGTTCAGTGTCGAAACGGCGACCACATTAACAAATGGGCTATTAGCCTATTCAGAACGCGGCATGGATTACGTCCAAGATTTGCAAGCGATGATACGTCACAACAGCGAGTTTTGGAGCCAATAAACAGGATGCAAGTAATGATGAAAAGAAACCTAGCTCTGCTAGGATGTGCGATGAGTCTGTTTTCTTCCTTTAGCGTTCAAGCTCAGGAATACATGTTTACCTACTCGAAGTTGTTCTCGCAACTGAAAAACAACACCAAAGAAGGACATGATGATGTCAAAGTCGGGATCTTCTTTGTCAACCCGCAAACCAAGCGGCTATGTAATATAGAGAAGGCTTGGATGGAAAAGGAACAGCATTACGAAGAGTTTGTTATCCCGCCATCCCAAGAGCTCTTGTTACCACTGGATAATAACTTGAAGTCCGCCAACCCACTGGTTTTTGTCCACACTCCTCAGGATATACGTTGCGACTATTCACTGGTAGTGATGACGAAAGAGCCGCTTGAAGGGAAAGTAACCTACCAACAACTAGCCCCTTTGATGCCACAAATGAAGGATCTTTTGGACGATTTGGGGGGCATGTTTTCCAGTTGGTTTACTCCCGAAGTTGAGGGGGTGACGATGGAATTTGCTAATGGGCTCAATAGTAAAGTCACGTTTTCTAACGGTGGTGAAAAAGCGATTGTGAATGGCAAAGTACAAGTTGCGCTAACGGAGATTGGTGAAGAGGGATTTGTACTTTTACCGCAAGCCACTACACGGGTACTGCCTTACTTGCCTAGGGCAAAAAAATAGAATTCAATAGAAACAAAAAGAGGCTACCGAAATGGCAGCCTCTTTCATTGTGTCTTTAAACCAAACACGTTACACAGACAGATTGGTCACATCGAGTTTAAGTGCAGTATCAAACGCTTGCACTACATCGTCCTCATCTTCGACCACATTTGGCACATCTTCTTTATCAAAGCCAATATCACCACCATTGATAACACCTGAGTCTTTGTTGATTGATTTGAAATCAAACAGTTCAAAGTCCGCCAGATGACTTGGCACAACATTTTGCATCGCTCTGAACATGGTTTCAATTCGTCCAGGGAAGCGTTTGTCCCAGTCATTAAGCATCATCTTAATGTTCTGACGTTGAAGGTTTGGCTGAGAGCCACACAGATTACATGGGATGATAGGATAGCCGACCATATCTGCGTATTTAATAATGTCTTTTTCACGGCAATAAGCCAATGGACGAATAACAACGTGCTCTCCATTATCAGAGACCAGTTTCGGTGGCATTCCTTTAATTTTTCCGCCGTAGAACATATTGAGGAAAAGAGTTTCCAGAATATCGTCGCGATGATGGCCAAGCGCGATTTTGGTTGCGCCGAGCTCTTTCGCTGTGCGATACAAAATGCCACGGCGCAAACGAGAGCACAGAGAACACGTGGTTTTCCCTTCGGGAATTTTGTCTTGCACGATGGAGTAGGTGTCCTCTTCGACAATCTTGTACTCAACACTAAGATTTTCTAGATACTCAGGTAACACATGTGCAGGAAACCCCGGCTGCTTTTGATCAAGGTTCACAGCAACCAGAGAAAAGGAGACAGGCGCGCTTTTTTGCAAACTCAGCAGAATATCCAACATCGTAAAGCTGTCTTTACCACCGGATAAACAGACCATAATGCGATCGCCATCTTCGATCATATTAAAGTCAGCAATAGCTTGGCCAGTATTGCGACGAATGCGCTTTTGAAGCTTATTAAAGTTGTATTGTTGAGCTTTCGTACGCTCTTGAATTTGCTCTGTCATCTGCTGCTAATCTTAAATTCATCAAAATAAATGAAGTGCGTATGATACGGATAAATTTGCAAGATGCCAGTGCCGACAAGAAAAAATCCCAGAAGAGACGCCTGGGATTTTTATCGGCTTAGGAAGCGATGTTGGGGTCGAGCGGGCTGACATAACCTTTCGGTTTAAGCGCCAACACATCACAGTTAATCTTATCAATCACGTGTTCAGCGGTATTTCCGATAAAGACCGCTGAGAGTCCGGTTCGCCCAGTTGTCCCCAAAATCACCATAGCAGCATTCAACTTGTCTGCCGACGCGGGGATGATATCTTCTGGCAACCCCTGCTCAACGATGGTGTGCTCTTCATCTATCCCATATTGCTGCCTCAATGCCTTCATGGACGTGAGATGATGGCCACGTACCGCATCGGTATAGGTCGTCGGGTCAAACTCTGGTAACTCAATGGTAATATTGGCAGGTGTTACTGGATAAGCATTAACCAAATACGCTTGTGCATCCAGTCTGGATGAGATTTCCAACAACCGCTCAACCATAATGTTATTCAGTTCGATATGTGTCGAGTTATCCGAGCCCACGTTGACTGATGCGATGATATTCGCTTGCTCTGGCCAATCGGCGTTTTTAATCAAGAGTACAGGAACAGGGCACTTACGTAACAAATGCCAATCAGTTGGTGTGAAGATGACCGACTCAAGGACATCGTGTTTACGCGTCCCTTTAATTACGATGTCATGACTGCCTGAAAACACTTCGGCGATGATGGCCTCATAAGGGCGATTATGCCAAACCACCTTGATATCAAAGGTCATCGATTCATCAACATATGGCTCTGCAATTTTTCTCATCCACTGTTCGCGTTGATAGATAACACCGCGGCGCATCGCATCACGCTCATCTAAAGACAGCATTGATGTCATGTCATAGGAGAAATCGTAGATGGATAGAAAGAAAGTAACATGACTCTTCGAGACACTCTTTCTGGCTAATTGTACAGCTCGCGCCAGTGCAGGTTGTTCATCTTTGTTAATGTCGGCAACCACAAGGATTTTACTGTAAATACTCATATCTAAGCACGCTCATGTTGGAGAACCATATAAGTAACTGTAGCTTAGAAAAGAGAGAAATATTAGGAGTTTAGAAAGGTTTTACATAAAATTATGATGCAGCTCATCTCTGAGCTACATCATTAAAAACGGATTAGCCGTTAGAGACGCCAGCCAGTTCCATTAATGCACTGTGATCAAGGATAGTAATATATTTACCCTTAACACTGAGTATTTCAGATTTTTGAAATCGTCCGAGAAGACGGCTAATGGTCTCAACAGTCAAGCCAAGGTAATTACCAATGTCACCACGTGTCATGGTTAAACGGAACTCGCGAGGGCTGAATCCACGTTGAGAGAAACGAGTTGAAAGGTTGTAAAGAAATGCCGCCAAACGTTCTTCTGCATTTTTCTTCGACAACAGCAGAATCATTTCTTGGTCGCCTTTGATCTCATTGCTCATGAGACGCATGATCTGCTGGCGCAACTTTGGCATTTTTCCTGAAAGGTCATCGAGAATTTCGTATGGAATCTCGCAAACCATCGATGTTTCGAGGGCTTGGGCGAAACTAGGATGAGCGTCGTCGGTAATCGCATCAAATCCAACTAAGTCACCGGCAAGATGGAAGGCTGTAATCTGCTCATCGCCTTGCTCAGTGATGGTGTAGCTTTTGATCGTACCCGAGCGAATCGCGTAGAGAGAGCGTAACACATCACCCGCTTTAAAGAGCTCTTGGCCTTTTTGGATCGGTTTTTTTCGCTCGATAATCTGATCAAGTTGATCCAATTCAGCTTCATTCAATGTAAATGGAATACAGAGTTGGCTGATACTACAATCTTGACAATGAATCGCGCACCCACCGGACTGGATACGCTTTGTCGCAGGTTTTTCAGAAATCATAACAACCTTTCACTATTTGATATATGTCAATATTTTAGCACTGGTGAATACTAAAGGGTAGTAAAAAAGCGTTTGCTCAATGTGAGTTAACGGGCAAGACCAAGCATCGTTGCTGCGCCAAATCCGGTATAGAGTCCATATAGGACTAGAATTGTGGCTGAAGTGTGTCTGAATATCGATGATTTTTGAATCCGAGCGAAATACTCCGCACCGATTCCAACCAGTAACATCGCCGGCAGGGTGCCCAAACCAAATGCCAGCATCATCAAAGCACCGTTTAAAGCACTGCCAGAGAGCGCGGACCAAGTGAGGGCTGAGTAAACTAAGCCACACGGCAACCATCCCCATAGAAAACCAAAAGGGATCGCTTGTAAAGGGTGGCGGATCGGCATGAAATGTTGAGTCATCGGCTTAATAAAACGCCAAAGCAGTTGCCCAAGTTTCTCCACGAAGAGAAGTCCGTTCCACCACTTCGCGATATAAAGGGCAACCAGAATCATGAATAGGGCGGCCAATAAGCGCAACCATGCTAGCGATTGATTGAGTCCAGCCATATCACTGAGAGAAGAAATGGTCCCCCCGACAATGGCGCCAAACAGCCCATAACTCAATAAACGCCCTAAATTATAGAAAAGCGTGTTCAACTTTGGAGAAGGATTTTGACTGCCTAGATTGAGCAATGAGGCAATCCCACCACACATTCCCAAACAATGACCAGCGCCCGCTAACCCGATCATCAGCGCGCCAAGGTAATCACCATTCATAGCCTACTTTTTCTCGCTTTGTTGCTGAGATTCTTGCTCGTCATCAAATAGTATGTTTGTTCCTTGACGCTCAAGATCTTCAAATTGTTCGCTTTTGACTGCCCACAAGAAGATCGCGACGGCAACACAAACCAAAACAATGGCAATCGGAATGAGAATGTACAAGCTTTCCATATTACTTACCTTGCTCTTTGAGCAGTCTGAGCGAATTAGAGACAACGATGATAGAGCTTGCCGACATGCCAACAACGGCGATGTAGGGGGCAACCAAGCCAGCAACCGCTAGCGGTAAAATTAACAGGTTATAGCCTAGAGACCAAGCCAGATTTTCTCGGATGATTTTCCTTGTGCGCAAAGCGAGCTCTCGAGCTTCGAGTAATTTATCGAGCCGATCACCAAGCAACGTCATATCTGCTGATGCTTTAGCAACGTCGGTACCGCTACCCATTGCGACCGAAAGATGAGCACCGGCTAAAGTAGGCGCATCGTTTATACCATCGCCAACCATCATGGTTATGTCTGAGGCATCCAAGCTTTGCAAATAGGCGAGCTTATCTTCGGGTTTGGCAGAAGCTATCACGTGTTCAATGCCCATCGCGCTAGCAACAGGCGTTGCATTGGCAAGAGAGTCACCGGTGAGCAGTGTTGTTTTTATTCCTGCCTCAGCAAACTTTTGCAAAAACTCTCTGCTCTCTTTACGAATTGGATCGTGATAAAAAAATGTGGCGGCGTGTTTGCCAGCAATAGAAAGATATACCGCATGACTTTCCGACTGCTCACTGTCTAGTACATATCTACTGCTACCAATTTTCACTTCTTCGCCGCTCCAATAACCACAAATACCTGAGCCAATGACGTTGGTTGCATCGACGGCTTGAACGGCTGAGTCTGCGTATCTAGAAAAAGCGCGAGCAATCGGGTGGTTAGCGTAGTATTCTAAACTGCTCGCAATCGCGAGACATTGTGTTTCTGGCCATTCGGCAAAGGTTTCCGTGCGCTGTATCTCGATATCACCTTTGGTCAAGGTGCCCGTTTTATCTATCACCAGATGATTGATTTTACATAGAGTTTCAAACACGTGGCCTTTGCGCAGCAAGATGCCAAAATTGCCCATGCGTGAGGTCGCACAAGTCAAGGCTGTCGGCGTGGCGAGCGAAAGGGCGCAAGGGCAGGTCGCCACAAGCACAGATAACATAATCCAAAACGCATCTTCCGGCTTAGTTTGGTGCCAGTAGAGCCAGGTTGCCGCTGAAATGAGCAAAATGACACCGACAAAATAACGTGCAACGACATCGGCAATTTCGGCGATTTTCGGTTTAGAATGCTGTGCCTCATCTTGAAGTCGAACGATATTTGAAATTACCGAGTCCGCTTTAGAGCAGGCAACCTCCAACACAAAAGATTCATCGCCATTGAGCGTACCAGCGTAGACAAGATCACCCATCTGTTTAACAACATGGATCGATTCTCCCGTTAGCATAGACTCGTCAACATGCACACGCCCTTCCACCACTTTACCATCGGCAGGGATATGCTCGCCGGGCAAAACACGGATTTGATCGCCAATTTTCAAACTTTTTACCGGGATCTGTTTGCCTTCTAGGGTAGTGGCAATTGCGGGGATCAGCTTGAGCAGATTCCCACTGGCTGCGGCGGCCTTTCTCCGGGCTCTCATCTCGAGAAAACGTCCTACCAAAAGAAAAAAGGTAAACATGGAGATAGATTCAAAAAAGACTTCACCTTGCTCTGTGACGGTAGCGACTAAGCTTGCACAATAAGCAAAGATGAGCGCTATCGACACAGGCACATCCATCCCGAGTGTTCGGCCTTTAATGCTTCGCCAAGCATTAAGATAAAATGGCAGTGCAGAGTAAAGAAGGACCGGAGTGGCAAAAATTAAGCTCACCCAGCGGAAATAATTTTTGAACTCAGGTTCAAGATCACCAAAAACCTCAAGATAGAGCGCGACCGCCAGCATCATCACCTGCATAGTCGCAAGGCCAGCAATACCTAGACGATAGAGGTATTGCTTCATGGTTGCGTGATAGGCCGCTTCTTGTTTGTCCGCTTCAAAAGGAGCGGCTTTGTAGCCTAATTGATGAATTCCAGATAGCAGTTCACTGAGTTTAGTCTTTGATTTATCCCAAGAAAGTAAAGCTCGGTTTGTCGTGGTATTTACTTTTATAGACAAAACCCCTTGCTGGGAATTAACTTGCTTTTCAATTAACCAAGCACATGCAGCGCAAGATACGCCTTCCAGTGATAGCATCACCTCGCAGTAATTGTTGCTATTACGAACAAACTCCGACTGGACTTCCTCGTTGTCGTAATGCACTAACGCTTTGAGCTGCTCAGGGACTAACTCGACCTTTTCTGCCTGTGCAGTTCGATATTGGTAGTAAGAGACTAAGCCATTATCGACGATTGTTTGTGCAACGGTTTCACAACCTGGGCAGCACATTGAACGAACATCGCCCAATATCTCCACTTTGAAATCCGTGTTGGCTGGTACATCTTCACCACAGTGATAACAGGATTTTGTCATAGTGCTAATTCATTAAAACTGTAGAGGGAGAGGGGAACGTGACACGACCTTGAATCAGCCATTTCTGGTCATGAGGCTGAAGCTCAACGAACCATGGTCCTTCAATGTGGTTCTCCAGAACCAGACGATAGACACCTTTCGCATCAGCGGTTAATAGCTTAGTGAAATCACGATCCGGTAAAGTGCGATGAGTGAAGGTCGCAGTGAGAGCGGGGAAATGGGCTAAGCTTCCTTTATCAAATACAATAGTGACCGCAGTATCATCTGAAGCGACAATCGCATTGAGGCCGAGCTCTTTGGCTACTTTAATCTTGCTGATATCAACGTTGATCCCTTTGCCTTTTTTATAGTAATCCTCCGCGACAAGCGAAACAGAGTTCTGAGAGAAGACGATGACAGTCGCTATCGTCCACGTCACTACCGTAAGTGGTAAAATGATCAGGAACCACGGCCAGAATTGTTTATACCAAGGCTTTACCATAAAAAAGTTCTCAACAACAAAATGAAACGTAAGGGCTTTAATTTAAAGGAAAGACAGCCCCTGAAGAAGGGGCTGTTATTGAAATGTTACTTATTATTTTCGGTGTTGCTCAGGCTCCAAACGTAAGCAGCAACCAGTTGAACTTTGTCTTCACCCAGAATATCTTTCCAGGCTGGCATTACGCCAGAACGGCCATTCATGACTGTTTCTGTTACATCTGCGCGCGAATCACCAAATAGCCAGTCTTTGTCTGTCAAATCTGGTGCACCAACAGCAGGGTTACCTTTTCCATCGGTACCATGACATGCTGCACAAACGACAAAACGAGATTTACCTGCTTCGGCTTCGCGAGCATTTACCGTGCGACCCGATAAGCTCAGAACGTAGCTAACGACTTCCTGAACCCCTTGCTCACCCAGTGCGTCTTTCCAACCTGGCATCTGACCAACACGGCCATGCATGATAGTTGTAACGATGGCTTGAGGCTCACCACCGTACAACCACGCGTTGTCAGTTAGGTTAGGGAAACCTTTTTGGCCACGCGCATCTGAACCATGACACTGCGAACAGTTTTGCAGGAACAAACGTTGACCAACTTTGGTTGCTTCATCATTTGCTGCAATTTCAGGGATAGAACGCAAAGCGCTGCCGTTGTACGCAAGACTACGGAACGCTTCACCAAAATAGGTATTTGCGTCGTCAAGCTCTTTTGCATACTGGTTTAGCTGCTTGTTTTGTTGTGCTGACGCGATGGCTTCTTTGTACTCAGCAACCGTACGAACTGTTTGGTCTGAACTCTGCCATCCAAGTACACCTTTGAAACTTCCCAAACCAGGGAACAGCGTCAAGTACACAGCAGCAAAAACAAACGTACTGATGAAAAGATAAGTCCACCACTTTGGTAGCGGATTGTTCAGCTCCCGAATACCATCGTACTCGTGGCCCATATCTGCACCTTCTTCGACGCCCATTTTATCTTTGGCGCACCAGAAAAGAAGTACAGCACAGCCCACAAGCGTACCGACAGTAATCACGATAATCCAGAGACTCCAGAATGTAGTCATTACTTCGTAACTCCTTGTTGATTAGGGCTAGATTTCTCTTCATCAGCAAATACTAAATTGGCTGCCTCATCAAAACTGGCCTTACGTTTTTTGCTGTAAGCCCAGACGACGATACCAATAAAACTGACAAAAAGTACGACAGTATAAATACTGTGTATTGTACCGAAATCCATAACAACCCCCTTATTTCATTGCATGACCCAAAGACTGAAGGTAAGCGATGACAGCGTCCATCTCCGTTTTTCCTTCAACATCTTTGCCAGCGTTGGCGATTTGCTCATCAGTGTATGGCACACCGAATTGATTGCGGAACAACTCCAGCTTCTTCTGAGTCAATTTGCCATCCAGTACATTCTCAGCTAGCCAAGGGAAACCCGGCATATTTGATTCAGGTACCAGTTCACGAGGGTCAAGTAAGTGGACACGGTGCCATTCGTCCGAATAACGACCACCTACGCGGGCCAAATCTGGACCAGTGCGCTTAGAGCCCCATAGGAATGGATGCTCCCACACACTCTCGCCAGCGACAGAGTAGTGACCATAGCGTTCTGTTTCAGAGCGGAAAGGACGAACCATCTGGCTATGACATACGTTACACCCTTCACGGATGTAAATATCACGACCTTCCATCTCTAGGGCAGAGTAAGCGCGTAGATTTTCTACGGGCTCTGTGGTTTGTTTTTGGAATATCAGTGGGGTGATTTCAACAAGTGCTCCCCAGCTAATTGCAAAAACGATAAAAATAGCCAACAAACCGACATTACGTTCAATGATTTCGTGGCGATTATTAGAATTTGAACTCATTCTGCAATCTCCTTATGCCGGTTGTGGAATAGCTTTCAAGCTATGTTTTGGTGCACTGACAGTTTTGTACGTATTGTAGGCCATCAAGAACATACCAGTTAGGAAGATGAAACCACCTAGGAAACGTACAAAGTAGAATGGGTAAGACGCAGATACAGATTCGACGAAACTGTAAGTCAACGTACCATCAGAGTTCACGGCACGCCACATCAGACCTTGCATTACGCCAGATATCCACATCGCTACGATGTACAGAACAGTACCAATTGTCGCTAACCAGAAGTGAACGTTGATCAGACCAACAGAGTACATACGTTCTTGACCAAACAAACGTGGGATCAAGTGGTAAACAGAACCGATAGAAACCATGGCAACCCAGCCCAACGCACCAGAGTGAACGTGACCGATGGTCCAGTCTGTGTAGTGTGATAGCGCGTTGACAGTCTTAATCGACATCATCGGACCTTCAAAGGTAGACATACCATAGAAGGAAAGAGAGACAATCAAGAAACGCAGGATAGGATCGTAACGTAGCTTATGCCATGCACCAGAAAGTGTCATGATACCGTTAATCATACCACCCCAAGACGGAGCAAATAACACAAGCGACATCACCATGCCCAAAGACTGAGTCCAGTCTGGTAGAGCAGTGTAGTGCAAGTGGTGAGGACCAGCCCAGATGTAAAGAGAAACGAGCGCCCAAAAGTGAACGATAGACAAACGGTAAGAATAAACAGGACGTTCAGCTTGTTTAGGAACGAAGTAGTACATCATACCTAAGAAGCCAGCTGTAAGTAGGAAACCTACCGCGTTGTGGCCATACCACCACTGCACCATAGCATCCACTGCGCCAGAATAAATCGAATATGATTTAGTCAAAGAGACAGGAATCGCCATACTGTTCACAATGTGCAGAACGGCAACAGTGATAATAAAGGCTCCAAAGAACCAGTTTGCCACGTAAATATGAGAGGTCTTACGTTTGATTAATGTTCCAAAGAACACCACAGCATAAGAAACCCATACCGCCGCGATCGCGATATCGATAGGCCATTCTAACTCAGCATACTCTTTACCCGATGTTAGACCGAGTGGCAGAGTAATCGCTGCAGAAAGGATTATCGCCTGCCAACCCCAGAAGGTAAAGGCAACCAAAGGTCCACCGAAGAGACGAGTTTGACAGGTGCGCTGTACAACATAATAGGATGTTGCGAACAGGGCGCTAGTACCAAACGCGAAAATTACCGCGTTAGTATGCAATGGACGTAAACGACTGTACGTCAACCACGGCGTATCAAAGTTAAGCTGTGGCCATACTAACTGAGCGGCAATCAAAACACCAACAGCCATACCAACAATACCCCATAGAATGGTCACTAGGGTAAACTGGCGAACGACTGTATAGTTGTAGTTTTGTTCAAGCTGCTTTTCTTGGCTCATTTGCATGCTTCCAATTTCTAATTAACTACACTTTACTTCCAACACGACTTGCGTCGTAACACCACCCAAACCAGCTCAAGAAACTAAGTCATTTCATGACGTTATTTCCCTTGCCGACTTTAAAGAAAAGTGGCATTTTCAGCCTGTAACTATACTTGAATTAACAAATCAATGACAGAGTAGTAACCTTACTGACGCTCAGGAATTGCTCTTTTATTTAAAAACTTTGAAGTTTGTAACAAGGAAAACGGTAAAAATGGCGGCGCAAAAGTTAACAAAGGCAAGGCTCGCACAAATATTGCTCATCCTGACAGTATTAGTCATCGCATTTATCTGGCGTACATTGAAATATGAGTCACTACAAATGTTGGATTGTTCACAAAACCAACCATGTGAATTAACAATTTCTCAAGAAAAGTTAGAAATAAGACGAGAAAATGATGGCATACGCATTCAACTGCCCAAAAACGGGACTTTGAAAATTGATTTAAATCAAAAACACTATTCTATCACTCGTGATGAAGAAAGTATTCTTCTAAGCGTACAAACCTATCCTGTCACTTTCTACATCCGGGATAAAGACATCACTGTTGCAAAGGTTATATATAGATAAATCTGACATAACACGCGAAATTTTAATCCCAAAATGCGGATCACTCTTAGCAATGAAAGGAAGTGGTGGTATAAAGGAAGTCAATTTACAAAATCATAAATTAGAAAATGCGCTGCCAAACTGTGTTTAGCCATGAGCTTGATGAAACGAAAGCGATTAGCGAGTTTCGCATGAAAATCAATAACAAACATCTTGCAATGCTCATTTGCTATTATACAGAAGAGTATTGTTGCGATAAGTTGCAACACGCATTTAAGACTCAGTTTCCTGGCATCCCATTTCATGGTTCAAGCTCATGTCAAGCTATAATGACAGAACATGGTTTTCATCCAGGTCCAGTGGTTGGTGTTTTTGCGATATTTGACAGTGGCTTCAACAATGCTTATGGCACGGGAATCTCTGTGGAAGCAAACCTTCCACAGACGGTTAAGTACAATGTCGAACACGTGCTTGAAATGGCACTGTGTCATGCCAATCGACAGAGTGAAGTGCCTAGTCTCATCCTTCTGCATTCAACGCCAGGTAATGAAGAAGAGATCATTCAAGCTTTAGATCAATACTTTAGAACTCTGGTACCCATTATTGGTGGTAGTGCTGCGGATAATCAGATCAAAGGAGCATGGTCTATTTTCACCTCTCAGGGCACGAGCAAAAATGGGATAAGCTTGACGGTTTTCTTTTCATCTCAATCCATCTACACCGGATTTAGTGCGGGTCATATCCCAACAGAGATTTCAGGAAAAGCAACCAAAGTTAAAGGGCGAGAACTGATTGAGATTGACAATCGTCCCGCGGCTAACGTTTATCAAGAGTGGACTGAGCTTCATTTCCAAAAAAATGAAAAACATAACGTCATATTTGATGTGGCAACCGCGTATCCGTTAGGGCGCATCGCAGGTCATCTTTATGACCACCCATATTTTATCCTTTCCCATCCCGTTCGCGAGACAGTGCAAGGGGGTATTGAGCTGTTTTCTAGGATAGATGAAGGCGATAGACTCTATTTGATGCGAGGTTGCAAAGAACAACTGATTCGCCGAGCCGCGCGAGTCGTCAATGCGGCGTTTTGGCAAAAGCTAGCAGACTCCAATAAGATTGGCGTAATTAATATCTTCTGTGCGGGTTCAATGATCCAAATACGGCAAGAAATTGATACCGTACTCGCACAGTTAGCCGATGAGCTGAATGGCAAACCCTTTATTTGTCCTTTTACTTTTGGGGAGCAAGGAAGATTTATAAGCGGAGAAAATGGTCATGGCAATTTAATGATCTCCTCGGCCATCTTCCATTCACCACATGACGCATAAAATCAAAAATACCTTCATCAAAGAAGAGCTACAAGAAGCGCTGGCTGAACTAAAAGAAAGTAGGGAACGTGAGAAAAGATTGGCAGAAGAGAACAAAGCCATTCTTAGTGCCATTTCCGCCATGAGTGAAGCTAAAAATCGCCATGAAATATTTTCTGGCTTAAAAGGCGTATTGAAAAAATACATAGATTTTGATGATTTTGTTGTACTTTCTCGCCACTGCGAAGAACCCTCATTCTCAACATTACTGACCACCAATCGCGCTTTTGCTCATATTGCATGGTCTGAAGGCGATAAATTCAACCGCGCTTTAGGCGGTGAATGCATCCTGCTGTTTGAGCCTTATAAAGCCAATGAATTCAAAAACATCAACAGCTTCATTCAAACTCACATCGGCTCCGTGTTGTTAACAGGAATAGACGCAGAAGTGACCCGGTCGGTCATTCTACTCGTTGGGAGCAGGCCAGGGCAGTTTAGCATTGAGTCAAAGGAGACTCTGAAACGTTTTTTGCCTTTGGTTGAACGCGCTGTTATCGATATTGAGCACAAAGAAAAGTTACAACGTATTGTAGAGGCGCGAACTCACGAACTGGCTGTGGCGCGAGAAGAATCAGAGCGAGCCAATAAGGCCAAATCCGAGTTTCTTGCCATGATGAGTCATGAGCTTCGAACACCACTTAACTCCGTATTGGGCATGCTAGACCTGCTCAAGGATTCCGGTATCTCTAAATACCAAAGCGAAGTTGTACAACAAATGGAAAGCTCCGCAGAGCTCTTGTTGGCACTCATCAGTGATATCCTAGATATATCCAAGATCGAATCAGGTAACTTTTCTCTATTAGAACAATGGATTAATTTAAGTGACACTGCCACTTCTGTATTGCGACAGCAACAGCAACTTGCAGAAAGCAAAGGGCTCCGTTTTCACTTCAATTTGTTCTTTGATCCACATAATGATTATTGGCTTGACCCAATACGTATTTCACAGATTCTATTCAATCTAGTGGGCAATGCTGTCAAGTTTACTCAAACCGGTGAAATACATATTCGTCTATCTGTTGAGAGGAATAAACTGATATTGGCCGTCAGAGATACCGGTATTGGTATAGAAGAAGACAAAATTTCATCACTATTTGTTGCATTTAAACAGGCAGATAGCTCAATCACACGTGAGTTTGGCGGCACAGGTCTAGGACTCGCTATTACCAAGCATCTTGTAGAATTAATGTCTGGAACTATTTCAGTTTCTAGTGAATTTGGCAAAGGATCTGAGTTTTTAGTCTGTTTACCAGTCAAAGAGCTACGGCGGACCAAGGGTGATAGCGTCACTAAGACTGATCTATTCAATAAGAGCTTGAACATACTCGTAGTTGAAGACACCAAATCTAATCAAATGGTCATTAAGCTGCTTCTGTCCAAGTTAGGACATAAGGTATTCATGGCAAACAATGGTAGTGAAGCCATTGAATTTATTGGACGAGATGAAGTGCCACTAGATATGGTACTTATGGATGTCTCGATGCCAGTCATGGACGGACTAACAGCTACAAGAACACTTAGAAACAACGGCTTCCAAGTACCTATTGTCGCACTAACAGCACACGCTCTAGAAAGTGATCGTCAGAATTGCTTGGAATCCGGAATGGATAGTTTTATCGCAAAACCTGTCAGAAAGCATGAACTAGAGAGTGTTATCCAAACATTCCACTACGTTGAACTTTAGCAGAAACGCTTGAACTTAATATAGAACAAAACAAACGCAGATTGTTTTGTTCTATATTATGGATTTTATGGTAAATCAGTTATGTTCAATTGCGATCGTCGTTATAAGGGAAAAGTGTAGGCGTAGAAGATTCAATATTTAACATAATATACATAATGCGCACTGAGATAGCAACATTACAGGGTCACTTATCAGTAACGCCAATGCACCGCAAGCCATTGAAATACCTGTTAAACCTAGCCCGTTAAACTTTTTTATATAGGAGTTCTGTCAGCGTTTCAAACTCCTTAACTTGATAAGATGCGAACTATTTAGACAGTATGAGACGTCCAGGGATACGGGCTTGGATTTCTTTTAGTGCAGATCCTGGCATCTGTACACGAGCAAACCAATATGGTTTGTGCTTCTCCACAAAGGCATTGCTCTGGTTCAGACCGTCATAAACGGAATACGCATGAGCTTGAGCTAAAGCCGCTCCGGCGATACTTCTATGCTCGACAGGTACCTTATCTAAGTCTTCCTGCACAGCAGTTTTAACAAACATTGAATTGGGTGACCAATCTAATGAGTCTAAAACGCGTTGCGACAACTGAGCTTCAAGTTCGTGAATTACTTTTGGTAGAAAAGATATATTCGCCATCACTTCTGCACAAGCATAGTACTCTTCGCGTTTGTCCTGTTCACGATACTTAATCATCGTTTCGACTAACGCATCTTCGAACGTATGCGTAAAATGATTAGCAATTAAAAACTGTCCAACGGTTCTTAGTACTCCAAGAAGTATCCCAACATCAGGTTCTTTGAAGCCAGCGTCAGACAAACGCATTCGAGTAACATTCGCGGTGACTATCATATGCTGCCACATTTTTGGTGCGATTAACTTAGTGTTCGCATCAGACCATTTGAGCATCGGCCTTGCCATCAGTACCGGAAAAAGTAATCGGCAATTTTCGATGCCAATTTGACCTATTGCGACTTTTGCATCGCTAACCCCTTTAGCAGTCTTCCCTATGCGTTCGCAGAATTTTGGGTTAGAGACTAAATCCACCACACTTGAGCTTAGTTGATGGCTCAACGTGGTTAGTGTGCTCAATTTGCTGAAGCTCAAAGATGGTGAGTAAGCAAAAGACGCCAGATGATCAAAGTGCGGAATTCCGTTAAACAGCTTATCTATGGGATTACTAAGCAGCTTTTTAACTAGAAGATGCTCGGTATGACGGCTTACATCCGCAACGACTCTTTTGAGGGTATTTTGGCGATCTTGTACCCTTTCTCGCTTCTCCTTAACTCTGGCTTGCTCACACTCAAGTAAAATACGTTGATTACGAGTGATCCGCTCATTTTCGGAAAAGATGACATCATCGCAGTAGCGACCTTGCAAACTGAGCAAGCTGTCAACATTAGACTGATCGAGCAAATATTTAATACTCACCAACCATTTGGCATGCCTCACTTCAACTTCATTGGCGACCAGCTCTGCAATGTCTACCGCTTCTTTGGTATATCGTCTATTCGCTAAAAGCAAAACACTCTCCCTTGAACTTTATTTGATATACCTAATTTTATTACATAACCGCATCACTTGGGATTTTTATGTGATTTTAGTTCCGAATATTGTGACTGGAAGTTACAAAGAAAATAGTAACGCATTCAATGTAATGTACTTAGGTGAATCACAAGCATGCTTTCCGCGTTGCGGTAACGATAACTAGAACCTATTTTTAGAAGCGCTTTACCTGCAGAGCATACCTTTTGATCACCTATACCAGAGACTCGCTTCACGATGGCATGCTTTTCTGTGTGCTCTAGGTAAATGACTAAGTCACAGTACCCTTCGTAGGAGTGGAACTGTTTATTTACTTTAGTTTGCAATTGTTTTTTAATTTTTGCCGCAACAGGATTCCTTGCGGAATCGTCAGCAGATGATGGAAAAGCTAAACAAATCGCAAGCAAAAGTGTGACACTGTATCGCATGAGTTTTCCTTATTGAAGAAAAGTCCAACGATAGCGTGTCACTCCTTTAATTTGAATATGATTGTTTTCGCCTCTCGCGTGAGTCGAAATAACGATGAAATTGAGATGTTTGTCAGGCGTGCTTTTTCCCTTTGCTTGCTCTAAATCCCTGGTGTGGGAAGACATTTCTAATGCGCTGTTGAATTTTTTTCGGAACTTGGTCGCTAAAGACCAACTTCATTCCCGCACGTTGGCTGTAGACTTTTAGCTCACCATCAAAGGGCGTTTTCTCACCAATCTCTTGTAAATTATGGCGAAATGATGGAGGCATATTTCCTTTAACAGCATTGATATGCCCTTGCCTAAAGCTAATTTTCAAGACAGGCCTGTCGATGGCGACTAACCAAAAGATTAACACCGCTGCAATCACGATAACATAAAGCATAACGCCCTCCTTGGTTTAGTCTGATAGCAGTTTACTTAAGTCTTCTTTTAAGCTGGTAACCGCAGCACTGGCTTTCTCGCTGCGCGAAGCTTCACTCAGCAAATATTCAATCGCATCAGATAAAGTGCATCCCAATTCATTTGCACGAAATGAAAGCTTCTCCCACACGCGATAATCGAGATCTATCGACTTTTTCTTTGTGTGAATCTGTTCTGCGTTGAAATGACGTTTACGTTTGGCACGAATGGCCTGCTTAAGCTTTTTATCTAGATCGAGAGCCATATGACGTTCAATCCACTCTATTACTTGCGTAGGTTGATGCTCAAACCTTCGAAGCTCAGCCACTGCGGCATCCGCTTCACTCAAATCGATGTGACGGGTAATCGCTTCTCCATCCTTCCATTTATTAACTAGATATTGCCACTTCCAGCCACATTCTAAATTCTCTAACTGTTGATATTTCATCTCTTCCATCCCAGCACGTTTGTAGTGACAGCGTAACTCAAGCCACGTCAGTTCTCAAGCTAGAGAAGATGCCAAGTAGAGTCAGATCAACCTTTTTCTTTATCGTCGGCATGCTCGTGGCAATTTACCTGCAGAATTTCATGATTCTGATATACTCCGCTGCAATTCCCGTTGATAAAGAATGTAGATGAACCAAGTTAACTGGCAACTCGTAACGCCTCAATTCGACCATTTTCGCCATGTCCTTTCCGAGCTCCACAACATTGAGCAGACAGACTACTTAGAGCTGCAACCCAGAGCCGCTTCGGCACTTGAAGCCTTTACGATTTCCTCTGGAATGCATCGCTTCTTACTTATCAACTGTGGCGACAATTCTGTATTCAGAGGTCTTATCAAAGAAGCGCTACAAGAAACGATATCTAATCATAACGTGTTATCGACCGAATCCTTGGCGATAGATCAATTGTTTGATACTTATAGGCTCGATAAAAACGGACAAATAGAGATGTTAACGGGCCAACTCTCACAAGTAGAAAACGGCATTCTGATTGTTTCTGCCAATTTGATTCTAACTAATCCGCTGCTTTGGCCAAAAATCAAAGCAGCGATGCTTGGTGAGCCAGTTTTACCGAAACCGTTAAAAGCCGAATGGTTTTCCCCACAAGTTGAACCTGTTGTTTATCAAAGCAAAATGGTGATCACTGGTGACAGAAACCAACTAGCAGAGCTGGACTATCTTGATGAAGATCTGCTTTCTTTGCTTTCAATGTACACTGAGTTGGAGGAAGATTTTCATCTTGATGATGACAACCTTACTCCTTACATCGGCTATTTAAAGTGGTTATGCAATAGATATGAGTTACCCTCTTTTGATCAAGAGGCACTTTTACGTTTGCTTACAGCCGGTGTGAGAGAGACGGAAGATCAACATTACCTGCCCCTGTCTCCACTTTGGCTACGCAACATACTTTCTCTTGCGGCAATTGAATCGGATAACTACCTCATAACTGGGGAAAATATGGATCGAGCGATTGAAGAGAAGCAGTTTAGAGAATCCTATCTTCCTCATCGTGCTATTGATGATATTCTTGATGGACAGGTGATTATTGAAACCACGGGCGAGCAGATCGGACAGATTAATGGGCTAACCGTTATTGATGTTACAGGGCACCCCGTTTCTTACGGCGAGCCGGCACGTATTTCATGCGTTATACATTTTGGCGATGGTGATGTTTCCGATGTCGAACGTAAAGCGGAACTTGGAGGCAATCTACACGCCAAAGGCATGATGATCATGCAAGCGTTTTTAGGTAGTGCGCTGCGACTTGACGAACCATTACCCTACTCCGCTTCGATTGTATTTGAGCAGTCCTACAGTGAAGTCGATGGTGACAGTGCCTCTCTAGCTGAACTCTGTTGTTTGGTAAGCGCACTTTCCGAGCAGCCAATTGACCAGCAAATCGCAGTCACAGGAGCGGTAGACCAGTTTGGTCGCGTTCAAGCTGTTGGCGGACTGAATGAAAAAATTGAAGGCTTCTACCAAGTTTGTAAACATCAAGGTTTTACAGGTGAACAAGGCGTTATTCTTCCAGAAACGAACTTAAAACATCTTGCATTGCATAAAGAGGTCGTTGAGAGCATTAAAGCGGAAGAATTTCATATTTGGGCTGTATCTTCTATTGATGAAGTTATTCCGCTGATTATGGGAAAACCATTTCGTGGCGAAGAAGACAGTGTGCTAAGTATGATTGCTGAGCGCATTGAGAATTTTGCTAAACATGACCATCCTCAAGGCGTTGTTGAACGTATTAAAAACTGGTTTGTCTAGTACTCATCGGAGTTGTTTAGCGTACACGCGTTCACTAAGATGCCTTGGTCAAAAATTGGAGTATACAGACAATGCAAAACAAACGTGAATCATATACCCGAGAAGATCTGTTGGCATCTAGCCAGGGCGAGCTTTTTGGTCCTGGTTATCCGCAGCTCCCTGCACCAAATATGCTTATGATGGACCGCGTGACCAAAATGTCAGAGACAGAGGGCGATTTTGGCAAAGGTCTTATCTTAGCTGAGTTGGACATCAAACCGGATTTATGGTTCTTTGATTGCCACTTTCCTGGTGACCCTGTAATGCCAGGCTGCTTAGGTTTGGACGCAATGTGGCAACTTGTTGGTTTCTTTCTTGGTTGGGTTGGTGGCCAAGGTAAAGGCCGTGCATTGGGTGTGGGTGAAGTGAAGTTTACCGGGCAAATCCTGCCAACAGCGAAAAAAGTCACTTACGAAATTCATATGAAGCGTGTCGTAAACCGCAAATTGGTCATGGGCTTAGCTGATGGCCGTGTTCTTGTTGATGGCAAAGAAATTTATGTCGCAAAAGATCTGAAAGTCGGTTTGTTCCAAGATACATCTGCATTTTAATTTCACTTTTGTAGCGGCCCTACTTTGGGCTGCTTATTTTGGCATCAAATCGTTAAGTTATAGTGCGCCAAATTGATATTTATTATCAGCAAAAGAAAAGGCTCACTAACAAGTGAGCCTCTCTTACAAATCCTTCTAGTTGTATGTGGACATCATTTATAGAGACCAGAGTGTTTATCACTTCTGGCGTCACGCCAACCACCTAACCAATACGAGCGAGCATCCATCTGCTGATAAGGACACTCCTCCTGAGACCTACCGTTTAAGCCAGCCTTGTAGCCTTGGGATTGTGCTCGATCTAGGCGATCACGCTTTTGTCTCTTCATAATTTTTTACCTCATACGGTCCATTATAACTAACGTACTACTATGAAAGTTTGATGGAGTTTTTATGACTCCACAATTAAGAATCGATCACTTGCGAGCATTTCTCAAGGTATAAAAAAAGCACAGAGTCAAAAATGTGAGCCTGTGCTTAGTTTAAAAATCGGTCTATTTTCTACGGAAACCAAAAAGCGCTAACAGTGTCAAAGAAAGCCAACCAAGGCCAGCGCCTTTACGTTCTGCCGCCGCTTTATCAACAGGTCTCGCTTCGATGTCTGCTGATGTCGCACCTGCGATTGGAACTAGTTTTACAGCGACAATCGTTTCAGCTTTGCTGCCACCACCACAGTAAGCATTATGTGACGTAGAATCATAACCGCCATCACACTTAATCGCAGTAGCAGAAATCACGCCCGCATCATTGATATCGGAAGCATCCACTATTCTGTATTGGTTATTGCTCGTCGGCGCATTACTGCCATTGGTGAGATCATCCAAAAACCAAGCTTTGTCGTTAAAGATAGCACGCCGCTCTTGATTCGCTCCTACTCCACCATATGGAAAGATAAAACCGCGCTTTCTCCGCTCTTTACCATCAATTTCACGGGTGTCTTCAGCATCGACTTGACCAACAATCTCGTTGTAATTATTGATCCCGCCCATTTTGCCACCAGCACCTGAGAAGAATAGGTTATCCAACGAAGTTAAAAAGGTCGCCGCAATAGAGTCTTCGCTGACATCTTCGATTAAAAACAATCGATTAGCCGCCGCTCCTTCTAAGGGTTTTGAACCAGAGCGCTTGGCTTCGCCAACAGCAACAAATTTTTCATTGACATTGGTCACGACAGAATTGCTATGAATAATGTCGCTACCAATTTTCATCTGTGCGCCACTCACCACTTTCGTTTCCCAAGTCGTTTTATCAAAAGCGCTATCATCGATAGTTCCGACAAAGACACTGGCATTGAGGTAATTGTCATCAGAAAAGGTGTTGTAACCCACCCCGTAGATAGTGATAGGTTTATCGTTTTCGTCTCTTAAAAGAGCAAAATCTCTCATACTACCTTGCGCGAGACGGTTTCCATCTCTATCCACCACTTGAGGCCAAGCAATTTGGCTAACATTCCCACTTTGGTCCCAAATAGCAGCTTTGGAAGTGTGATGAGAGCCATAATCATTAGTCGCAGATGTGGCAATGCTGCCAGAAGTGTAAGAACCGTCTGTTTTCCAGGCTCGAGACTGATAGAAATCCCCATTTGGTACAACAGGAGCAACGACGGTATTGCGAGTTTCTAGAGCCGTTTGATCCGCTTTTACCACACTCTGATTGCCTACTGGCAAGCCAGCTTCAGTCAAGCTATTGATAACATTATTGTATTTATTATTGTAAGCATTAGGAGCCCCTTCAACAAAGGCCAGCGCGTTCGATGTATAGTCTTTACTCAGCTCTTTTGACCATGGCGCCCAGTGAACAGAAGCCCAGGTATCACAAGTTGAGTAACGTAATTCGCGAAAACAATACGTTCTGAAATCATCGTAATCTTGGATATAACTGAACGCAGGATCCATGGCAAATGGCACTTCTTCACGATAACTAACCCCATCGACAGATATTCTCGTCTCCAAAGCCAGTTTAAACTGCTCATCACCACAAGCGGCAGCATTGTCAAAGCAGCCTTTATCAAACGGTAGCGTTTTTCCACTATCCTGATAGACGTTTCCAGCTTGAATGGCAACACCATAGGCTTCGTTGTACTCAGAAGTGCTGCCATTTTGGGCTGGGTAAACTTCCACAACTTTGTATAGCGCGGCGTTGGCCTGCATTGCACTACCCACCAGCAGTGCCACGGTCGTCATTTTGAATTTCATACTGCAATTCATTGGTTTTTAACTATCCTGTTGCATTGCTTCGAGCTCTTCCCATCTCTCGAAAGCGATTTCTAATTCCTGCTCCAAAGCGGTTAACTTATCGAGTACTGGTTGCGTTTTCTCTACAGGCTGCGAGAAGAAATCGGCAGAGTTGACCTTCTCTTGCAAGGCTTCAATGTCGGTCTCGAGCTGTTCCAATCGAGCAGGTAGCGCTTCCAACTCTCTCTGGAGCTTATACGATAACTTCTTCGAGGTGTTCTTTACTGGCGCTGTTTTGGGAGAATCCTCAACCACTTTCGTTTTAGGAGATTGTTTTGTCTCAATTTCCCTTGCTAAGATCGCCTGAGAACGCTGTTGCTGCGCGTCGTGATAACCGCCGACAAACTCTTCAATCCGTCCTTCACCCTCAAAGATCCAACTTGTGGTTACGGTGTTATCGACAAATTGTCGATCGTGGCTAACCAAAAGCAATGTACCCTGATAATTGGCAAGTAATTCTTCCAAAAGTTCCAACGTTTCAATATCTAAATCATTGGTCGGTTCATCAAGAATCAATAAGTTGTTGGGTTTAAGGAAAATACGCGCGAGCAAGAGCCGGTTTTTCTCACCGCCAGAGAGTGCTTTGACGGGGGTTCTGGCACGCTTGGGCGAAAAGAGAAAATCTTGCAAATAACTCAATGCATGTCTATCACGCCCACCAACCGTCACTTCCTGTTTACCATCGGCCAGATTGTCTATAACGGTTTTTTCTGGATCTAAAATCTCGCGGTACTGGTCAAAGTAAGCAACTTCAAGCTTAGTACCACAATGAAGTAGCCCTGATTCTGGAAACAATTGGCCAAGCAACAATTTTAGTACTGTACTTTTGCCGCACCCATTGGGACCAATCAATGCGATGCGATCACCACGCATGATATTGAAGCTAAAATCATCAACGATTGTCTTGCCATCAAAGGCAAAATGGAGGTTTTTCGCCTCAAAGACGATCTTACCCGATCGCGACGCATCATCAATCTGGATCTTCGCTTTACCTTGCACTTCCACACGGCTTTGGCGCTCTTCACGCAGTTTTTTTAATGCGCGAACACGTCCTTCGTTACGGGTTCTGCGTGCCTTAATTCCTTGACGAATCCAAACTTCTTCTTGGGCGAGTTTCTTGTCGAATTCTGCATTCTGCATCTCTTCAACACGAAGCATCTCTTCTTTTTCTACCAAGTAATTTTCGTAGTCACCCGGGAAAGAGGCGAGCTTACCACGGTCAAGATCGACAATACGTGTCGCCATCGCCTTGATAAAGGCACGGTCGTGAGAAATAAAGATGATGGAACCACGGAAATCTTTTAAAAACGTTTCTAACCATTCGATCGTCGTGACATCTAAATGGTTAGTCGGTTCATCCAGCAGCAAGACATCTGGATCGCAAACCAATGCTTTGGCCAGAGCCGCTTTACGCTGCCAACCACCGGACAAATCGGTCAGCTTAGTCTCTGCGTTAAGCTGAAGTGCCGCCAAAACGTGGCTCACTCGATCGTCAAAACGCCAGGCATTCGCGTGATCCAGTTGTTCTTGCACTCTGGCAAGCTGGTTTATATTTTTCTCACTTGGGTCAACCGCAACAAGATCCAAAAGATCATGGTAGATCTTTAACTGCTGACCGATTTCTGCCAACCCACCAGCAACATAATCATAAACCGTTCCCGATTCATTTCTTGGCGGATCTTGCTCTAGACGCGATACCACCACATCTTGCGTGATCTGAAACTTGCCGTCGTCCATTTGGATTTCACCAGCAAGCACCTTCATTAAGGTCGATTTACCTGCTCCATTACGGCCAACTAAACAGACTCTCTCATTTTCTTGTAAGGCAAAATCCGCTTTATCGAGCAGAGGATGGTCACCAAATGCCAGTTGACCATTATGAATGGTAAGTAATGCCATTATCTTCCAACCATTGAGTTAATTCTTTGAGATCAAAAGGCCAGTTTATTTCGGCCCCTTGGTAATGCAATACAGGGATAGTGACACCGTAACGAGAAAACAACCCATCATCGAAAGCAATGTCGATAATCTCGAGTTTATCCCCTATTCCTGCTTGATTTGCGAGTTCAAGGGCCATCTCACAGAGATGGCAGCCTTGTGTGCTGTAGAGTATCACCAATGCATTCACCATTAGTTCTGATGCGTTACCAACCAGCAGTTATGGATCTGTTTGTTGCGTTCAAAATCGAGTGGTAACGTCTGTGAAGAAATATTTTGAGCATTCAAACCAAGCTCTAGAAGCGATTCCAAGTCCATTTTGAAGTGACGCTTATTATTGGAGAAAACAATCGTTCCTCCCGGTCTGAGCAGACGCTTTAGGTTTTTCATCAGTTTGATGTGATCACGTTGTACATCGAAAGAAGCTTCCATCCGTTTCGAATTGGAAAATGTTGGTGGGTCAATAAAAATGAGGTCGTATTGTCCCTGTGCGTTCTCTAACCACTGTAGACAGTCGGCTTGCTCAAACTTATGTTGATTGCCTACGCAGCCGTTTAACGCCATGTTGTCTTTTGCCCATTGTAGATAGGTTTTGGACATATCGACGGTCGTCGTAGAACGAGCACCACCTTTGGCTGCATGTACCGTCGCACTCCCTGTATAAGCAAACAGATTCAAGAAATCCTTGCCCTGAGCCATTTCACCAAGACGGCGGCGAGTGATCTTGTGATCAAGAAACAAACCCGTATCTAGGTAATCGTAGAGATTCACAATGAGCTTAACGCCATACTCGTTGACTTCCATCGTCTGTGCGACTTGAGCCATTTTCTGGTATTGATTGCGTCCTTTTTGTTTTTCACGCACCTTAAGCACGACTTTGTTCGCTTCAATGCCCGTCACCTGTATAGTGGCACGAATAATATCCGTCAGACGACGTTTCGCTTTTTCCTCTGGAATGTCTTTAGGCGCCGCATACTCCTGAATAACAATATGATCGAGATAGATATCAATCGCCACATTGTATTCAGGAAGATCAGCGTCATAGATGCGATAGCAATCCAGTTGTTCTTTCTTTGCCCACTTGCCTACTTTGCCAATATTTTTCTTCAATCGATTGGCAAAATCAGGGGCAATGGAAAGAGGTGTATCAGCCCCTTCAATCTGTTCAGCGCTTCTTTGCGCTATGGTGTAATTCTTTTGGTGACAAGGTAACGCACCATTGTTCAATTTAAACTGCTTATCAGCACGCATACGCAGACAGCTTAATAGCTCATCTGAACTCGAGAAGATGGAGGCAGTACAGCCGCCAAACTCAGACTTAAGCTGCCCACCAAACGCGGTGTAAAGTGCAATTAAGCCTGGCTCTGTACCCAAACGCTCACCGTATGGGGGGTTAGATACAATTACGCCATGGTCGAAACCTTGCGGACGTAACAGTGTTGCCGCATCACCCAATTTAAATTCAATCAGCTCAGCCACACCTGCACGTCGCGCGTTTTCACGTGCAATGCCAAGGACTTTTTCATCGTTATCAAAGCCATAAAACTTTGCGTCAACTTTTTTGACACCACGTCGAGCGGTGACACTCGCCTCTGATTTTATCTGTGCCCACACTTCAGGTTCAAAATCTTCTAAGCACTCAAACACCCATTTCTCACGCTTTACACCTGGAGCCATGTTCGCAGCCATCATTGCCGCTTCAATTAACAAGGTTCCTGAACCACACATGGGATCGATGAGTGGTTGAGTTGGGTTCCAGCCAGAACGAAGGATGATTGCAGCAGCCAGTGTTTCACGCAGTGGCGCTTTTCCCGAAGCTGGACGGTAGCCGCGTTGATGTAATCCGCTACCGACCATATCAATACCCAGAATGGCTTTATCTTTGTGTAGCCTCACGTGCAAACGCACGTCTGGTCTTTCTTTGCTAATACTCGGGCGAGGCAATCCTTTCTTCTCAAAACAGTCCACCACACCATCTTTCACTTTCATCGCACCATACTGGCTGTTTCTTATTTCACGGTTGGTTCCGTTGAAATCAACAATGAACTTTTTCGTGCTGTGGAACTGATTTATCCAGTTAATCGCGACGGTTGCCAGATAAAGATCCATATCATCCTGACAGGTAAACTCAGAAAGGATTCTTACGAAACGAGAAGCAAGACGGCTCCACAAACAGCAACGATAAATCTGCTCATTTGAAGCAGAAAATTTCACCCCTGCCTGTACGGGTTTGGCGTCTGTGATCCCTAGATTCGTCAGTTCTTCAGCAAGAAGGTTTTCTAACCCATTTGAGGTAACAGCAAGATATTGGTTCATAGCGTTCTTTAGCAATTAAAAATGGTGCTGATTATACCTGATATTCTTTTCAATGCCTCGTATTTCAAAGGTTTTCTCCTCCACTGACTCAGGTGGCAAACAACTGCTCAACTTCTAAGCGGTCATTCTCTTTCAAATGTTATGGCTCAGGTCACTGTCAACATCATCTCTTATCCAGATTAATTGGCCCACAAGCAAAGTGAATACTTATTTACGTCCATTCTGGTATACACCAAAATAATTCTGGTTGTGTAATTTACTTACCGAAAGAGCAAAACAAGGAATAATTGATGATTATTCGACCTAGGCAGGCCTACTTAGGGAGGTTAAACGAGAAGAAAAAATTGGCTCGAAATCACACAGTAGAATTTAGGAACAAGAGAGATTTGTCATTTCGACGTAACTGAGGGGCAAAAAAAATCGACCTTATAGGTCGATAAATGCAAACAATAGGAACGAAAATAAAGGAAATTTTTATCCAACAAGAGCCATGGGAAGGCATAAATCGGCTTGATTTGGAACGCTCATTCGATCGTGCATGACTTTAATTGCTTCACCGTAGGCCAATGACTTTTCAGCCGTTAATAAGAAGCCCTTCAGTTGTACTGAGCACACCAAACTTGCGTGGTCCCCCGCTTCTAGAACAATAAACAGCCCTCGATTAAAGCTATTTGACAGTAACACCAGCTCTCCTTCTGCTGGTTGATGCTCTGTGCCACTTGCATCAAAGAACCAGCTCTTAGGTTGAACGGGTTTGTGAAACCGCTTTGCCGCCACACAATACAGCGTAAGTTCATCCTTGCGGTATTCATTGAGCTCTAGATAAGCGAGACCTTCTTTGAAGGTTTGAAATGAACTGGCATCGTCTACCGTGAATTCATTTTGCGAAAATGCACAATCTACAAGATGTTTCTTGGTCAGGTTTGTTTGGAAGACGTAGGTATCCCCCAAATCAAGCATCAAACAAGCCGAAGACTTGTCGAAATACCATTTCCATTTATCACTTGGTTTAAGCATTATTCCATTCTCACGTTAGCTCAGAATTAAGGAGGTAAACGCTTAATTACCTTCCAGTACTTTTGATTCTACAAACCAACAGACAAAAAAAAAGAGGAAACACGTTCCTCTTTTTTTCGTAATAAGGCTTGATTTGTCAGTAGCTTATCGCTTGTAAGTTACAGATTTTTAACAATATCGCGTACCAGACCCGGTCCATGATAAATAAAGCCAGAATAAACCTGAACCAGATTCGCCCCCGCCATCATTTTCTCTTTTGCGGCGACAAATGAATCAATACCACCAACACCGATGATGGGAATGTCACCCTGTAACTCCTGATGAAGTAGACGGACAACTTCGGTACTGCGTGATTGTAGCGGACGGCCACTTAGCCCACCCGCTTCATTGGCGTACTTCATTCCTTCCACAATACTGCGATCAAGAGTGGTGTTGGTGGCGATCACGCCATCGATCTTATTTTTGATCAACGATTGGCAAATTTGCTTAATTTCTTGATCAGTAAGATCTGGCGCGATCTTCAGTGTAAGCGGAACATACTTTTTGTACTTTTCTGTTAGCTCTTCT
Organism: Vibrio sp. S234-5; assembly: GCF_000960595.1. NCBI lineage: Bacteria > Pseudomonadati > Pseudomonadota > Gammaproteobacteria > Vibrionales > Vibrionaceae > Vibrio > Vibrio sp. S234-5. Next base: position 64,892 of record NZ_JZAM01000197.1, read on the forward strand.
TGTTTGCGTTTCAATGCGGACAAAAGTTCATCCAACGCTTCACCATATTGTAGAGAGCGCAATCCTGGCGTATTAGGTGATGAAATATTCACCGCAATATAGCCAGCGTATTCGTACACTTTATCCATACAGATGAGGTAATCCTCCACCCCTTTCTCAATCGGCGTATCTTTATTTTTGCCAATATTGATCCCAAGGATACAGCTGTATTTGGCTTTTTTTACATTCTCAATCAGGGAATCAACGCCTTCATTATTGAAGCCCATACGATTGATAATGCCCTCGGCATTAACTAGACGAAACAAGCGTGGCTTGTCATTTCCAGGCTGAGGTCGTGGCGTCACGGTACCGACTTCGACAAATCCAAACCCCATAGCGTCAAACGCTTCAATGCATTCCCCATTTTTATCGAGCCCCGCGGCCAAGCCGACAGGATTACGGAACGTTAATCCCATACACTCAACAGGACGATGTGGAAGTTGTTGGCGGTAGAATAGATCGAGAGGTGTACCGGTGAAACGTTTGAAATTTTGAATGGCAAGGTCATGCGCCTTTTCGGCATCCAATTGAAAAAAGCCAGCTCTGGCTAGACGGTAAAGCATTGTGCCTCCGAAAGAAAAAAGCCCCGTGTAAACGGGGTGGTATTATTTACTTAAAATTGGCGCAATTCAAACAAAATACAGCGATTATTGATAAATGCAGCCATCTTTTACTTAATACCTTTAATTATCAGTATTTTATAGTTAATAACAATGTAGGTACATATGGAAAGATAACAAAGCAATCGTTTGAGTGAATACAAAAAGAGACACCGTAACGTGAAAATGGTCACTTTATAATCTCAGAGTAATAAAAAAGCCCCTTTCGGGGCTTTAAACTTATCTAACTGGCAAAAACCTAATCATTTGCACTGCAATTGAGGTTGAGTAATACCAATTCACGCAGAGCAACTGAGAATTTAGCAAATTCATGAACACTACCCACCTTGAACTCATTCAAAATGCTTTCCCAGCGGTGAAGCGAAGTTTCGTTGCGTTCCATCCATTCGTCCAGCGCTTCGATCACATCAAAGTCGCCGTCAGAACTACGGCAGTTAAGCACTTGCGCGGTTAACAAACGTTGCTGCCAATCTAAATCTTCACGGAACGCCGCTCGTGCCAATGCTTGCCAGTTGTTGTCAACCGCCTGGCTGTTGATCTGCTTGAGGAACCAATGCAGTGAAAGGCGATCACCCAGATTAAAATACAACTTCGATGCTTGCTCGACGGTTTTGCTCTTCTCTCTAGCGACCGCAGAAATATCCAAAGCCGATTGCAAACTAGAAAGACGTGACACTCTGTTGGCCAAGCTCGCGTCTACCCCACGCTCAATCCAAGAACGCGCCAGCTCTTCATGCTCTTCCACTTCGGCTGAGACCAACATCTCATCTAAGCTGCGAGTGATCACATCCACATCAGCGCGGTAACGTTCAATCAACTCGCTTACATTGTTCTTGCCACTGCGATTACGCAGCAACCAGCGAGCAACACGACGCAGCATGCGACGCACATTAAACATAATTTCGTACTGTGCATCCGCAGAAGCGACGTTATCGAGATCGCGGGTTTTCTCCAAAATGTCACCAAGATCGTAGATTTCTCTTGCAGCGCTGTATGCATTAGCAATGTCAACAACGGTTGCTCCTGTCTCTTCCTGCAATCGCGTAACGAAATTACATCCCATTTCGTTCACCATTTGGTTTGCAAGGGATGTTGCAATGATCTCTGCACGAAGCGGATGAGACGACATCTGCTGCGCATACTTATTACGTAGCTCACTTGGGAAATACGCGACAAGCTGCTTGGCATGGAACTCGTCGTTGGCGATATCATCGTTAGCCAATTGTTCTTTCAGCACCATTTTGCCGTAAGCAACCAGCACGGCAAGCTCTGGGCGAGTTAGTCCACGTCCGGTTTTTTCTCGTTCCAGTAGCGTTTCGTCATCTGGAATACTTTCCAGCGCGCGATCAAGATAGCCCGCTTTCTCCATGGTGTGAATAAAGCGAATTTGCTCTTTGACAACACTGACGCCTTGTTGCTCAGTCACAGAAATAGACTCGGATTGACGGTAAGCATCATCAAGAACGATCTCGCCAACTTCCTCTTCCATGGATTCCAAGATGGCGTTGCGCTGTTTGATCGTCATATCGCCATTGGACACCAAGCCGTTAAGGAAGATCTTGATGTTCACTTCGTTATCAGAACAGTCTACACCACCGACGTTATCGACAAAGTCAGTGTTAACCCGGCCGCCGTTCAGTGCATACTCAATGCGACCTTTCTGCGTCATACCCAAGTTGCCACCTTCACCGACGATACGAGCTTGTAGATCACGTCCATCAATACGCAGCACATCGTTGGCACGGTCACCGACATCCGTATGCGTTTCTGTCGAAGCTTTGACATACGTACCGATGCCACCATTCCATAGCAGATCAACTTCCATTTTCAGGATCATTTTGATCAACTCGTTCGGTGCCAAAGAGGCTTTCTTCGTAGACAGCATCTTCTGAATTTCTGGCGTCAGTGCAATCGACTTAGCGCGACGAGAGAAAACACCGCCACCTTTAGAAATCAGCTTAGCGTTATAATCTTCCCAGCTCGAGCGAGGCAAGTTGAATAAACGGTTACGCTCTTCCCAACTCGTTGCTGAATCTGGATTTGGGTCAATGAAAATGTGCAGGTGGTTAAACGCGGCCAGCAAGCGGATGTGCTTGGAGAGCAGCATACCATTACCAAATACGTCACCCGCCATATCACCAATTCCGACTGCGGTAAAGTCTGTAGTCTGACAGTCAATGCCCATTTCACGGAAGTGGCGTTTCACCGACTCCCAGCCACCTTTCGCGGTGATCCCCATCGCCTTATGGTCGTAACCGTTTGAGCCACCAGATGCGAATGCATCACCCAGCCAGAAGTTGTACTCTGCCGATACTGAGTTCGCCAAATCAGAGAATGTCGCAGTTCCTTTATCCGCCGCGACAACCAAGTAAGGGTCGTCTTCGTCATGTCGCACCACATTTTTCGGTGGAACCACTTCCCCTTCGATAATGTTATCGGACACATCCAAGAGCGCGCGGATAAACTGTTTGTAGCAACGTTGACCCTCTGCAAAGATTTCATCACGCGTGGTCATGCTAGGCTGACGCTTACAAACAAAACCACCTTTCGCGCCAACTGGCACAATCACGGTATTCTTAACTTGCTGCGCTTTAACCAGACCCAAGATTTCAGTACGGAAGTCTTCTTGACGATCAGACCAACGCAAACCACCACGAGCGACTTTGCCACCACGCAAGTGAACACCTTCGATATCCGGTGCGTAAACAAAGATCTCAAACGCTGGCACAGGTTGTGGGATCTCAGGGATCTCGCTTGGTTTCATTTTCAGAGACAACCAAGGTTTCGGCTGTTTCTTGTCATCCACTTGGTAATAGTTGGTGCGAAGCGTAGCTAAGATCATTTCCATGTAGCGGCGAATGATACGATCGTCATCCAAGCTCTCAACATGATCTAATTGTTCCGTCATCGCTTTGATGAGATCTTCTTGGCCTTTCTCCGAGCCTTTGTATTTGGGATCAAAACGCTTAACAAACAGCTCCACCAGCGCTTTGGCCAAATCTGGGTAATGGCTTAAGGTATCTTCGATATATTGCTGACTAAATGGGAAGCCCACTTGACGCATATAACGTGCGTAAGCACGAAGGATGGAAATTTCCCGGCCAGTGAGGGACGCACCGAGCACCAGACGGTTGAAGCCATCGCTCTCCAGCTCACCTGCCCAAATCGCGGCGAATGCTTGTTGGAAACGATCGCGTGCTTCACGCAGATCCACCACTTTGTCGCTCTTATGCAGCATGGAGAAATCAAGGATCCAGAATGTCTGACCATTGGTTTTGTGGATCTCATACGGGGATTCGCCGATCACCCGTAGACCTAAATTTTCGAGCATTGGCATCACATCAGACAGATGGATCGGCTCGTCACGATGATACAGTTTCAGACGTACCGCTTTAGAATCCGCCGCTAACTCTTGTGGGCGATAAAACAGCATCCCTAATTTATGTTCATCACTGAGTGATTCCAAACGCTCAATATCGTCCACTGCGCTACCTGGCATCATGGCTTCTTTATAAGAACGCGGGAACGCCTTCATATACTCTTTTGATAGTGGTAAGCCTTTGCTTTCGCCAAAGTTAGCAATGATGGAGTCTTTGAGGCGATCATCCCAAGATGAGGATACTTCCATTAGGTTTTGCTCGATATTCTTTACGTCTACGTCGATGTTGTTGTTGTCTACCCGCACAATGTAGTGAGTGCGAGCCAGAGGGCTTTCGGAGAAGAATGTGGTGAACTCCACTTCTTGCTCGCCGCCAAAATATTGCTTCAGGATGCGCTGGGTCTGACGACGAAGTTCGGTGTTGTAACGATCTTTGGTCACGTAGACCATGGCGCTAAAGAAACGACCAAACGGGTCTTTACGCACAAAAAGACGCAGAAGATCTCGGTCGTGCATTTGCACCACGCCCATGCCAACTTCAAGAAGCTCTTCTTCGGTTGCTTGGATTAGTTCATCACGTGGGTAGTTTTCTAGAATATTGTGCAGTGCTTTGTAGGAATACGAACCGTGACGGTAACGGCTCGCTTCAAGAATGCGCCCAACTTTCTCACGAATCAGTGGGATAGAAGAAACGGCTTGGTTGTAAACGGCGGAAGTGTAAAGCCCAGTAAAGCGATGTTCACCAATAACTTTGCCGTTTTCATCAAATTTCTTAATGCCGATATAATCGTTGTAAGCAGGTCGGTGAATTCTTGAAGGCTTGTTGCCTTTGGTAATAATCAGCGCGTAAGGTTTTTTCGCTTCTAGACGAGCAGAATCGGAAAGCTCAGACAGCTTCACGCCGCGAACTCGTTTCTCGTCTGCAAATAGGCCAAGGCCCTTTTCTGCCGTTGGCAGTAATTCGCTGTCGCCATCGACATTGCTCAGGTCATATTCCTTATAACCCATGAACGTGAAGTTGTGGTCCCCTAACCAACGAAGAAAGGCAATGCTTTCATCGAAGCGTTCATCGTTCACGGCAATAACCGATTTCTGTTTTTCTAGCTGTGTTGTTACTTCTTTGAGACGTTCAACCATTGATTGCCAAGCGTTCACCACCAAGCGAGTGTCCGAAAGCACATCGAGCAGTTCTTGCTTTAGCGTCTGCATCTCTTCTTTCTTGCTCAGACGATCCACTTCGATATGGAACAGTGACTGAAGCACGCCGCCTTTACCATTGACCTCAGTCACCACGCCTTTAGTATCACGTGTGATTTGCGTTGGGTTGTTGAGCATCAAATGACAAGAAAGATCTAAACGACTCAAGGTCATTTTGATGGAATCGACCAAAAAAGGACTGTCTGGAATAACGACTTCAACAATAGTGTGGGTAGATTGCCAACCTTGGCGACTCACTGTTGGGTTAAACACCCTGACAGAGATCTCTTCCGGTTTTTTCTCATTGATATGATGCCAGAGGCTAACAACAGCGCCATAAAGATCCGATTCGTTACGCTGAATCAAATCGTCGTTGGACATATTACTAAATAAGTGTTGAGCTAATTTAGTGACTAAAGGCTGGTGAGATAGCTCGAGTTTGTCCTGAATCAGTTGATACACTTTTTCAAGCAGAACCGGCACTACATTTTCACGCGCGGTCATATTCACACTCCACATTAGAATAGTTTTTTTGTAGGGGACACTTAGCATTAAATCGGCTTAAAAGACCTAATAACTAAGCATAGGTAATGCATGTGCTTATTGTAAAAGCATTATTGAAATTTAGTTAATAGAATTAACGAACTTGGCAGGTGAAATGTTTGAGAATGTGATTGAGATTCCTGTTTAACTCGCTGTTAAACGGAGGAGTTACAGAGTTTCTAACTTTATAAACTTGTTATTTTGGTCAGTTGTTAGTCGGAACCGCCCTCTAAGCCCCAATTGGCTAAGAAACGGCCTAAAGCGCGTGGCAGGTAGCTGTATCCGAAGCCCATTATCTGTAACAACTTGCACCGAGCTCGCCGCACCCGAATAGTGAGCGAGGAAGGTCTGATAGCTGATATTTAAGCTGAAGTAGTATTGATTCATCGTTTGCAAAAAGCAGCTGACGCGAGGCCAGCTGCATATGATTTAACCTTTAACTTTCTAGCGCTTTGCTCACTTTTTCAAACAGATCTTTCGCTAGATTATCCATTACTTTGAGTGATTCTAACTCAGCACGCATCAGTGCTTTACGCTCATCATCGTACTTGGCCAATTTCAGCAACGGGTCGATCAGTCGAGACGCAACCTGCGGGTTGGTGCTGTTGAGCTCGCGTAGAATTTCTCCCGCGAAACGGTAGCCGCTACCCGATTTATCATGGAAATGAACAGGGTTGAGATTCAAGAAAGAGCCCACCAAACTGCGAGTACGGTTGGGGTTTTTCAGGCTAAATGCTTCATGCTGCATTGTCTGCTTAACCACCTCAAGGGCATTGTCAGCGGGGTTGCAACCTTGAATCATGAACCACTTATCCATCACCAGACCATCGTGTTTCCACTTGTCACTGTAGTCTTGCATCAAAGCTTCACGACAAGGCAGTTGAGCGTTGTTGGCTGCGGTCATTGCTGCAATGGTGTCGGTCATATTGTTTGCTTGGTAATAATGCTTTTCAACCAGCTCATTACCACCAGTGATTCGCGCTAGATAGCCAAGACAGATATTACGTAGCGCGCGTTTTCCAATCGCAGCATGATCGATACTGTACTGCGCTTGTTTCAAGCTGTGATACACCGCACTGAGCTCTTCTTGCAGTTGATCAGCGAAGATCGCTCGCATACCTTCTAAGGTTTTTGCAATCGCATCAACATCAACGAGCTTATACCAACCAGAAACTTCGTTATGCTGCGGCAACGATAACACTTCAGCGATAAACGCAGCTTCAAGATCAGCACTGATCAGTACGCCGCGGAATGCATCCACGACTTCTGCCGCCACTTCCACTTCATCACCTTGCTGCACACGTTGCACGTTGGCGCGAATGTATTTCGCCAACAACATTTGGCTAGCATCCCAACGAGCGAACTCGTTACGCGCATGTGTCATCAGGAACATCAGTTCTTCGTCAGAATAGTTGTACTCCAGTTTCACTGGTGCAGAGAACTCTCTCAGCAGCGAAGGCACTGGACATTCGGAGACATTTTCAAACACAAAGGTTTGTTTCTCCGCTTTAACATCGAGCACGTTAGAGACAGATTTGCCTTCTACGATAAGCGGAATGACACTGCCATCAGCCGCATACAGCTCAATATCAAATGGGATATGCAGAGCGTGCTTTTCTGCTTGGTCTTGAGTTGGCTCAGTGAACTGCTCAACCGTCAGCGCATAAGTCTGCGCTTCGGCATCATATTGGCTGCTCACCCGAACGGTCGGTGTACCAGACTGGCTATACCAAAGACGGAACTGAGTCAGATCAACGCCCGTTGCATCTTCCATTGCTGAAACAAAGTCTTCACACGTCGCTGCCGTGCCATCGTGACGCTCAAAGTAAAGTTTCATCCCTTTTTGGAAGCCTTCTTCCCCAAGCAATGTGTGATACATGCGAATCACTTCACTGCCCTTTTCGTATACGGTCAGGGTGTAGAAGTTATTCATTTCAATCACTTTATCCGGACGGATCGGATGTGACATGGGGCTGGCATCTTCAGCAAACTGCGGGCCGCGGATCACGCGCACATTCTGGATACGATTGACCGCTCTTGAACCAAGATCTGACGAGAACTCTTGATCACGGAAAACGGTCAAACCTTCTTTCAAACTCAACTGGAACCAATCACGGCAAGTGACACGGTTACCCGTCCAGTTGTGGAAATACTCATGACCAATGACCGCTTCAATACCAAGATAGTCGCTATCTGTCGCCGTCTGAGAGTTAGCCAGAACAAACTTCGAGTTAAAGATGTTGAGACCTTTGTTCTCCATCGCTCCCATGTTGAAGAAATCCACTGCGACTATCATGTAGATATCGAGATCGTACTCTAGGTCAAATCGCTCTTCATCCCACTTCATTGAGTTGATGAGCGAAGTCATCGCGTGTGGAGCTCGGTCGAGATTGCCTTTGTCGACAAAAATTTCCAAATCAACTTTGCGGCCTGATTTCGTGGTATAGATGTCACGCAACACATCGAAGTCACCTGCAACCAGAGCGAATAGATAAGCTGGCTTTGGATGAGGGTCTTGCCATTGTACCCAGTGACGTCCACCTTCCAGCTCACCTTGAGCCACACGGTTACCGTTACTCAGCAGGTAAGGATAGGTTGCTTTGTCTGCGATGACTTTGGTAGTGTAACGAGCCAGCACATCTGGACGGTCCAGATAGTAAGTGATGCGACGGAAACCTTCGGCTTCACATTGAGTACAGAATGCGCCGCCTGATTTGTATAGACCTTCCAAGGCGGTGTTCGCCTCAGGATCAATCTCTGTCACAATAGTCAGCTCAAACTCGGTCGGAAGCTGCGATAGAACCAGTGAAGCCTCTTTCACTTCATAGGCCGACCAAGCTTCACCGTTAACACTGACAGAACAAAGTTTCAGCGCTTCACCGTCCAATTCAACGACATTGCTCTCGCCCAACTGCTTCACTTGCGAAACGGCCGTTACCAGAGTGTTGTTATCGTAAAGATCAAAAGTCAGATCAATATCGGTAATGGAATGTGATGGTGGCGTATAATCTTCGCGATATTTAGCCTGTGGGGTCTGAGACATATCTATAAATCCTTGTACAGTGAATCAAAACGTACCTGCTACCTTGTACGACATGCTCATCTTTGTATCGATAAGCGACGTGTTAATGCATCTGTGAGTTCAATTATCTGGCAGGTACCGAAAAATTACCCAAGTAAGATGCGGTTGACGAACGAATAAAACAAGTCTCACAACAAAAAAAGAGAGAACTTTATAAAAATCCTCTCTTATCCACACTTTGCACTGTTTACTCTTGGTTCAATTCACATTCAACGAACCCGATCCAGCACCGCTAACATCTCACCGCTTTCTTCTGCCAGAGTCAGCTTATCTCTTTCCAGCGTATAAGTCGTATTATGCTCACCGTTCTCATACAACAAAACCAAGTGATTGCCCTCGGTATAATAGACGCCTTGCGTGACGGACTCACTACCTCCTTCAGAGGTAACGCGAAACATAAAGACAAAATCGGGTTGCAACACCAGATCCACTCGGTTGATTTGATTGGCAATCATCCCTTCACCGGAAAGATGAGCGCTCGACCAAATACCAGCCAGTGCATTGGGCAATCCTTTAGTAAATCTCACCCCATTAAGATTGAGCATGTGATGGTTGCTTTCATACTGGTACACTTGAGGTTGACCTGAATTCAGCCCGAGAATAATCGTGTCTTCGTTGGCCGCGTACATCCCTTGCCAATGATCGACACTGTAGTCCCGTTTCTGGATGTCAATTTGGAACTGGTAATCTGAACCTAGCGACAGTTTGATCGCTCGGAAATCTTCTCGGCCAGACTCAGGATCGGGATTGACCAAATACCAATCACCCAGCAAGAGTGGTGTATCAAAATAGGTTAAATCAGAAGGGGCTTCGCCCGCTTCATTCGCCTGTGTGACAGGAAACATGATAACAGCAAGGAAAAGTAGGAAATGTCTCATCGTTTTATCTCCGGACCTTTTCTTACAGCTTAGATCTGGAGATAAAATAATGCGAAATTTTTAGATCCAAATCACATTATTACGCGATAAAAAATAACAAAACGCGCGCTTAATGGTGCATTTATCAAGATGAAATAGCTCTAATTCAGGAAGGTTTTTACACATGGAATCATGAAGAAGCGAGCCTAGTTAGGCTCGCTTGAAGGTTTAAGATTTCGCCATCTTAAGCATGTCGACCATAATCGAGACCGATTCATCTAAGTAGGCATCGGGATATTCGTAGTCTTTTGGTACATCATCAAGATTGTCAAAAGGCTTTTTCCCTTCGAGAAGCTGACGCTGATTAATGCGATCAAGTCGAGTTTTTTCAGCACTTTCAGATTCTTGCTTACGTACTTTTTCGTTTAAGGACAACTTATTGTCATTTTTTTCCGCTTTGTACGTGGCAATATCTTCAGCGATGAATTTAAACTCAAGCTGGTTGGCAACTCTCGCGTCGTGCTTTAACTTTAATGCGTTGACCAACTCAGCATTACGCTGTAACACGGCATAGTCTGCTTTCTCAATGCTATCCCAAGGCAATGCATTATCTTCAACGCTCTCTCCTGTCTCTTCAGGGTCAACCGCGGTTGGATAGGCGATATCTGGCACAACCCCTTTATTTTGCGTACTCCCGCCGTCGATACGATAGAACTTTTGGATCGTATACTGAACATAGCCGAGCTCTTTGTCGAACAAATCATAAATATGATTCAAAGAGCGATGTTGTTGTACCGTCCCTTTGCCAAACGAGTTTTCACCCAGAATAATGGCTCTACCGTAATCTTGCAGCGCAGCAGCAAAAATTTCCGATGCGGATGCACTGTAGCGATTGACCAGCACCGTCATTGGGCCAGCGTAGCTGATTTCTCCGTCGGTATCCGCATTAACTTTCACTCGGCCGTAGCTGTCACGAACTTGCACTACTGGGCCTTTCTCAATGAAAAGACCCGTCAATGCCGTCGCCTCTGTAAGCGCTCCACCACCGTTATTTCGCAAATCAACAATGATGCCGTCGACGCCTTGAGACTTAAGGTCAGTTAACAGCTTGTCGGTATCTTTAGACAGACCAACATAAAAACTCGGCACTTCCAGAACACCGATTTTTTTGCCGTCTTTTTCAATTGTCTTCGCTTTTACCGCTCTGTCTTCCAGGCGAATCTTATCTCGAACAATTGTGACCACGTAACTCTTTGCATCGTTACCATCAGGCAAAACGTGCAGATTCACTTTCGTTCCTTTCGGACCTTTGATCAACTGCACAACGTCATCGAGACGCCAGCCAATGATATCGACAATCTCTTCGCCATCTTGGCCAACACCTATGATTCGGTCACCTTCGCCAAGCTGTTTACTCTTTGAAGCGGGACCACCAGCGACGAGTGAACGGATGACCGTATAATCGTCGGTCATTTGCAGCACGGCACCGATCCCTTCCAGTGACAGATTCATTTCCGATTGGAATTGTTCTGCGTTACGCGGTGACAAATAACTGGTGTGCGGATCGACTTCACGAGCAAACGCATTCATGTACAACTGGAAAACGTCTTCGTTACGCGTCTGCGTGATGCGTTTCATCGCGTTGTTGTAACGTTTTTCCAAAACGTCTTTGATCTCTGGCCACTCTTTACCGGTTAATTTAAGGTTAAGCGCATCGTATTTAACGCGTTTTCGCCAAAGTTCATCGAGTTCCGCTTTATCTTTTGGCCAAGCAGACTTCGCTCGATCCAGTTCAATAAAGTCATCGTTATCAAATGTGATTTCCTTGTCTAACAGCTTGAGTGCAAAAGAAAAACGCTCAAAACGCTTTTTCATTGACAAGTTATAGACGTCAAAGGCTATCTGATTTTCGCCAGCTTTAAGCTGATCATCAAGCTGCGTTGACCAAGTGGAGAAGGCATCAATATCGGCTTGTGTGAAAATGTTCTTGTTGTAATCAAGCAACTCAACATAGCGGGTAAAAATCGCTTTGGAGAAGTCATCGTTCAGGTTGAAATGTTTATAGTGAGAGCGCGTGAATCGGGAAGTCACTCGCTTGCTCGCGGTTTCATGCTGAATTTCAGGAGCAAGAACAGGAAGATCTTTGATGGATAATTTGGCTTCAAGAGCCTGAGCTGATGCTGCCAGCCAGAGGCCAGCAGCGATCAGGGTCAATTTTGAACGGCATTTCATGCGTAGGAGTGTCTCCTTTATGCGCGCAAGTGCTCCGCTTTGACAACCATTTGTAGGCCGTTAGCTAGTTGAACACGCACATCATCCTTGTTGATTTCTACGATTGTCGCAGCCATGTTGCCCTTGCCCATATTGACGTTTACTAACTTACCGACAATATATTCATCTGCATTCAGCGCACGTGTCTCTACCGGCTTTTCTGCTGGTTTCTGAGCTTGTGGCTTGTTGGCACGACGTTGTTGTGGTGCTTTTTTTGCCTTAGGCTTATCAGCCTTGCTTTCTTCACGAGCTTTTTGCGCTTGTTCTTTGCGACGAGCTTGAACTTTCGCTTTGCTTTCTGCCAGAGTGGCTTTTGCGTGTTCTACATGTTCTTCTTCCAGCACACCACATGCATTACCATCAAGGTCAACACGTGTTGCGCCCGCTTTAACGCCATGTAAATAGCGCCAAGATGAAGTGTACTGTCTTAACGCTGCACGAAGCTGAGTTTTGCTCACTTTCTCATCGTCGCTCAGACGATCTGCAAGATCTTGAAAAATACCGATTTTAAGTGGCTTTGCTTCACCTTCTAGAGTAAAGCAATTAGGGAAACATTCAGCAATATATGCAATAACTTCTTTGCTGTTTTTTAACTTTTCAGTCATGAGTTGTCCTGGTTAGAGCGGCCTGTCCGCGAGCATTAAGATAAAAATATCCTCGTATTATAGTGACCTGCGAACGAAAAACCACTCTCGTTACCGAATTTATGCTTTGTTCGCGTGGGAATTAAGCAGCTTTTCTACTTCCGCCATAAAAAATGTGAGCCCAGCTTCATCTGTTTCGCTGAATCGGCCCACACTTGGGCTATCAATATCAAGAACGCCAGCCACCGTGCCATTAATAGAAAATGGCAGTACGATCTCCGAATTGCTCGCTGCATCACACGCAATGTGCCCTTCGAACTGGTGCACGTCATAGACACGCTGTACGGTGTTGGTTGCCGCAGCTGTGCCACAAACCCCTTTACCCATAGGAATACGCACACAAGCTGGTTTGCCTTGGAATGGCCCTAGAACCAGTTGTTCTTCTTTATAGAGATAAAAGCCAACCCAGTTCAGATCTTCAAGCTCCATAGAGAGCAAGGCACTGATGTTTGATAGATTGGCAATCAAATCGTGTTCAGATTCGATCAAGGCCACGGCTTGTTTAGTCAAGGTTTGGTATTGTTCAATAGTCATATCAACTTCCGATTTTACTGCAAACGCACAGCATAACTACGCTATGCGGGTGTTTCTGAATTTACTTGGGATTCCCATCGAGAACGGCTAGAATGCTCGCTCGAATATAAATAGGACTTATTCTCATTATAATGATTTCCTCAACTGACACTATTAGCCGTTCCTGGTTGATAACACAAGTAAAAAAACATAAGTCAAAGCTTCTGTTTGCCAATTTCATTGCTGTCATCGCCACTTTACTCAGCGTGCCTATCCCTCTCTTGATGCCGTTAATGGTCGATGAAGTACTCATGAACCAACCGGGTAAAGGTTTAGAGTTAATGAATGGGGTTTTACCTCAAGCTTGGCAAACTCCGATTGGCTATATCTTCTTTACCCTATTTTTGGTGGTGTTGATGCGGGCATTGAGTCAAGCGTTCAACATTCTTCAAAGCCGTCAATTTACTCTGGTTTCGAAAACCATCACCTACCTGATGCGGGCCAAAATGATCGACAAGCTTGGTAGGATCAGCATTCGACAGTACGAGACAAGGGGCAGCGGCGGAATCAATGCTCATTTGATCACTGACATCGAAACCATTGATCAGTTCATCGGCAGCACGCTGGCAAAATTTGTCATCAGCCTGCTAACGGTCATCGGCACGGCGGTCGTCTTACTCTGGCTGGAGTGGCGACTAGGGCTGTTTATTTTGCTGGTAAATCCGATTGTTATCTATTTCTCCCGCAAGCTTGGAGGCAAGGTCAAGCATCTTAAGCGGCATGAGAACCAAGCGTTCGAACAGTTCCAAAGCCGCTTGGTGGAAACTCTCGATGGCATTTACCAGTTACGGGCGGCCAACAAAGAACGTGAATTTTTGCAAGAGTTGAAACAGCAAGCCGATCAGGTGCGCATCAACGCAGACAAGTACGCTTGGCAGTCGGAAGCCGCTGGACGTGTCTCCTTCCTGCTATTTTTGATCGGTTTCGAACTCTTTCGCGCCGTCGCAATGTTAATGGTGCTGTTTAGTGATTTAACCATTGGCCAGATTTTTGCCGTGTTTGGCTATCTGTGGTTTATGTTGACCCCTGTTCAGGAATTGCTCAGCATTCAGTTTTCTTGGTATAGCGCCAAGGCTGCACTTACCCGTATCAACGCTCTCCTTGAACTGGAAGAAGAACATAGGCCGATTTCGAAAGTAAATCCTTTCTTAAACGAAGGCGAAGTGGAAGTAAAAGTAGAGCAGGTAAATTTTGCTTACAATAGCGATAATCAGGTGCTCAACAATCTGTCTTTAACTATTCCCGCTGGAAAAAAAGTGGCTTTAGTCGGCGCAAGTGGTGGTGGAAAATCAACCTTGATCCAACTTTTGATCGGGGTCTATCAAGCCAGTAGTGGTCGGATTCTGTACAACGGAGAAACCACTGACGACATTGGATTTGAGATTATCCGCGATCAGATAGCTGTTGTTTTACAACAACCTATACTATTTAATGACAGCTTACGGCATAATCTCACCTTAGGTGGCACTTACCAAGAGAATGCACTGTGGCATGCGCTCGAAGTTGCTCAGCTGCAAGATGTCATCGCCCAGCTTACTGATGGACTTGAAACGCAAGTTGGACGCAACGGTATTCGATTGTCCGGCGGCCAGCGCCAGCGCCTAGCCATTGCTCGCATGGTGCTGAGCAATCCTAAGTTGGTTATTCTGGATGAGGCGACCTCTGCGCTCGATACCGCAACGGAAGCTGCGCTGCATAAAGCGTTGAATGAATTTCTTAGAGGACGTACCACACTGATTGTTGCCCACCGGCTATCAGCAGTGAAACAAGCGGATATCATCTATGTTTTGGAAGATGGACAGGTTACGCAATCAGGCACCCATTTGGAGCTGGTTGAACAAGACGGGTTATATCAAACACTCTACGGCAGTGTGCAATCTCACGCCTGATACTTTTTTATTGACGCGTTTATCTTCCCACCCTGAGAGGTCACTATGACCTCTCAATCTCCAGACTCGGCAGCTCAGCATCGCACGGAAATTACGCAAGTACGCCTATGTCAGGGGTGTGAGCTGCCTGTCGATGTGATTTCGGTTGCTTCCGGCAAAAGCGCCTATTGCCCTCGCTGTGGCACGCAGCTTTACCGCGGTGGTCGACCGAGCCTCTCGGGTAATTTGGCGATTGCCATCACCTGCTTGATGCTGTTTATTCCTTCACACTTTTTTGACTTTATTAGTATCCGTCTTTTCGGTGTGATGATCCCTGCCACGCTCCCCTCTGGAGTGTGGGCGCTGATGGGTGAAGGATACGTTGCGCTGTCACTTTTAATTTTCTTTTGTAGTTCTCTTGCCCCATTTCTGGTGTGCAATGCTGTGGTACTTGCGCATCTTGCCCTAAAACGAGGCTGGTTTCATCTGCTCAAATATTCGCTTACTACCGTACAAACATTAAAGCATTGGATGATGCTGGATGTTTTTCTCGTCAGCATCGCCGTCTCCTGCTTTAAGCTGCAAGACTATTCGGATATTTTTGTTGGTCCGGGGCTTATTGGGCTGTTACTACTACAGCTTTTTAGCGTGCTACTCATCACCCGCGTCAGTGTGCGGCGTTATTGGGAAACTTGGCATGCTGAGCACCATTACCAATTAGAGGAAAAGCACGTCCACTGTCACAGCTGTCATATGTCTCAACCCGAAGCCGAGCGCTGTATTCGTTGTGACAGTCCGCTGCATCATCGGAAACCTTATTCTTTGCAAAAGACTTGGGCATTTTTAATTGCCGCAACGATTGCTATTTTTCCTGCAAACTTGATCCCGATTTCGATTCTGATCACCAACGGGCAAAGATTGCAAGACACCATTTTCTCCGGTGTCGCCTCGCTGATTAAAAATGGCATGCATGGCATTGCTGCCATCATATTCATCGCCAGTATTGTTGTGCCCGTGGCCAAGATTCTCGGCTTGGCTTATATCCTGATTTGCATTCACATTAAGCGATCTGTGTATCATCGACAGCGAATGATCATTTACTTTGTGGTGAAGTGGATTGGAAAATGGTCCGTATTGGACCTGTTTGTTATCTCAATTATGATGACCTTAGTGGATCGAGGTCGGATTTTAGATTTTACCCCCGGATATGGTGCGGTCGCGTTTGGTTTAGTGGTCGTTTTTACCATGTTGGCCGCAGAGAGTATCGATCCTCGTCTGATTTGGGACGATTACTCGCAAGCAAAAAAAGATGAGTCTGTGCATGAACACACCTACTAGTTCACAAAATTCTTACACCCCTGACGTGCGTAAAAACCGCGGGATTTCTCCCCTGTGGATTCTACCAATTCTGACCATGTTATTGGCTGGATGGCTCGTTGCCAAAGCGATTCATGATGCAGGTCAGCGTGTGCAGATCTATTTCTCCGATGCACAAGGGCTCGTTACTGGTCGCACCACGATTCGTTATCAAGGCCTCGAAGTCGGCATGGTGCGAGATATTAATCTTTCTGAAGATCTTTCGAATATCTACGTCGATGCGGACATCTATCCAGAAGCGACCAAACTGCTCAATCAAAACACCCGGTTTTGGTTGGTTAAACCAACGGCCAGTCTTTCCGGCATTTCTGGGTTGGATGCTTTGGTCTCCGGCAACTATATTGCGATCCAACCGGGTGAATCCAGCGAAGCAGAAACTGTTTTTCACGCGTTAGAGAAAGCGCCAACCGACCTTTTGGCCAATCAAGGTTTAACCCTGAAACTCAAAGCCAAAGATCTGGGTGGCGTCTCAATCGGTTCTAAGATTTTCTATAAAAAGATACCGATTGGTGAGGTGTACAGCTATCAATTGGATGAAGATGGCAAGTCGGTTACCATCCACGCCAGCATTAACGATGAGTATCGACACATCATTAACGACCAAAGCCGTTTTTGGAACGTTAGTGGTATTGGAGCGAGTATCGGTTTTGAAGGTGTGGATGTGCGCTTGGAAAATATGACCGCTCTGCTCGGCGGTGCGATTGCGGTCGATTCCCCCGACGATGGTGAACCCGTGGAGGAGAATAGCGAATTTCGTCTTTACCGAGATCTGAAAACCGCTGGGCGAGGCATTTCTGTCACCATTACGTTACCGGACGACCATAATGTGAGTCCAAACGGTGCGCCAATTATGTATCGCGGAATTGAAGTCGGACAAATCACCGACCTATCGCTTTCAGAAGGGCGCGAAGTGATTGTCGCATCTGCGGCGATTCAACCTGCGTTCAATGATCTGCTCAACAGTGGCAGTAAGTTTATCCTTGAAGAGGCAAAAGTCTCGCTCTCAGGTGTTGAAAATATTGGTAACTTAGTGCGCGGCAATTTTCTCACTTTGATACCCGGCGATGGAGAACGAACTCGCCGTTTCAATGCCATTCGTAAAACCGAATACAATCAAGAGCAAGCTAAGTCGATTGCCATCCGGCTGTTATCAGACAACTCGTTTGGCTTAGATGTCGGGGCGAATCTGCTCTACAAAGGGATTGTTGTCGGCTCGGTGATCAAAGTTGGGCTTCTTGACGAAGGCTTAGGGCGTAAGCCGCATGAAGTTTACTTTGACGTACTGATTGACAACCAATATGCCCATTTGATTCGCTCGCAAAACCGCTTTTTTGTCACTGGAAGTGCCAGTGCAGAACTGACCGAGTCAGGCTTGAATATTTCCGTTCCACCCGCAAAACAGCTTTTAACTGGATCGATAAGCTTTGTGAGCGAGGGCAAGGAGAGAATTAGCCCTTCGTATCAATTGTATCAAAGCCGCTCGCTGGCCGAACTGGCAAAGTACAATCAGAGTGGTTCTCAAACTCTAACGCTGTTTTCCGCTGAATTGCCGCCGATTTCCAAAGGTAGCCCCCTGCTCTATCGCAATCTTCCCGTCGGAAGCGTCTCTGACTTTCAGCTTGCTGAAGGCGGTGTGACGGTCGAGGTCAGCATTGAAAATCGCTACAAACATTTGATTACCGACCAAACCGTATTTTGGAATCGCTCTGGAGTAGAAATCGAAGCCAGCCTTGCTGGTGTTGCAATCAAAGCCTCTCCCTTAAAAACCTTAATCCAAGGCGGGATCGCTTTTGATTCCATTCCCGGCATAGAAAACAAAATTGCCGAGAAGTGGAAACTCTACCCAAATCAAAATGAAGCTCGTACATTCGGCCGTATCATTTCGCTCACCACTAATGGTCAACAAACCGTCAGCAAAGGCATGCCCATTCAGTACCAAGGAGTCAAAGTGGGTGAAATTACTCTTGTCGTGCCCGATTTTAAAAGCGGCACGGTGAGCGCCTCAGCGCGCATCTACCCTGAGTATGTCAGTCATATTGCCGTTCAAGGCAGTCATTTCTGGCTAGCACAACCCTCTTTAGGTATTAGTGGCATAGATAATTTTGATGCGCTTCTGGCGAAATATATCCATGTCCTGCCAGGCCATGGTCAAGGCCAACACCGTTTCAACCTAGAAAGCGATGCCCCCAATTCTCGCGGAGTCGTTTTCACCGTACAAAGTGAACAACGCGGCTCTATAAAAGTTGGCACGCCAATCCTTTACCGCCAGATGGAAATCGGCCAAGTGGCCTCCGTTGAACTTGGAGAGTTTGCGGATCGCGTGATTTCCACCATCAAAATTGACGCGCAATACGCGTATTTGGTGCGACAAAACAGCGTCTTCTGGAATGCATCCGGAGTCGATGTGTCTATTGGCTTGTCAGGGGCCAGCATCAAGGCAGGAACCTTAGACAGCGTCGTACGTGGTGGTATCGCATTTGCCACCCCACAACAAAAGCAGCTCGCGCCCCCAGCCAAAAGTGGTCAGTCATTTTTCCTCAATGACAAACCGGAAGAGGATTGGCTCAATTGGCGAACGCCGATACCTAGACCTGAATAACTTGAGTCTTAATCTCTTTCAAATGCAGCCAAATGGCTGCATTTTTCTTATTTTGTCGCTGAACTAATTCGTTTATCATGCCAAGCAAATTTAGCCCTTGGACCATCACTGTGCATTCTAACGTCTACCTTCCAGACACGTTTCTGGAAAAAATCGAATCCATCCTTCCTACTGGCTTAAACATGGCGGACTTTATCGCTTACTGTCAGCAGCCATTGCGTAAAAGCATTCGCGTTAATACTTTAAAAATTTCAGTCGACGCTTTTTTACAGCGCGCCAAAGAAAAAGGTTGGCAACTCGCTACTATCCCTTGGTGTGAAAGCGGATTCTGGATTATCGCCGACGAGAGTGATGTTCCTCTTGGCAACAGCGCGGAACACATGGCTGGCCTGTTCTACATACAAGAAGCAAGCTCTATGTTGCCAGTCAGCGCACTGTTTATGCATCAGGAAAACTACGCCAGTGTCCTCGACACGGCCGCCGCACCAGGCTCTAAAACCACTCAAATAGCGGCACTGATGAACAACCAAGGTATTTTGGTCGCCAATGAATATTCCGCCAGTCGCGTAAAAGTGCTACACGCCAACATTGAGCGCTGCGGAGTGCGAAATGCCGCGTTGAGCAACTTTGATGGTCGCGTGTTTGGCGGATGGCTACCAGAAAGCTTTGATGCCGTGCTGCTGGATGCGCCTTGCTCTGGTGAAGGTACAGTGCGTAAAGATGAAGATGCAATGAAGAACTGGTCACAAGCCTCGGTGGTAGAAATCGCAGCGACACAGCGCGATTTAATCGAGAGTGCCTTTCAAGCACTAAAACCCGGTGGCGTGATGGTTTACTCAACCTGCACCCTCAGCACAGAAGAAAATCAACAAGTTTGTCATCATCTGAAAAACACCTTTGGCGCCGCAGTCGAGTTTGAAAGCCTGAGCTCTCTTTTCGACGGTGCCGAGAAAGCACTGACCGAAGAAGGCTTTCTGCATGTCTTCCCACAGGTTTATGACAGTGAGGGTTTTTTCGTCGCCAGAATTCGTAAACATCATAGTGTCGAAGCGCCATCCGTGCATAAAAAGCTAGGCAAGTTTCCATTTACCAAGGCGAGCAAAAAAGAACACGCGACGATAGAAAAGGCGCTCAGCGACGATCTCGGCATCGCTCTTCCCTCAGATAGCACTATCTGGCTACGTGAGCGAGATGTTTGGTTGTTTCCTGATGCGCTTGAACCGATGCTGGGCGAACTACGCTTTTCTCGGATGGGGATAAAATTGGCCGAAACCCACAAACACGGCTTCCGCTGGCAACATCAAGTCGCTACCTCATTAGCGACAGGCAGTGAAAAATCAGTGTTCGATCTCAACACAGAGCAGGCACGAGAGTGGTTTATGGGGCGAGATATCTACCCTGAAAATCACAGTGGGAAAGGAGAAGTGATTGTTCGATATAGCGATGCGGTGATCGGCCTAGGTAAATGGGTTTCAAATCGAATTAAAAATGGCTTGCCGCGCGAACTGGTCCGCGATGGCAACTTATTCTGACTTTTATCATTGATGTTTTTAGGCTGATTCCAGAATCAGCCTTTTGTCGTCAATTTGGCTAGCAGCATGCACACCCTGTACTACACTTTTAATTAATGCAGTGTTCTTGTGAAATGACATTCCCTTCATGTCAGTATCCAGCCAAGGACCTCTGTGTTTAGCGCAGGCTCCCTGAGAGCCATTTCCCCTGGGCCCAAAAATGGAACTTTTTGGGCCTTTTTTTGTGACTTATTTCACTAAACGAATGCCATCGGGCTCGATCGTAATAACGCCACTCTTATACAAGCCGCCAATGGTTTTCTTAAACGTCCCCTTGCTGGTACGAAACGCAGCGAAGATCTCTTCCGGGGAAGATTTGTCGTTCAAGGCCAAAAAACCGTCTTTCTTTTGTAGCAGTTGCACCACTTTCTCTGACAAATCATCCATTTTGGCCACGCCCACTTTTTGCAAAGCGAGATCAATCTTGCCATCTTCACGAATGCTTTTTACAAAACCTTTGAGCTTTTTGCCAATGAACAGCTTTCCAAACACATCCGATGGGAAAATCATGCCCCAATGGGCACCATTAACAATCGCCTTGTACCCCAGTTGGCTGTGCTCTGCAATGATCAGCTCAACTTCTTGGTTTTGTGAATAATTGGCAGGTGTTTTGTCCAGTAACTTGTTGAATTTCGTCGTACCAACAATGCGGCCAGACGCTTTGTCTGAATAGACATACACCAAGATGCTTTGCCCCGCGCTTAGGCGGCCACGCTGTTCACTGTAAGGAACCAGCAGATCCTTCTCTTTGATGCCCCAATTGACAAAAGCGCCAGTGCTATTCACGCCTTCCACTTTCATCAAGCCCCACTCGCCCACCTGAGCAATTGGCGTCTCCGTAGTCGCAGCAAGGTGATTATCAGAATCAAAATAGAGAAACACATCCAGTTTGTCGCCAACTTGGCACTCTTGCGGCGCATATCGATTTGGCAACATCACGCTGCCATACTCATCCCCATCGAGGAAAACACCAAATTCGGTGCGTTTTATTACTTCTAAGTTGTTAATTTGACCAACTTTAATCATTGAATACATCTCACGGCAAATTTGCAGAGATTATACGTTATCTCTGCTATTCTTGCGCAAGTCTCGATACAATTAATTTTCCACAAAGGGTTTTTCGTTGATTTCTGTAGATAAGCAAGATTCCATCACCTTAAAAATCAGCCACATCATGGGCGCGAGTAAAAAGCTGGATCTTGACCTCTATCTCTTCGTTCCGGGTGAACTGGGCCTAACGCCTGAAGTACTATCCGAATCAGAGTTCTACTACACCTCGATGGGGCAAACGCGTTCTTATTTCAGTGATGAGATCCTGCTGCCTCTCGTTCATAGCCGCCTTGCGAAACGGGGGCGGTTATCGAACACGCAATATCGTGTCAGCTTAAGTCTGTTTGCCTATCAGTACGTTGTGGCGCTCGATAAAGCGGTGTCTAAACTCAACGACAGATCAGGTGACAGCGTCACTGAAGATCAAGTTGACCAAGTCATCGAACTGTCGATTGATATTCTCAAGCGCCTGCGTCGTTCGATTCCCTATGAAGAAGTGCTAAAACGCTATTACGTGAATATCGATAATTATCTCTCTTGGTACACCGAACAGAAGTTTTTATCTTTGGTTGCACATCTACCACGTGAAGGGGATTACTCCACGATTAAACAGCGTTTGATCACCTTATGCGAAAAAGAGCAAGCGCACCGCAAACTGAACAAGTACAACTCACCCAATGTGGTGGAAGACACCACCCGCATGACCAACAAGATGCGTTTACTGCGACGCTTAATCGAACACCCGATTATATTGACAGAGAAAACCATCTCGCTAGGCAATAATATTAAACGCATGATCAAAGGTATCGCGACCGGATTAGTGATGGTATTCGTCACCACCACGGTTATTACTGCGCGCGATTATCTTGGCGAAATTTCGGCTTCCTTTATTGTTGCCATGTCAGTCATTTATGCTCTGAGGGAGATCTTCAAAGACGATCTGCGCGATATGATGTGGCGCTGGATCCGTAAAGGCAAACCGAAATGGCGTCGTCAATACATCGACCCAACCACGGGCAAGCAAGTTGGACAAAAGCTCGAGTGGTTTGACTACACCGTTTTTGCCAGACTGCCTGACAGAATTCAAGCCATTCGCAAGAAGCGCGTTGTGCAGCGCGAAGAGCAGATTTTGCATTATCATGCACAAACAGAGATGAGCACATCGAAGTTTCTCAGCGGCTATGAGCAGACTCGGGAAACCTTGAGCATCAGCTTAAGGCCATTTACTCGCTTGATGGATAAAGGCACCAATCGTATTTATCGCCTTAACGAAGGACAAGTCAGTCGCGAATCGATAGAGAAACGCCATCTGTTCAACTTGATCATCAAAGAAAGTAGCCAACAAGGAGAGCCCGTTTACTACCGCTGGAAAATCATCATGAATCGCTCAAAAATCGTTGCCATCGAGAAAATCGAACCCATTGAGTAACAAATCGAACTCTGCTTGCCCATTTCATTCCCAACAGTGCTAAGCTTGTCCTTCTGATGACATACAAGAGCCGATCAGCCGTTTTCTGGCACTTTGTCGCCACAAAATATTCTTACGCTACAATAAAGCACATAGCTGGCTTACAATAGCGGGCAAATTCGTTTGAAGTAGAGAACTATCAAAGTGAGCTCAAAAAACACACATTTAGCTTGGCAAATCATCACTGCGAGCCCAGCAGAAAAACTTGTCCTACTTATGCTCGCTGACAATTCGGATTCTACTGGCTATGTCACCATCAATCTTGAAGAAATGGGCCCGCTGTGCTGTTTATCGACCTTTGGTCTTGCGGAATGCCTTCGCTCCTTGTCGCAGCAACACCTTGTTGAAAAACTTAAAGTTGAGTATCGGCAAGGTGCGGAGTTACATATCTTCAAAGTTCTGCTAAGTTCGGTACAAGCAGACCAATCTGCACCTGCACCTGCACCTGCACCTGCACCTGCACCTGCACCTGCACCTGCACCTGCACCTGCACCACAGACTCAATTCCCTAACTTGCCAATGCAAGCTTTGCAAACTAGGAATCAGACTTTAAATCAGCCGCCTCTAGGAAATACGATTTCCACACACGATCTAGATGAGACCGAGATCCCGATGTGGGCAGAGCGTGCTTTTAAGTTTTCGGGCCTAGTGAGCGAACATGTTTTAGTATGGAAAAAGTTTGTACTTTGGCATAAATCCAAAGCCAGTGAACTGTTAACCATTGCTCGGCTTGAAAACAAACTTCAATATTGGCTAATAAATGAGAAACTCAATGAAAGACAGCAAACGAAAACCTCAGAACATTCAGGAGATAGAAACCAAACTTCGGCAAATGGGTATAAACCAAAGCTTAGCCCATCTGAGCGATTCAGGCAGCAGCTCATTCAGCGAGGAAAAAAGCCAACGTTTTGACCATGCCATCACCGAAGAGAGTAACAACGAGCCTTCAGACTGGTGCCTGCATGTATTTGGCTCTTTTCTAAGTGTTTATGAAACGCAATGGGAATACCAATATGGCAGTTTGCCCACTGGGAAATTCATTGTCTTTGCAGAATCAATCGACCCAAATGGCTTAAATCGAGTCTTAAAACATTGCCACGAGCGCATCCAACTGGGTAACAGTTGGCCACCTCAAATGGGAGAGCTTTGGGTATTACGTGATGCCTTAACCAGTGAAGAGCTGTTAGATAGCCGCCTACGTGTTTTATCCAGAAAGCCAGAAAATAAATTAGAAAAATGGCTAATTCAAAACAAACTTTATGACTTAAGCCGAGTCGCTGAAAACAAACTCGATGCTTTATTTAAGAAGTATTATCTTGAGGCAAAACGCCTAGAAGAACGAGGCGATCTTAAAACAGAGCTGGTTGAATATGCCCTTCCTAGTCATTCGGTGAAAAACCTCAACGACTTACAAAGAGAAGAATATGAAACACGCCATGGAAAGGATCTCAACCCGCGTATCCAAAAAATCATCAATGAGAAAAAGTTAAACTCTTAGCAACGGCGTGGCGGAAATTCAGAATTTTCCGCCACTGACTCATCAGGAACACTTTTTGATAGAGAGTGTCAGATCAAATTGCGCCATCGGCTCGCTCCCGTGCAAAGTGGGACATAACGCGGTAATACGCACATCATGATTGACTCGCTCACCCGTTTCAAGCGTTTGTTGCAACATGCGGTCAATCACATCCCCATCGTGACAGACAAAGTGCACGTCTGCCTCTGGCCGTTTGAGAAATTCCGCTTTCACGCCTTTGAAAGCCAGCGAAATTTTTTCCCCTTGATTGCTCGCTTTGCTCATAGCAAGGAAACCGCCAGCCACGTCAGCACCCACCGCCAACGCACCAAAATACATACTGTTTAGATGATTTTTAGTTCGCTTACGCAGCGGGATTTTGACCTCCACCATTTTTTCATTAATGGCGATGATTTTCGGCCGACAGAGCCAGATCAACGGTACTTTAGTAAAACCGAACATGTTCAGATAGAGATTGGCTTTTTGAATTGGGCTGAGCATCGACATTCTTCCATGAAAACTAGTCAGACCAGTTTGTGCAATCGCACCCACAATGTCAAAGAGTTGTTAATAAAAAAGAGAGCCAGATTAACAACTCATGGCTCTCCCTTGCTATTTATTCGAACACCAGACAATGTTTAGAAGTGGAATAACTCGACGGAGTCCATATCAAGCAATACCTGTTGTAAACGCGGCCATTTATCCAGATTCGACAACAAAACTAAAGCGGGTTTATTGACAGTGACTGCGGATTTTACCGATTTTTGCACCAGTTCCAGTACCGCATCATTTTGCACATCGTAAGCATGTAGATGTGATGGATTGCTTTGGTCGACGGCAAGCGTGAACTGAGCCAAATTTTCGATATTGATCGCCAACCCATCAAAATAGTGCAGCAGTTTATCGCTCAGCAGTGCGGCAGAGGGCGTATCAATACTAAAAATCACTTTCAACCCCTGCAAACCACGTGGCAAGCCTTGTTCGGCAAGTAAGTCGATAATGGTCGCCGCATCCGCTAAGGTGCGTACAAAAGGGACGACGACCTCAACGTCCACTCCCTGTGCACGCAACTGCTTGATTGCATCGCACTCTACCGCAAAAATAGGTTTGTAATTCATATCGCAAAAACGCGACACTCCGCGAGCTCCCATCAAAGGGTTAGCTTCCATGCAGTCCGTTTGAACCATGCCTAAAAAGGCGTATTCTGGCAAGGTTAAGTCACTTAGACTCACTCTGACACAAAGTGGCCCTTCGGTTTCATCTGACAATCTAGGTTGTAGCCAGGAAACCCACTCATTGGCTGGCAAGCTTTGGCTGCGATACCAAGCCGAAGTGGAAAAATAGATACGCTTTGAATTTTTTTCTGCCGATTGCGGCAAAACAAAATTCAAACTCAGTGCGGGATGAATGCTTCCCTGAACAAAATGCTCCATGACGACTCCAATTGTGTAGTTATGTGACCGACGATACCGAGCTTAAAAACAAGTTTCAAGTATATTTATTCATATTTTAAACATATTAAGTCACTGATTGGCCATGCAAAGACGGGAAAGAAATTTGCGTGCTATCTAACGAGAACCAAAAGTGAGCACAAAGACCACCTATCTCCTTCACTTGTTTGCAGTTTACAACGCAATTAGATTGATAAGTTTACGGCTAAATGGTTTATTCCTTGGTGCAATTCCGTTATCTTTACCGCTTCGCAATAAAAGAACAAAGCTATCACATGCCACTAAAAACCGATGAATTGAGAACCCAACCTCTGGGTCCAATGCCTACCCCTGCGGAGCTGAGCAGTGCACATCCAATCACTGATGATGTGGCAGAACGAATCGCTCAGTCACGTAGACAAATTGAAGATATTTTGACAGGAAAAGACAACCGTCTTCTGGTGATTGTCGGCCCTTGTTCGGTGCACGATACCGACGCGGCGATCGACTATGCCAAACGTCTCAGCCAAATTCAGGATCAATATCGCAACGAGCTATTCATTGTGATGCGTACCTACTTCGAAAAGCCTCGTACTGTAGTGGGCTGGAAAGGGCTGATCACCGACCCGAACTTAGACGGCTCTTACGCGCTAGAAGCCGGCCTTCACAAGGCAAGAAAACTGCTGTTGGATATCAACAAACTTGGCTTGGCAACAGCAACCGAGTTTCTTGACATGATCACAGGTCAATACATCGCGGACCTCATCACTTGGGGCGCTATTGGGGCAAGAACCACAGAGTCTCAAATCCATCGAGAAATGGCTTCAGCCCTCTCCTGTCCAGTTGGGTTTAAGAATGGCACAAACGGTAACGTGAAAATCGCGATAGATGCCATTCGCGCGTCCAAGGCTTCTCACTACTTCTACTCGCCTGACAAAAATGGCCGCATGACCGTCTACCGCACCAGCGGTAACCCATTTGGACACATTATCTTACGTGGTGGTGACACTGGGCCAAACTTCGATGCACAGTCGGTAGAAAATGCGTGTAAAGCGCTGGCAGAATTTGATTTGCCGCAGCGCCTCATCGTTGACTTTAGCCATGCCAACTGTGAGAAGCAGCACCGTAAACAGCTCGATGTCGCGAAAGACATTTGCGCTCAAATTCGCGCGGGCAGCACTTACGTGGCAGGTATTATGGCTGAAAGCTTTATTGAAGAAGGCAACCAGCCAATGACAGATTTGAACAATCTGCATTACGGCCAATCCATTACTGACCCATGTTTAGGCTGGGCAGATACCGAACAGATGCTGGAGCTTTTAGCTCAAGCGGTAAAAGAAAGCAGATAAGATTGTAAATTAAGGATCGTAAACCATGCCGTCATTTGACATTGTTTCTGAAATCGACATCGTTGAATTGCGTAACGCAGTAGATAACTCAAACCGTGAACTTTCTACTCGTTTTGATTTTCGCAACGTAAAAGCCAGTTTTGAGCTGGTTGAGGAAACGGTGAAAGTTTCCGCTGAAGGTGATTTTCAGCTCAAACAGATGCGCGACATTTTGCGTGGACATCTTGCAAAACGTGGAGTTGACGCCAATTCGATGGATGCCAAACAATCCGAACAAACTGGCAAAAACTGGCATCAGGACATTGTGTTTCTGCAAGGTATTGACACTCCAATGGCGAAAAAGATCGTTAAGCTGATTAAAGACTCCAAGATGAAAGTTCAGGCGTCAATTCAAGGTGACAAAGTTCGTGTGACTGGTAAAAAGCGGGACGACCTGCAAGAAGCGATCGCCGCGATTCGTGCCGCAGAGCTAGGGCAACCTTTCCAGTTCAATAACTTTCGCGACTAAGTACGCACTGAGTATGCAAAGTTCAATCGCATCTCGCTGCTAGCGACCAATAAAAAGCCTCTCGCGAGGCTTTTTTGTTCGTTCACTTCCTACCTAATTCCTAGATAACCAAATCCGCTCCTTGCATAAAATTAAATGCCTGACTGCTCTTAGGAAACAGAATGCACAGGTTACGGTATTCGCCTCGGCTTTGGTTTACCATTTCGGCTAACTGTGCGGAATCGCTATAGCTGCGTCGGTTCGCATCACGCCGCACCATTTCCAAAAATCCCTTCTCAAGCTCAGACCAATACAGCACCATCTCTGCTTTTTGCATATAACGCAGTGCTTTAATAGGCAGGAGTTCGACATCCTCGCTACAACGTATCCAAACACATTGACAACCTTGCTCAAACGGTGAGCGAGTTGCTTCAGAAAACACTTGTTCCAATTGACGATTGTTTTTTGCCTCTTGTACATCATTTCGAGCAAAAAATTGCTCCCAGAAGACTCGACGTTCCTCAACACTTGGCAGTAAAGACTTGATCGCACTGCGTTTTGACTCTGCAAAGTCGGCCAATAAGCTCAAATTTTGCGGCAATAGCGCTTCCAGTGACTCGCGAATATTACGAATAAGTACAGGCGACGAGCCGCCACTGGAAATCGCAATTTGGATCCGACCACGATTGATCATAGACGGGGTAATAAAATCGCAATACGGTTTGTCATCCACCACGTTGACCAACACATTGTGGGCTTTCGCGTCACGGTAAACCTGATGATTGAGCTCGGGGTTATCCGTCGTCGCCCACACTTGGACGTAATGCCGGTTAATTAATTCAGAAGAGTAAAAGCTCTTCAGCCAATAGCACTCTCCGCTTTTCACCACATCCAGCAGCTCTTCAACTAGGCTTGGAGAGACAATCGTCACTTTAGCACCCGCTTTCAGCAACGCTTCAATCTTTCGGCTTGCTACCTCGCCACCACCAACAACGAGCACAGGTTTGTTTTCCAGATCCATGAAAAGAGGAAAATATCGCATTTCAATCCTTGTTTGTTCTATCTGTCTGAAGCGTCATCCTAGCAGATTTGGTGCATTGATATCACTAAGCGTGCCAACAACAAATAATTTTTGTTCAAATTTCCAGCCATGTTCAGAATATAGTTTCAAGATGATTCTTAGGATCGCTCTTTTTGACCATATTATTAGAAGTGTAAATAACAAACACTCTGTTGCACCGCAGTGGTACCTCATTGCACTATTTACATTAGATTAACATTTGTTCATTCTAGTTACCGCAGGGTTTGTGAGTTCTCTCAAAATTCTTTTTAAATTATATATTTGAGAATTCGAAAATCCTTTCCTACGCTTATAAATAATTGATTTCCAAATGCCGTTTAAAATGGAAATCAAGCACATAGGGCACACACAACACAGATTGAGCACGTTGTATCGGGTGTCACCTGGTTAAACTTGGATCATACAGGAAGGATACAAATGGCAAATAAATTAACGGTTCTTGCTTCCGTCGTAGCGGCTTCTACTGCAGTTATGTCGTCAAATGCATTTGCAGCAGATAGCACATTGGATAAAGTCACTAAACAAGGTTATTTGGCTTGTGGTGTGAGTACTGGTCTCCCAGGCTTCTCTAACCCTAATGCAAAGGGTGAATGGGAAGGTATCGACGTAGAATATTGTCAAGCCATCGCCGCTGCTGTACTGGGTGATAAAACAAAAGTTAAGTATGTTCCACTCACCGCGAAAGAGCGTTTTACTGCATTGCAATCTGGCGAGATCGATGTTCTTTCTCGCAACACCACTTGGACACTGCATCGCGACACAGCATTGGGGCTTAACTTTGTCGGCGTAAACTATTACGACGGTCAAGGCTTCATGGTGAAAAAAGAGTTAGGAATCAAGAGTGCAAAAGAGTTGGATGGCGCTTCCGTGTGCGTTCAATCGGGTACAACAACCGAGCTAAACTTGGCAGACTACTTCCGCAACAGCGGTATGAAGTACAAACCTGTTGTATTTGATACTGCAGCGCAAACTTCCAAAGGCTTTGACGCTGGTCGTTGTGACGTGTTAACCACTGACCAATCAGGTCTGTACGCGCTGCGTCTCAACCTAGAGAACCCAAGCTCAGCGGTTGTACTGCCTGAGATCATTTCCAAAGAACCCCTTGGCCCTGTTGTTCGTCAAGGTGACGACCAGTGGTTCAACATCGCGAAATGGACTCTAAATGCAATGATCAACGCCGAGGAATACGGCATTACATCCCAAAACGCAGAGCAAATGCTTAAATCTGACGATCCAAACATCAAACGTATTTTGGGTGTCGATGGTCCGAAAGGCAAAGGTTTAGGCATCCGTGACGACTGGGGCTACCAAGTTGTCAAACAAGTAGGTAACTACGGCGAAAGCTTCGAACGCACTGTAGGTATGGGTTCACCACTGCAGATCGCTCGTGGCGTTAACGCCCTTTGGAATGCCGGCGGCTTTATGTACGCGCCACCAATCCGTTAATGATAAGAGTCTAGCTAAGAATGGGCGGTATGTGATGCCGCCCTTTTTCTAAGTAATGGATTAGAGGTTATAGCTGTATGAAACCCGACAATAAATCACTTTCCACAGGAGCTGGAAAGCCAGCTTCGGGCACCAATTTGTTTTACAACCCCACTTTTCGCTCGGTGCTGTTTCAGATCCTAGCCATACTGGCTCTGGTCTTCTTCTTTTACACCATAGTAAACAACGCACTCACCAACTTGGAGTCACGCGGTATCGCAACGGGTTTTGACTTTTTAAGTCAAGAAGCCGGATTCGGTATCGGTCTCACTTTGATTGAGTATGACGAGACCCACTCTTACGGTACGACGTTTATTGTAGGTTTACTTAATACAGCGTTAGTATCGTTTCTTGGTATTATCGTTGCGACTTTTCTCGGATTTGTTATCGGCATCGCACGTTTGTCAACAAACTGGTTAGTAAGCCGTTTTGCCGCCGTCTATATCGAGACCTTTCGTAATATTCCGCTGCTGTTGCAGATCTTCTTCTGGTACTTTGCGGTCTTACAGGCGCTTCCGTCACCAAGGGAAAGCATCAGCTTAGGCGAATATGTTTTCCTCAACGTAAGAGGACTGTTTTTCCCCAAACCGATCTTTGAATCGGGCAGTGCATTCGTCTTCGCCGCTTTAATTTCTGGTGTGTTGGCGACTATTTTTATTGGTATTTGGGCGAAAAACAAACAAAAGCTCAGTGGTCAACAAACCCCGATGGGTCGCATCGCCTTTTCTTTAGTGATAGTGCTACCAGTATTAGTTTACTTTATTGCTGGCTCGCCAATTGCGTTTGAATATCCTGAACTCAAAGGCTTTAACTTTCGTGGTGGCATCAGCATTATTCCTGAACTAGCTGCTTTACTGGTCGCTCTCAGTATCTATACTGCGGCGTTTATTGCCGAAATTGTTCGCTCGGGCATTAATGCCGTTAACCATGGTCAGACTGAAGCCGCGATGTCTCTAGGCTTACCTCGAGCGCGCACTTTAAAGCTGGTTATCATCCCTCAAGCGCTGAGAATTATTATTCCGCCGCTGACTAGCCAGTACTTGAACCTGACCAAAAACTCCTCACTTGCTATGGCGATTGGTTATCCTGACTTGGTCTCTGTCTTTGCAGGTACAACATTGAACCAAACCGGACAAGCGATTGAGATCATTGCGATGACCATGGCGGTTTATCTGACGTTAAGTCTTTTAACTTCAGCCTTGATGAACCTTTACAACAAAAAAGTTGCCCTGGTGGAGAGATAATATGCGAGTACATCAATTTCAACCGAATCTGCCGCCGCCAGCAAACACTGTGGGGATTATTGGTTGGCTGCGAAAAAACCTGTTTAATGGCCCCATTAACTCGATTGTCACCGTCATTCTGGCCTATTTTGCACTGTCAGCACTTTGGCATATCGTGGATTGGGCGATCATCAGCGCCGATTGGTCTGGTTTAACCAGAGACGACTGCACACGCGAAGGGGCATGCTGGGTATTTATCAGCGTTCGCTGGGAACAGTTTATGTATGGCTTCTACCCTCAAGCTGAGTTGTGGCGCCCTCGCCTTTTCTATGCGTCTTTAGCAATTTTCACTGTGCTTTTAGCTTATGAAAAAACACCAAAACGTACTTGGATTTGGCTCTTTTTCGTCAACATCTACCCATTTATTATCGCTGCGCTGCTATACGGTGGCATATTTGGCCTAGAAGTGGTCGAAACCCATAAATGGGGAGGCTTGTTAGTCACACTGATCATTGCACTGGTTGGCATCGTTGTTTCACTGCCTATTGGCGTCGCCTTGGCACTAGGAAGACGCTCAGATATGCCGATTATTCGCAGTATGTGTACCGTCTATATCGAGGTATGGCGTGGGGTGCCGCTGATTACCGTACTATTCATGGCGTCAGTCATGCTACCTCTGTTCTTGTCTGAAGGCTCTGAGACAGACAAACTGATCCGTGCATTGATAGGCGTGGTCATGTTCAGCGCAGCCTATATGGCGGAAGTGGTTCGTGGTGGTTTGCAAGCGATTCCCAAAGGCCAATATGAAGCGGCTGATGCGCTTGGTTTAAGCTACTGGAAGAAAACGGGGCTGATTATTCTTCCTCAGGCACTGAAGATTACTATCCCCTCAATCGTGAACACCTTTATCGGCCTTTTCAAAGACACCAGTCTAGTACTCATCATCGGTATGTTTGATGTATTAGGTATTGGTCAAGCAGCCAATACCGACCCCGAGTGGCTCGGTTTTGCTACCGAAAGTTATGTATTTGTCGCGTTAGTGTTCTGGGTATTTTGTTTTGGCATGTCGAGATATTCGATATGGTTGGAAAATAAACTACACACCGGTCACAAACGATAACTCTTTAAGCTCAAGGACGTATTATGACGCAACAACAAGATTACATGATCCAACTGAAGGATATGAACAAGTGGTACGGTGAGTTTCACGTACTAAAGAACATTAATTTGAATGTTAAAAAGGGCGAAAAAATCGTTATTTGTGGCCCGTCCGGCTCTGGTAAGTCCACCATGATCCGCTGCATTAACCGCTTGGAAGAACACCAAGCAGGGCAAATTATCGTTTCTGGCACGGAATTGACCGAGGACTTAAAAAATATTGAAGCGGTGAGAAAAGAAGTCGGCATGTGTTTCCAGCACTTTAACCTCTTCCCTCACCTCACTGTTTTAGAAAACTGCACACTGGCGCCAATTTGGGTAAAAAAAATGCCGAAAGAAGAAGCAGAAGCGGTCGCGATGAAATATCTCGAACGAGTCAGAATTCCAGAGCAAGCAGACAAGTTCCCTGGTCAATTGTCTGGTGGTCAGCAGCAGCGTGTTGCGATTGCAAGATCGCTGTGCATGAGCCCTAAAGTTATGCTGTTTGACGAACCAACCTCGGCACTGGACCCAGAAATGGTGCGAGAGGTATTAGACGTTATGGTTGAACTGGCTGAAGAAGGGATGACGATGCTTTGTGTTACCCACGAAATGGGGTTTGCCAAAGAAGTCGCAGACAGAGTGATATTCATGGATGCAGGTGAAATCATTGAAGAAAACAATCCGAAAGATTTCTTCGAAAATCCGCAGTCTGATCGAACTCAGAATTTCCTCGCGCAAATACTCCACCATTAATTCATAGAAAATCGAGTAGGGTGAGGCGTTACCGCCTCATCCCTCTCACAGAACCGTACGTACGGGCCTCGTATACGGCTCATGCATACTCCATATCACCATGATTGGTGGCACAACATTAATCTGAGAATCTAATGTTGTCCGCTTTGTGGGGACAGTTTGTTTTCATCACTGTTGGTAACTTTCATTGCAGGATTTGGCGTTCTAGCTCAACGGCAATCTACCAAACTTAGTTGCAATTACTTCCCTTATACGACCTGTCTCACCAGAATTCACTATTCCTAGTGCACCAATTCGACTTGTCCCGTTGATCAGACGGCTTGTGTATCAATGATAAATTCTAACTACTCATCAAAGTCTTAAAGTATGCTTCCCCCCTTCGCAACTTACCATGCTTTTGGCAATGGCTCGCTCCTTTACACATATTGGCAAAGGTCGGCTTGGTTTTGTACTCCACACCATTACTGGCTTTCATCGGCCTAGCCTTAATCACTACTACGGGTTCATCTGCCACCTCGCACCAACGTACATCTTGAGTCACCTCTTGATGGACGCCTCCGGCGTTTGACCGGATGTGGTGTCAGGCTTCCCCAGTTATTGCACTGACTCCCTGTTAGATATCCCCCCCTCAATCACAGTATTGGCCTGACTAAGTATCGGGCTTTGCGCTATGTTGGACGCTTACCCACCAATACCGCCGAAACAGGTTACGGTTAGTTGTGTACATCTAACTTCCTATGGCTTCCTTCAAACCCCACCGTTAGCCAGTGACGCCCTTGCCATTCGGATTGTCTTCCCCTTAGTCAGGGTGACTCCATTTTCTTTCAAGTGGACGGGTTTGCCAGCTTTGCTGGGCAAACAACAAAGAGGTGCTACGAAACACCTCTTTTTATTTTGCCGATTCGCAATAAAGTGTTACAACTTGAGCGATACATAAGTTACTATTTCCACTATTATTTTGCCTAGTTAGGTACAACGTTAGGCTTGATTTTTGGCACTATCGGCCTCATAAATGTACATATAAGTAAACCGATCTTTTAAGAGGAAGATTATGAACAGTCCAATGTTTTCTCGTACAACAAGTATGGAAAGTACACTTCAGACAAATAAAGTACTGAAGAATACCTATTTCCTACTATCCATGACCTTAGTAACCAGTGCTATTGCAGCAATGGCAACGATGGCAATGGGTATTTCGCCAATCGTAGCGCTCGTCATGCAACTCGCCGCGATTGGTATCTTGTTTTTTGCACTGCCGCGTAGCATTAACTCGTCAATGGGGATCGTCTGGACATTTGTCTTTACAACCCTAATGGGCGGTGCATTAGGCCCGATGCTAACCTACTACGCTTCGATTCCTAGCGGCCCAACCATCATCGCACAAGCGCTAGGTTTAACCGGTATGGTGTTTCTTGGCCTTTCTGCCTACACCATCACCAGCAAAAAAGATTTCTCTTTTATGCGTAACTTCCTGGTGGCAGGTTTGATCATTGTTATCGTCGCCGCCATCATCAACATCTTTGTGGGTTCGACACTGGGTCAGTTGGTCATCAGTAGCGTTTCTGCACTGGTTTTCTCTGGCTTTATTCTGTACGACACTAGCCGTATCGTACGTGGAGAAGAAACCAACTACGTCAGCGCAACCATCTCGATGTACTTGAACATCCTCAACTTGTTCACTAGTTTGCTAAGTATTCTTGGCATCATGAATGACGATTAATATCGTTTTAAACATAAAAAGCCCGATCTCGGGCTTTTTTATGTGCAGATTTTAAATTTATTAGCATTATTATTGCTACCCACCCCGAAAACTTTCTAACTCACTCGCATATATATGCAATTTAAACTTCTAAAACGCCCTTTTGAACGACGCATTAAATTTAACCATTCAATTCAATCTGAACAAACTTCGGTTGAGCTATCGACGAAGACTAGGCTACTCTACCCTTCTTTGTCACTACTTGTCGAAACAACGACGGATAACCACCATGTTTGTTTATAACG
This sequence comes from Vibrio sp. S234-5, assembly GCF_000960595.1. Lineage (NCBI taxonomy): Bacteria > Pseudomonadati > Pseudomonadota > Gammaproteobacteria > Vibrionales > Vibrionaceae > Vibrio > Vibrio sp. S234-5. Next base: position 100,498 of record NZ_JZAM01000197.1, read on the forward strand.
GAAAAGAAATTGAAACTGATGCTCAAGGCTACCTGCTCGATCACACGGTGTGGGATGAAGGCATGATCGCCATACTCGCGGAGCAAGAAGGGATTGAATTGACCGATGCACATTTGGAAGTGATCCACTTTGTTCGCAACTTTTATCTGGAATTTAACACCTCTCCTGCGGTAAGAATGCTGGTAAAAGCGATGGAAAAAGCGCATGGCCCAGAAAAAGGAAACAGCAAATACTTATTTAAGCTTTTTAAGCAAGGGCCGGCAAAACAAGCCACTAAATTGGCTGGATTGCCTAAACCCGCAAAATGTTTATAAGCGCTCTTGTAGCCAAGACTGGCTACAAGATTTCGAAGCCATCAAAGTCTCGATAAACACTCTCTTCTCGGCTCAATGCATCAACTTGTGCCGTTTTTGGTCCGTGGGTCAACCAACGAGCAAATGCCTCAAGGCTTTCTTCTTCGCCGCAAGCGATCACTTCAACATTGCCGTTGTGCAGATTCTTTGCATAGCCGACTAACCCCAGCTTCAACCCTTGATGTGACGTGTGATAGCGAAAGCCAACGCCCTGAACTATGCCCGAGACCACAAATTTCTCGCATCGTTTTGTCATCCGTATACCTCTCCGTTTTTTTGAGTGATATATTTATCAACTCTATTCACCCCACAAAGGACAGTGGGTCACTACGAGTATAATAATTATGAAAGAAATTCCATTTCGTTGGATTGATAAGTATCTCATCCACTTAAAAATTCAAGAAAAATTCTATTTGCTCTTCCTCCTCCCAGTTTTAGCATTATTGATGCTAACTTTTGTTCTCACCAATGCCGCAGATGCGATGCTAAATGAAGCGTATCAAGATCAGCTCATGCTGGTTAAAGGTCTGATTGAATCGGGAAATTTGACGCGCAATCAAGTCGCTGAACTGCTCTCCGCTTACCCTGCGATTGCAATTGGCAACGGAAAAGACGCGGTTTCGGTGATGAATGGCGCGTTTAGTCTGGTCTCTTCACAGCAGGGCAATTTGTTATCGGCACTTTCAAGTACGCATCTCACTATTATTCTCGGTTCGCTGTTTGTTTTGGCGATGGGTGTCTACTACATCATGACCTTTATTGGCGGCGCGATGTTTACCATGAATAAAGCGCTGAGCACCTTAGCCAGTGGCGATCTCACTGCCCGTATGAACTTCTTTCTGGTGAGAGATGAGTTCAGCACCATTGCGATCACCATCGATAAAGTGGCAGAGCGTGAGCAAAAAATGGTGTTGTCTATCCAAGAATCCGTCGCTTTGATGCAGCAGATCAGCTCAGACTTGAACCAGTCGATGCATAAAAGCTCTGACATTTCAGGCACTCAGCAAGAGCACCTCAATTCTCTAGCCAGTGCCACAGAACAGATGGCGTCGACTATACGTGAAGTCGCCAATTTGGCGCATGATTCCAGCACTCAAACGGAAGATGCACGTAGCGTGGCGCAATCTGGTCAAGTAAAAGTGGTGAACACCTTGAGTTCGATTTCTAAACTATCGACAGAAATTCAATCTGCTTCTCAGGCAGTAGAAGAGCTCGATGCCAATGCAGCGCAGATCGATGAAGTGGTCACCACCATCAACGGCATTTCAGAGCAAACTAACCTATTGGCTCTCAACGCCGCGATAGAAGCCGCACGTGCAGGTGAACAAGGGCGTGGTTTTGCGGTCGTGGCGGATGAGGTTCGTGCGTTAGCGGGAAGAACTCAGAAAGCAACCGTCGAAATTCAATCCATGATTGAAGCATTACAACGTAACAGCCAGTCATTAACCAAGCTGATGGAAGTCACCGTGAGCAATGCCAGCCAAGGGCAAGCGTTGATGTCGGAAGTGAATCATGAAATCGCCTCGCTCGCTGATAAGAACCAAACTATCTCCGATAGTAGCTTGCAAATTGCAACGGCGGCTGAAGAGCAAGGCGTCGTGGCAGATAATATTGCCGCAAGCGTGGAGGAAATACGTCATCAGTCCAATCAGGTTTGCGAAATGATCACCATGACATCACGTAATGTCGAGCAACTTCGCACACAAAGTGATGCAATGGAAAGCTTGCTCACTGGGCTAAAAGCTTAACGATAGTCCTAGTTAATCAGGCCGCATAACGCGGCCTTTTTGTTATTTGCTTTTCTACGCTGATTCCATGAAAATACCCCACTTTCAAATTTCTAAAGAGTACTGCAATGTCAGCTTCAATCTATTTAGCCAAAGGCCGTGAGAAATCCGTCATCAGACGCCATCCATGGATTTTTTCTCGTGGCATCGACAAGGTGGAAGGCAATCCGCAACTGGGAGAAACCGTTGACGTATTGGCTCACGATGGTAAATGGTTGGCAAAAGCGGCCTACTCTCCTGAATCGCAAATTCGCGCCCGTGTGTGGAGCTTTGAAAAAGAAGAGATTAATGTGGACTTTTTCGTTCAACGTCTTCAACAAGCTCAACTGCTGCGCGAAGAGATCATTGCGCGCGATGGTTTAACGGGTTATCGCTTGATCGCGGCAGAATCCGATGGTTTGCCAGGTGTCACCATAGACCGTTACCAAAATTTCTTTGTCTGCCAACTGCTCAGCGCGGGTGCAGAACATCAAAAGCAAAATATTGTTGACGCTTTGGTTGAGGTATTTCCTGACTGCAATGTTTACGAACGCTCAGATGTAGCCGTGCGTAAGAAAGAAGGGTTGAAAGAAACGACTGGTGTGCTACATGGTGACATGCCGCCTAAATCGGTTGTTATCGAAGAAAATGGCGTCAAAATTAGCGTCGATATTGTCGGCGGCCACAAAACCGGTTTCTACCTCGATCAACGCGACAGTCGCCAGCAAGCGATGAAATACTTCAAAGATAAAGAAGTCTTAAACTGCTTTTCCTATACCGGCGGCTTTGGTCTTTATGCTTTAAAAGGCGGAGCCAAAAGAGTGATCAACGCAGACGTCTCGCAGCCAGCGTTGGACACCGCAAAATTCAACGCAGAGTTGAACGAATTTGATATCTCCAAGAAACGCGCCGTGTTCTTAAATGCCGATGTGTTCAAACTGCTACGTGAATATCGCGACCAAGGCACGCAATTTGACGTGGTGATCATGGACCCACCCAAGTTTGCCGAAAGCAAAGCGCAACTCAACGGCGCATGTCGTGGCTATAAAGACATCAACATGCTCGCGATGCAAATTCTCAAACCCGGCGGCACACTGCTCACCTACTCTTGCTCCGGTCTGATGGACCAACTGTTGTTCCAAAAAATCATTGCCGATGCCGCCGTCGATGCTGGCAGAAGCGTCAAATTTGTAGAGCGTTTCGAACAAGCCGCCGATCACCCAACCGACACGGCCTACCCAGAAGGTTTCTACCTTAAAGGGTTTGCGTGTAAGGTGTTGTAAATACAGTCTGTATCTATAAAAAGAGCCTCGATTCCCATCGAGGCTCTTTTTTGCAAAGGATAAATCCAAATTACAGACAGCACAAAAAACCGGAGCCCTTACAAGCTCCGGTTTTCGTTATTTTAGTCCTTTAAATGATTCAGGTTCTCTAACAAGCTATTGGTAATATAGGAAGCATCTACAGCACCATCAAAATCAATCGTTAAGGTTTGGCCGCCTTTGACGATGGTCAGATGCGCACCATTCTCGTTGGTCACTTCGATCGAGACATCACCGACGCTACCTTTAGAATCGCCTTCAAGATCAGCCAGCAAAGTTTCAATATCCGCTTTAGACATATCGTCAAAGAGATCAGATAGATCAAGCTTATCACCTTGCTCGACATTGAAGTCTGTGACGCGGTCACTCGCCGTTTCCATATCAACCCATTTAAAGATGTCAGCACCTTCACCACCAGTTAAGATGTCATTACCAAGGCCGCCGATGAGGATGTCGTTGCCACCTTGCCCATAAAGGATATCGTTACCAAGACCACCATCTAACGTGTCGTTACCACCTCGAGTGTCGTCTATGATATTGAATAGCTCGTGGTTATTCTTGATAAATGTATAGACATCTACATCTGTAGCTTCGTAGCCATTTTTCAGCGAGAGGAACTTATACACAGCATCTAAACCAGCCCCATCCACTAAATCATCTGGTTTTTCTGGATTGTCGCCACCCCAAGGTAGCGCATCTGAATTGACCGCATCTCCAAACAAAATGTCGTTTCCTACATCGCCACTGACGGTATCACTACCCATATCAGCAATGTTATACACAATATCACCACCTTGTAACGCGGCTTCTAATTGCTCTGGGGTTGTGACAATCTGCACTTCACCCGCAGGTGCGAGTAGTGGGCTCAGTAGGTTGATTTCGTCGATTCTTACCTCTCCACTGCGCCCATTTGTCGCATCGTAGCTGATTACTAATTTATAGCTACCAGCCTGTAGCGCACCGCTTTCAACATTGACAGACTTGTTACCATTGGTTTTTTCATCGTTGCCACTCTCTACTAGCTCACCATTTGCATTATACAGTGCCCAGTAGAACTTACCCCTTTCAAGAGTAGCGTCAAAACTCAGTTGTTGGCCTTGTTCCACATTAAATGTATCACTTGTCCATTGAGCATAACCGCCGTCCCAATAGCTGTAGTCGTCGTCGGTCAATACTAGATCACCATCACTGATACTCACATTGCCATCATTACCAGAATTACTGCCAGTCAAACTGGAGAAACTAAACAACATAGCTTCTGTATAGAAGTCCTTAACTTGTTCCATAAGACCGGTATTTGTGTTGTCAAAGAACTTCAATACATCGGTACTAATGTCGTTGCCAATACCAATGGCTTGTACTTGAGCCTTCGTGGAAAGTGAAGCAAACGCATCAATGGCATCTTTTAAAGCACTATCACTACTACCTCCAACATACGGTTCACCATCCGTCAGGAAGAACGCCATATTTTGCGCGCCATTTTGCATACTACTAAACCAAGAATCAGCCATTTCTAAGCCAGCTTCATAATTGGTATAGCCATACGCATTCAGCTTAGTATCTATTGCATTCCACAACTCCTGATATTGGGTTGGATTCGTAGTAATGCTTTGTGCTTCGAAATTAAAATCAACGACGTCATCAAAACAAATAAGTTTTACATTAACAACACCATCGTGCTCTCTAAGAGTTGAGATGAGATTTTTCAACGCAGCTTCAACCATAGCAATACGAGTCATGCCATTGGTGGTTACGTCGCTCATACTTCCTGAAGTGTCTACTATCAATGCAACATTATAGTCTTGCCCTGGAGTCACGGTTTTAACGTAACCGCCCACATCCCCCATAAGTACATCGTCTCCCTGAGTACCAGAAACAGCGTTATCTCCATTAGGGTTTGATGTATCAAGGAGAATAGTACCCGTTTGCCCTTGTGCATATTCTGGCCTATCGAGAGGAGTGTCACCATCCATCTCCTGTGCTCCAGCCGTCACAGTCAGTACAGGCGTTGTTCCAACTGGTGCTTCTACCAATACAGTCAACTTACCTTCCACATTTAGCTGAGCAGGATCGATAACCCAAGTACCGTCAGCTTGCTTAGTTCCGACAGAGAGTGTTACATCGTCAGGAACATCACTAATTACAACAGAGGTAACTTTTTCACTACCATCATTGTCATTCAGGTCAATATCGATATTTAGCTGATATATCTCTGCAGTTTTGACTAACTGTCCGCCACTTACTTCAAACTTGCCATCTGCGAAATACAAACTTTCTACACTGTAGAAATCATGATTAGCGTTACCTGTACCTTGGTGAATTAAAGTAAAGTCTGATGAACCAGCTGTAGTGAACTGATAGTCACTGCTACTACCAACTAAATATGCCGTGTCAACTCCATTACCACCGTAGTAAGCGGTAGTAGAAGTTGCACTTCGAGAAATAAAGATATCATTACCTGTTTCCCCGACATCATCGCCGATCAAGTTGATAGAATCAGAAACATCTGTACCACCAATTAGGATGTCATTGCCATCACCACCTTGCAGATTTTCTGAAACAGCAGACGAATTGTTACCCACAATAACATCGTTACCACTACCACCTTGAACAAGCATATGGGAACCGGACCCATAGACGATAGTGTCATTACCACCTAATGCCTGGACCCAAGCTCCGTTGCTACTCAGATAGTCGTCGTCGTCACTTGCTGTGTCATCAGCAAGTTTACCTTCTATCGCAGCAAGCTGAGCTGCCACTAAAGTATCGGCGACATTGCCACTAACAGAACTCAAAGTGGCAGAAACACTCAAGCCATCACTGATTGGAGTGACCAAAGTGGTAACCGTTGCGGTATCGGTCTTGCCTGTACTATCAACGATGGTGTAAGTGAAGCTTGCCGACCCCGTAACACCTTCGTTTGGCGTAAAGATGATCTCTCCTGTCGCAGCATCATATGATACGGCTCCATCGTTTGAACTAAAACCATCAGCAAGGATAGAGATAGTGTCACCATCATTAAGATCGTAATCATTGCCCAAAAGCAGTGTGCTATTTAGTACGAGCTCACTACCCTCTTTAGTCGTCAGTGTATCGCCAATCAACGGATAGTCGTTTAGATCATGCTCACCATTATTGAAGTTGCCGTTAGCATCAACAGTACCTAGATTGACATCGAGTACTGCATTTCCACCCTGATCCCAATACACAATTTCAATCTTATGGTAGCCATCGCTGTTTATCTCAAAGGAGCTATGCATGGTTGTTGTAGGTGATTGATTACGGTCAACTGTGGCTACAGCAACGCCATCAATTAATATTGTATAGCCATCATCTGCTCTCACTTTAAATGCGTAATTGCCTGCATCTAGATAAACAGAACCACTCATCTTAATCACACCATCTGTGTGATTTGCCACTTCGCCCTGCAATGATCCTGCATCATTATTTAGGAAATCAGCAACCTGAGACTTTGAACTCAAGCTATTGTTGTTGGCATCTAATGAGTAATTAATGTCACGCGCTTCAAAGGTAAGATCTGGGTCTTTACTCGCGATAACATCCAAGGCGTCTTGAACTGACGTCAGATTTCCATTTTCACTGTCATTTGAACTGTAATAGTAACCCGTCAAACCGCGGTATACAGATACCGTATCGTCCTGTGCAACAGGCGCAGCTGAAGTATCGACAACCACAGTCTGTACAATTGTGGTCTCATTACCCGCTGCATCCACAGCGCTAACAGAAAGATCATTACTGCCTTCTGACAGCGCATTACTGATATTAATGGTGTATTTACCGTCTGCATCCGCTGTACCAGTGGCTGCTCGAGGGGCACCTGTCGCATCCGTGTAGGTAATAGTCACGCTCGCACCCGCTTCCGTTAAGCCAGTAATGGATGGAGTTGAATCGTTAGTGACATTGTCCTCTTTGGAACCGCTATTTGTTTCATCGGTAATTTTGGAAGTAAGAGAAACAGTAGTATCTTTCGAAATATGAACAACTTCTGAATCACCTGTATTACCAGCGCTATCAGTGGCACTTACCACGACGTTTAGTTGTCCATCAGTCAGTTGCGAAACATCTACAACGACTGAGAAATAGTCAGCATTCTCATCACTAGTATCAACCGAGATCCCCGAAGAAATCACCATTGGATTACCGTCTTTATCAGTAATTGTAATGGTATCTATAGACGCTCCTTTTTCGACAAAACCGGAGATAGTCACATTTCCTTGTTCATCAAAATTAATGACATTGTCATCGCTTTCCTCTTCAACAAAAACTTCAATGTTTAAGCTTTGGTCGACGCTATAAACTTCATTGCTATACGCACTAAACTCATTCCCCGCATCATCTGTCCCTGTGACAGTGGCAACAATATGAGGATATTGAAGCGTAGTATTAGCCAACTTCGAGCCTAATACTTCGACCGTAAATAGGTACTTACCATCTGCATTTGTATCATTGGAAACCAATGCACGACCAATCTCGACTCCACCAAGAGTAATTGTAACGGTATCGCCAGGTCTAGCGTCACCACTTACCCAACCAGTGATAGGAATCAACACACCTTCAGCAGACTCATTAGCGTTAATGATTCTGTCATCCGTGATTGGATCGACATCAATAGAGGCTGTCGCAGACGTATCGACCGTATGCGTTGAAGAACCGGTGCTGGTCACTGGGTTGCCCGCGCCGTCCGTTGACGCCACGTTCACATCGAACGCGGTGTCCGCGGCCAGGTCTGCACCCGCCACATCCACTGTCCAGTTGCCATCAGCATCGACCGTGGTTTCGTAAGGCTTACCATTGATGGTCATGGTTACCACATCGCCTTCGCTGATATCGCCACCGGTGGCTTTACCGGTCACGGTCACTGTGCCTGCCGCTTCACTCGCGTTAATCACATCATCAGCAGTAATTGGATCAACTGAAACACGATTAACACTCACAGAAACTTCTGCAGAATCAAACGCAACTCCATCGGTAATAGTATAAGTAACAGTTGCTTTACCACTAAAACCATTCGCTGGCGTGAATTCGAGTTTACCGTCGACGATCGCGACCGTACCTTGCTCGACTGGGACCGTCGCGCCTGTGATGGTCAACGTATCGCCATCCACATCGCTGTCATTCGCCAACACATCGATGGTGATCACGCCACCGTCTTCTGTGCCTGACGCCGTATCGTCTGTGGCCACTGGGCCGTCGTTCACGGCATTCACGGTCACTTTCACGTTCGCGCTGTCTACATCGCCGTCCGCGTCTTTCACCTGGTAGCCGAAGTTGATCTCACCATTGAAGTCAGCCGCTGGCTCGAACGTCATCGCGCCATCCGCCGCGATGACCACGGTGCCATTGTCCACCGCGATGTCTTGGGCATTGCCGGTTAACGCCACGCCGTTGATGTGGGTGATTTCCAGGCCGCCGTCTGGTGCACTGTCGTTGC
>NZ_JZAM01000198.1:0-406 GCF_000960595.1 Vibrio sp. S234-5
ATGTTGTTATTCGCTCTTGGTTAAACCGCATGCTACTGCCTGATGCTGTAGTTACCGGTGGTGACTCGCATACTCGTTTCCCATTGGGCATTTCATTCCCTGCAGGCTCTGGTCTTGGGGCGTTTGCCGCAGCGACCGGTGTGATGACACTGGATATGCCAGAGTCTATCTTGGTGCGCTTTAAAGGCGAAATGCAGCCAGGTACCTGGCTGCATTTCGCCTTTAAAGCGCACCAAGATAGACTCTGGCATATCCAGTGTCATCACACCGGTCGCTGCGGCAAACGCCCCAAGACCAGAGCCTGCAGGGAATGAAATGCCCAATGGGAAACGAGTATGCGAGTCACCACCGGTAACTACAGCATCAGGCAGTAGCATGCGGTTTAACCAAGAGCGAATAACTTCAA
>NZ_JZAM01000199.1:0-2343 GCF_000960595.1 Vibrio sp. S234-5
AAACATAACAAAGCGTTTAAGTGGGATTCATGCCGCGTGGCATTTTTGGTTTGCAGTGAGTTTTGTGGTGAAAATGGTCTGCGGAAGGTTGGTTTATGCTGCACTCACCCCTTAACGCGGCGTTATGTGCTAGGGAAAAAATCAGGTTTGGTGATGAAAAGAATTAATGTAATAGGTACAAGTGGTAGTGGTAAAAGTACTTTCAGTCGCCAACTTGCTAATAAGCTCAAATACCCATACTTGGAAATGGATGCGATATTTTGGAAGCCAAATTGGCAAGAGTCTACAGATAAAGAGTTCTTCGCAAATCTAACTGAGAATCTAAGTGGCGAGCAATGGGTGCTTGATGGCAACTATAACCGGACAGCCGGAATCAAATGGGCTAGGGCTGACACCATCATTTGGGTGGACTATTCCTTTCCTAGGACGCTATTCCAAGCTGTGAAACGAGCGTTAACTCGTATTGTGACTAAACAGGAACTTTGGGGTAAAGCAGGTAATGTCGAGTCATTCAAAAAGTCGTTTCTTAGCAAAGATTCGATTATTCTCTGGACGTTGAAAACGTATAAAACAAATCGTATTCGTTACAAAGAGTTACTGAATGACCCGAGGTACAGCCACATAAAGTTCGTTAGGGTAACTAGCCCTAAAAAGGCTAAGGCGTTCATTGATGGGCTGCGCACATAACAAACGCTTCAAGAGGGACAGCCAACGCGCGGCATTTTTACTATGCGTTGGTTTTTGTGGTTACGGTGTTATGCGGAAGCTTGGTAGTAGCGTTGTCTGCCCCTTAAGCGGGCGTTATGTACTTTAAGGAAAGTTGTAAGTAACTCTAAGGGATTGAGAGTGATAGATCATTTTGAAATTAAGGTCACTGCATTTGAAGAATGTCGTGAATTTTACAGGATTGCACTTGAGCCTTTGGGTATTGAGCTCAAGTGGTGTGATGAAAGTGCTGCTGGTTTTGGTCTTTTAAACGAGGCAAAAGTGCGGTTTCTAATCGAAAAGGGTGTGAGCAAATCAAAATGTCACGTTGCCTTTTTCGCATCAAGCAAACGTCAAGTTGCAGCTTTTTATGACGCTGGTTTGTCTGTTGGCGGTTTATGTAACGGTAAACCGGATTTACGAAAACACTATTCTCCAAACTACTATGCAGCATTTTTAATTGATCCCGAAGGCAACAATGTTGAAGCAGTTGTATACATTTAGCACGTACATAACAAGGCGTTAAAGAGGGATTCATGCCGCGTGGCATTTTTGGTATGCGGTGATTTTGGGTGGTGAAAGTGGTCTGCGGAAGGTTGGTTTAGGCGGCATTCACCCCTTAACGCGGCGTTAGCTTAAAACATTAAAAATCAGTTGTTTGTGTTTTTTTCTTTCTTTCCTTGGTAATTCGTTCAGGTTTACTCGGCAAATCAGCATTGTTTTCCAACGCGAGTTTTAAGCTGTTGCCTCAATTGAATTTTGGGATTGCGCGAGGTCAGTAAGCTTGGTGCAAAGTCGCTTTGGAAGTTTAGTTTTCGCTTTGATTTCTCCGAACATGTACCATGAAAAATCGTTGGTTCCACTAAAAACGACTAGCTACAAAGTTTGAGTTAATTCGGGTTTTAAAACTCAGGCAGTTTTCCGGTTTCCCAAATCAGGTTAATCTCAGGCTTGGTAAATCTAAGGTGCTGAAATTTAAGCTAACAAACTGCTTAAGCGGGATTCGCAATGCGTGGCATTTTTAGCATGCGGTGAGTTTTGTGATTAAAGCGGCGTGCGGTAGCTTTGGCAGTGCATTGCTCACCCCTTAGCAGGGCGTTAGGCATTATTAGTATAGGTAAGTAAAATGAACAGTTTCGATACGGGTATGTCTTTGCCTAGGTTTCTTCAATTCATTGACTTGGCATATTTAGTTGAGGGCACAAGGCTAACAAATGAACAGTTTGACAAAATGATGCTCGAAGCTGCTGATGATGATAGAAAACGAAACATAAATGCAACTCGACAAAATATAATGAGATCTATTTTCATCTCTTCCTTCTCTATATTGGAACAAAACCTTGATGAAATAGTTCAAATGAAAAGTAAAGCGGCCCCTGTTGACATAAAGCCAAATGATCTAAAAGACAGGGGTATACAACGTTCAATTACATATGCGACAAAAGTACTGAATATAGAAGTGGACCCCAATGGTTGGACGCATAAGCTCATTTCTTAAGTGGTTGACCCAGCTCATGCTGCGTATCTTTGCCTACCGAAGTAGGCCTCATCAGGAGTGAGGTTATTGAGTCCTTGATGGTTACGCTCTTCATTATAAAACACCATGTAGTTGCCGATTTCAAGCTCGGCTTCACGCGA
>NZ_JZAM01000002.1:0-252 GCF_000960595.1 Vibrio sp. S234-5
AAATCAGGTATGGAGCTGGGATATCAGTTATCTGCCATCGAAAATACGAGGGAAGCACTATTACCTCTATTTGATAATGGATATCTTCAGTAGAAAAGTAGTAGGTGCAGAAGTGTATGATCAGGAGAGAAGTGGACCCCAATGGTTGGACGCATAAGCTCATTTCTTAAGTGGTTGACCCAGCTCATGCTGCGTATCTTTGCCTACCGAAGTAGGCCTCATCAGGAGTGAGGTTATTGAGTCCTTGATGGT
>NZ_JZAM01000020.1:0-373 GCF_000960595.1 Vibrio sp. S234-5
GGTGTGGTTGATTGTGATTTGGGTCTGGAGTCGGAGTGTTTTGCTGGTTACAGCCAAAGAGAATAAGCAGGCCAAGTAGCGATAATTTTTTCATATGAATAATCCATGTTTTTTATGGATATTACATGTGCGCTTTGCGGATAGACCAATTGCGTTTTGTTATACCGAGTAAATAACTGGCAATTTAACTCTCCATGTTTGTATGCATTTATCTTGAGACAAAAACGCCCTTCACCTGAGTAAAGAGCGTTTTTACTTGAGGTTATGGTTCGAACATTAAAGCACCAAACCGCCATCAATCTTGAGCACTTGTCCGGTTATAAACGCACTTTTATCAGAGACCAGAAACGCAACGCCATTGGCGATATCTTGC
>NZ_JZAM01000200.1:0-97937 GCF_000960595.1 Vibrio sp. S234-5
CTGAAATGCGCTTTGATGGTATTAATATTCATGGTCGCTCCCCAAAAGAAGAGCATAAGATCACAGACCGTGCTTCAGGTCAAATTTAACCTTGCGTTGTACAAGAAATGTTCATGATCTTGCCCTGGCACCAGTACTGGAATCTAAAGGCACATGGGATAAGGAAATTTTCCCTTATCTAAGCAAAGATATCAAAAATTTCAGTGCATTAAGTGTTTGGGCTAAGCTTGGAATGTTCTGGCAGTTAGATCTTACTTTCGGAGAGGATTTTTATCAAAAACTAGCCGTTAATTACCGAGAAAGCTCCATTAATATGCAGGCATTGTCTAATAGTCAAAAAATACAACAATTTTTTATTGAGACGAGTAAAACCAGCGGATTTAATCTCACTGAGTTTTTCACTACTTGGGGAATAGAAGTCACCAGCACGACGGAAGCCGAGCTACATAACCTCGGGCTGCCAGTACTTCATATTCCGATATGGGAAAACAGAGATAACCATATTAAATATAAAGTTGAAGAAAAATAGTGGGCCGTGGCTGATTATTATCCACGATAAAACCATTGGTTATGTTGGACAAATTGTTTACGGTGGGAAAAATCCCCATTAATCGATTTTATAATCATAAAATCATCGATATAGTTCACATATATTATTTAGGTTTTGTCGCAAACTTTGGATCTTTTGGTTAAAATTCAATCAATCTCCATTTAACATCTTAGATCTTAATATTGGGGTTCTACGCCGGAACCCCAACTCAATCTTATCGTCCAATGCTTTAACTTCTTCACGCGTCGCGTTGTGCTGCGCTTGATCGAACAGCAGTTTCAGTAAGTCTTTTTGTGTAATTTGGTTTTTTGTTGTGTTCCGACATGTCAACCTCTGTGTTTTTTAAAAGTATAGGTAGAAAGCCATCTTGTTAACTCATATCCTCCGGTAAATCGAGCTAACGGGGGGGTATATTGAGGCGTTAACATTTGCCGCCGCATTGCACACTTATGCGATATCCCTTGTCTACCGCTATAAGCGCGGTACAACTCAAAATTTATAGGATCTAACATTCTCTACGTACATCAACGCTAGAACAGTCAAAAAATAAAAAGCTAGCATTTACTTGATTTGTCGGTATACTGTTCATCAGCTCTTAAGAAAAGAGCTATTTAATTATTTTCAGATCAAATTTCTCTCAGTTCTTCATCGAATTCTCGTTTGCGTTTCTGCGAAAAAATACATATCTCTAAATCATACAATAGCGCTTATTAGCTTAATTATTAAAAATTTCAATATAGAGGTATCTATGTCTAACAAATTAACTGGTTCAGTAAAATGGTTCAACGAAACTAAAGGCTTCGGGTTTATTTCTCCAGAGAATGGTAGTGAAGACTTGTTTGTTCATTTCCAATCAATTACCTCAACTGGCTTCAAAACGCTTTTAGAAGGCCAAAAAGTATCTTACGTTGTTGAGCAAGGCAAAAAAGGTTTGCAAGCAGGCCAAGTTACCGTAATGTAATAGACTACACGGCATCAGCATCCGTTGATGCCTCCTCTCTCTTCTGTTTTCTGTTTATCATCAAAATTTTATATACCTAAGTTACTTAAAAGTCGAGATTTACCTCACTTTGCAACGCAAGTAGACCTATCTAATAAGTAATTTCAGTATATATCTTTGGCAAAATTTTAATAAACACCCACATAATAAATAACATTATTCAATAATGCATCATTTCGTCTAGTGCTTTGTCATATAAATAGGTTTATATAAAAAGCGATTGGCGAATAAAGAGAAAAATAAATGAAATTAAATATATCCGCTCAATCACTAAATTACACTAAATATAACAATGTAATTCCTAGCAGAGATTTTATTCTTAGCCTATTCGACAAAGTTAAAAACTACTTAAGCTATGAACAAATTTCTGATTCATCAGGTTTGAATGAAGAACCCGAGAAAGATGCTTTAAAAAAACGCTTAAGAGCAATGGAACGTGATGGTCAGCTTATTTTCAATCGAAGAAAAGGCTACAAGAAAGTTGATCAAGCGGCTTTAGTTACTGGCAAGATCAGTATTCATGCAGACGGCTTTGGTTTTCTAGCCTACGACGACAGTGAGAAAGACCTATTCTTACCCAAACATCAACTGAGTCATGTATTCGATGGTGACATCGTAATGGTTTTGAAAAGCTATTCGCTGCAACAAGGCCGTTCCAACCATCGGTTCATCAAAATTGTGGAACGCAAAACAACTCATATAACCGGTTTGCTAAAAAGACAAGGCTCCAAATTCTATCTATTGCCAGAAAACTCGAAACTCACTCAAACCATTTTTGTCACTCCAAATGAATTGATTGCTAAAAATGTCGGTAAGCTCGTCCATTGTAAAGTCAATGCTTATCCTGACCATAGACAGTCTACCGCTATTGAAGTTATAGAAGTATTGGGGCGTCAGGGAGAAGCAGGCATAGAAGTAAAATTAGCCTTGCGTCGTTATGAAATCAATGACAAATGGGATAAAGAAGTACTTGATGCTGCGTCTGTATTTGGTACTCGGGTAGAAGAAAAAGATAAGACGTCGCGGGTGGACTATCGAGATTTACCTTTTGTTACCATTGATGGTGACGATGCAAAAGACTTTGATGATGCTGTTTATGGATATCCGATGGACAATGGTCAGTGGAAGCTATTTGTTGCCATTGCAGACGTATCTCATTATGTTCAGCCAAACGATCATTTAGATCTTGAAGCCCAGTCACGTGCAACGTCTATTTACTTCCCTGGATGTGTTGTGCCGATGTTACCAGAGTCGTTATCAAATGGTTTATGTTCGCTTAATCCTAATGAAGACAGGCTCGTGATGGTATGTGAGATGACCTTTGATAGCGAAGGTCTAATGCTAAATTCAGAGTTTTCTGAAGGCATCATCCACTCTCATGCTCGATTGACATACGAGGAAGCGAACCGCATTGTTACGCAGCCTTCGGCGAAAATAAAATACCAAAACAGCAATGCTAAAAGTAACATCGCTCAGCATCTGGTGAATCTTCATCGCTTATATTTGAGTTTATCTTATCAGCGTAAAATTCGCGGAGCGATTGACTTTGACACAGAAGAACTCGCTTTTAAGTTAAACAACAACAAGAAAATTGCTTCAATCGTTCCTGTTATTCGAAATGATGCTCACCGAATGATCGAAGAGTTTATGTTGTGCGCAAATGTTGCTACTGCGCAATTTTTAGGACTAAATAAGATACCAAGTCTATACCGTGTACATTCTGGGCCTCAGATGAAAAAGCTGACTTCATTAAGAATGTTACTCGCAGATAAAGGGCTAACGTTAGCTGGTGGCGATAAACCAACGTCTCACGACTACAACTCGCTATTAGATCAAGCTCGAGATGTGGATGAGTATAAAATAATCCGCACTTTACTACTGCGCTCTCAAAGCCAAGCTGAATACTCTCCTAAAAACATGGGGCACTTTGGTTTAGCATATGACGCTTATGCACACTTTACTTCTCCAATTCGTCGTTACCCTGACTTACTTGTTCACCGAGCCATCCGTGCTAAGCTTCGTGAACAAAATATTGGTAAGTTACGTAGTCTATTCATTAAGCTCAGATCTATACGCAAGCTCACAGGCGTTGCGCAAAACTACCCTTACGACGTAAAAGAGATAGAACAGCTAAGTATTCACTGCTCGAATCAGGCTCGTCAAGCTGATGAAGTAAGCCGTGAGGTGGAATCAGCATTGAAATGCCACTATATGAAGCCATTTATTGGACAAACCTTTATCGGGAGTGTTTCTGGTGTTACACACTTTGGCGTTTTTGTAGAACTGGAGGAAAACCGAGTTGAGGGCCTAATACCCTTATCTAGTTTTCAAAATGGCGATTTTGAATTCGATGCTATCAGACAAAAGATCTCTAGCCCAAAAAAAACGTTCACGCTAGGTAATAAAGTAAAAATTATCGTGAAAGACATCGATTCTAAGCAACGAAGAATAATATTTAACTTAACAGAATAAATAGAGAGATCGTTAAATCAACTACGTATTATGTTGTTCATCGATGAATCAAAACAATGTACTGAAAAATATAGGCGCAGATCAGTCACTGATGAAGAAGTATGTAAGCCTAGTTCAACAGAAAAGTGACGGCGTTGAAATTAAAATTGATTAAAAATTAACCAATCCTGAGTATCTAACTTTAACGAGTAGTGATAGTGTGGACTTTGAAAACCCCACAGCTTAGTGGGACACGGTGTTGACTCTGGACTAATTATCCTTCCATTTTGCCCTTCTAAGCCTAACTAAGTTAGGTAAAAATGTCACAATCAACAAACAAACTCGGTTCAAGACTTATCACATCTGAGAGCTTGTATTCTTTACCCAGAAGTAAAGCGCTACCTAAACCAAGTTTATTAAGATCTCAGAGAGAAACAGCGACCGTATATTGTGAAGGTTTCTTTGGAGAATCCAGAGGTAAAACAACCAACGGCCTCGTACGTGAATCAAATCGGTTTAAGATCGTATCCGTCATTGATAGCACAAAGGCTGGCCAAGACAGCGGTGCTTACCTTTACGGGCATGATAATGGTATCCCCATTTGTCCTAGTCTAAGCCAAGCTATTGCGGTTTCTGATTGGATACCTGATTACTTCATCTATGGCCTCTCACCAGAAAGCGGACGTTTGTCTCTCGTCGAAAGACAGTTGATTCTCACGGCAATGAGATTGGGAATGAACATTATCATTGGCCTGCATGAATTTTTAACGGATGATCCTGAGTTTGTCGAAGCGGCCAAAAAGAATCGTGTCCGCATTATTGATGTGATTAAACCAAGACCAATAGATAAGCTTGAGCTATTTTCAAACCGTATCCAAAAAGTGCTTTGCCCACGAATTTTAGTCATGGGTACAGATTGCGCTATTGGTAAACGAACCACCGCATTGGCGTTGACGAAAGTACTAGAAAGATACGGTTTAAATGTCGTAATGATTACAACAGGGCAGACGGGGCTAATCCAAGGTACGCGATACGGTGTCGCGCTTGAAGCCATACCCTTACAATATTGTGTTGGGGAGCTAGAAGCCATCATTGTGGAAGCCTATGAAGAGGAAGGGCCTGACGTCTTTGTGATTGAGGGACAAGGTGCATTAGGTCATCCTTGTTTTTGTACTAGCGCGTCGATTATCCGTGGCTCGCAGCCACATGCTGTAATCCTTCAGCATTCTCCGACGAGGGTATACTTGAGCGGTAGTGAACAATACTTGATGCCTGAATTGGGTTCCGAAATAGAGTTAATAGAACTGTTTTCAGGTGCTCCAGTAATTGGCATCATGTTGAACAGCCAAGGATTAGATGAGCAATCGATCACTGATGTTATCTCAAATTACACAGAAAAATATCACCGTCCAGTAGCGGAACTATTTACAGTTTCTGATGAATATCTAATTGAAATGATTGTTAACATATTTCCAGAGTTAGATTTAGATTCCATCACTGTCTAAGTACGTTTCAGTGGGTATTAAATCAATTAGTGGATATGTGCTTCAGAGAGTGTCCAGAAGATCGGTGTGATTATCACATCGAATCTTATTATTTTTATAGTGCATAATCTATAGAATTGAATTTATTTCTCAGTATATACAGCCAAATTTAGTCGTCATCTGTATATAAGGTTTTATGTACGATAGTGAACTTCTAATTTCCATACTGGCAATGAGGAAATATTTAAACATACGGTGACAACCTATGAATAAAAGAAACGAAATATCACAAAATAATATGACAAGATTACCCAGTGAGTATATTGATTGGATTTCACAACCAATATACCGCTTTATGCATATTGAATCTACCGCTGGTATCGCACTGCTGGTTTCAACATTATTAGCTGTTTTATTAGCTAATTCACCGTTAAGTGAAGAATTTTCTCGATTTTGGCAAATCTCGGTAGGGATTACTGTCGGTGATTTCGTGTTTGAACGCTCATTACACAAATGGATCAATGATGCTGGAATGACCTTGTTTTTCTTTCTCATTGCCTTGGAGCTTAAACGTGAGTTAGTGCTAGGCGAGCTTCGTAGCCCAAAATTAGCTATTCTTTCCATTGCTGCTGCGCTTGGAGGAATGTTGGTGCCTCCTCTTTTATATTTGCTTATACAAGTTGGTGAGTCTGGACAGCACGGCTGGGGGACGGTCATGGCAACGGATACCGCATTTGTGATTGGATGTTTAGCACTTTTAGGGCGAAGTATCCCAAGCAGCTTGCGTGTATTCATGCTATCCATGGCGGTTGTGGATGATATAGGAGCTATCTTTGTTGTTGCTATTGGTTACGGAGATGCTATTGATGGGTTGGCCATAACTTATGCATTGGTGGGTTTTATTATTATTCGAGTTATGGGTTTTTTGGGGGTTCGCAGTATTGTGCTCTTTTCTATTGTCGGGGGAGCAATATGGTTGGTGATCGATATGTCGGGCATACATCCAACGATTACTGGCGTGGCTCTTGGTCTATTAACCCCTACAAATAAATGGATGAGTAAACAACATCTTTCCATACTTATGGATACCATAGTGTCATCTTCCCCAATGAAGCAGTGGAGTGGCGATAAAATAGAAGGTGAGACATTAAGAACCGCTGCCGCAGCAGCACGTGAAACGCTTTCACCAGTCGAGCGTTTAGAGATGTTGCTTCATCCTTGGGTGGGTTTTATTGTTTTACCACTGTTTGCTTTTGCTAATGCGGGCGTGTCGCTCAAAGGTGCGAATATAACATCTTCAATTACGCTTGCTGTCTTTTTTGGATTTGTTTGTGGTAAACCCATAGGGATTACTTTGTTTAGTTGGATAGCCGTCCAGCTCAAGATAGCAATACTTCCTGAAAATTTGAATTGGGGAATGGTTTTAGGTGGCGGAATGTTGGCAGGTATTGGTTTTACGATGGCACTATTCATAGCAGAATTAGCTTATCACTCTGGCCAAATTAACGCAGCCAAATTGGGTATATTCTTAGCGTCTATCGTTTCTGCTGTGATTGGCTGTATATTTTTGCGGTATTTTTCTGCTAGAGAAAAACGCAAAATTTCTTAAAGTTCATCTATGGACTAGTATGATGAAATAACATGGAAAATATTTATCTACTACCTATTAAATGAGAAATGACAATAGATGATGAATAATGCATTCGCACAATTTATTGACTTTTCATTAAATTACAGAGTATCCCACATAACGTCACATTCTCCTTCTGCTGCTGAGTTTAGTAATTCAAGCAATGGATAGGCTCGAATAAAAATAGAAACAGGTTGCTCTGAGCCTTCATCTTCTTCATGTGTTTCAATGTTATTAAGGTATTGGATTTTTTCATTTTCAAGAGCACTTTTTAATTTTTCCAATGCCTCAGGAATATTTGGTGACAGAATAGCACTTGGCACTGTTCCACTGTGGCCCATCATTCTTATCATTTCTTGGGCAATATCACCAAACATAATGACGCTTGCATGATTTTTGCAGCTAAAAATCACCAACATAATCAAACCTCTTCTTTTCTATCCAAGTTAAATTAAACGTAACGGATTAAATAATACCTATCTATCATTCATATTATGAGCTGGCAAAAGAACATTAGTTATGTTCTGATAGGAAATTTAGCGATTTTCGCTTTCTTAGATTTGGTGAAAATTTTCAAAGCACATTGTTTTTGTTTACTTGATATAGGTAGTTTTGTAACGGCTTTGTGGTGTAACTCCGAAATAAAATTCTTTTCCCATGCTGTTAATGTGGAAAATTTGAGTAAAATAATATCGCTCAAAAGATTAAAAAAATCATGTTCGTCAGTATTCATTGATCCATTCACTATAAATTAGTTGATGTACTTAAAGAGATTGTCTAGAGACTATCTGCTTTATCGCTGGGTTCATCAAGCTTAAGGGGCAACTAAGGAATGCCGAGAGGTGAGTTCGGAAAAGAAAAGTAGTCCCTGCTAAGCAGGAAGGAGATCAACACACTATCATACTTTGATGATTCGTGTGGGGTGTTTTTTTGAACATTTCTTTAAGGGCGAACTGAATTGTCTTGCTCCTGTATAATTTGGAGAGCGCTCTAAAAATTGTAACCGCTCACCAACAGGCTATTGACTAAGCATTGGTGTAAAAGCTGGTTTCGTTAAGATCGGGCACATTTAGGTATGTCTGTCGTGTCATTACCGTAGTCACTATACGAGTGAGAGTCTCTCGCAAAGATATTGGCCTCTTTTTGCATGTTTCTACGAGCGAGTCCAGCCTATCTCAGAACTGGTCTCCTGCATTCGAGGTTGTGCCGTAACTGATTTTCCGTTGAATAGAAGCCGCGGCAACCATCGCTTCGTTGTTGGTGAGAGGCATTTTGGGGTGGCTTAACTGCTGTTTCTTGGCGATAGCAAGCACTTCGGCCCTGCTACTTGCTGGGATAAGCGTAACCAGCTTGTGGAGCACCTCAAAAACGGCTTGGGAGGAAACGGTTCACAGGCACTACGAAGTTAAAGAGCGATCAATGATCTTGTTTAACGACCAAGGAACGATTTATAAAGTTGGTAGTAGCGATGTTTTCCGAGGTATACAATAGCAAGAATAGAGTCATTTCGGAAAGGACGCTTGTTATGCTCGAATTACCCCTGCCGCAACATAACCACTTGCTCGCTCAGCTTTCTGATGAAGTCCAGAAACGAATTTTTCCTCAGCTTGAACTGGTGCCACTGCTGTTGGGTCAGGTGATTTATGAATCTGGAGATATTCTTCGTCATGTCTATTTTCCAACCAATTCAATCATTTCTATGTTGTATGTGATGGAAAGTGGTGCCTCTGCGGAGATCTCTGTGGTGGGAAATGAAGGAATGGTTGGTATTGCTCTATTTATGGGCGGTGAGAGTACGCCAAGCCGTGCCATTGTGCAAAGTGCTGGCTATGCCTATCGGCTCCAAGGACGTCTCTTCAAGGAGGAGTTCAATCGTCACGGTGAGATGATGGTGTTGATGCTGCGTTTTACACAAGCATTACTTACACAAATGGCACAGACAGCGGTTTGTAATCGTCACCACTCTATTGATCAACAACTTTGTCGCTGGTTGTTATTATCACTAGATCGCTTGCAAAACAATCAGTTAACTATGACCCAAGAATTGATTGCTAACATGCTGGGAGTACGCCGTGAGGGAGTTACTGAGGCTGCTGGCAAATTGCAACGCAAGGGCGTTATTGAGTACAGCCGTGGGCACATTACCGTATTGGATCGGCAAGCACTTGAGGCTTTGAGCTGTGAATGTTACGTCGTTGTCAAGAAAGAAACTGATCGTCTGCTTAATTATCCCAAATGATTTATAGCGCATTTTTTGGACAGCTATTGAGGCTAAGTGCTCCAACGTACAGACCCATACTGGCTAAGGTGAGATAGTAACTTTACTGGTTCAACGCAATTTCGCGTGTTCCGGTTAATCTAAAGAGGTCACCATGAACAAGCCAATTAATTCAAATACTTCTGAAAGTCAAAATAAAGCGCCTGGACATAGTCAGAAATTTGAGGATAAGAAAACGACCAATATCGCAACTTCTAAGCCTAATGAGCGGGACGCTAGCGGCAATTTGGGTGAGGAGCACAAAAAAAATGAACAATGTAAAGATGTTAAGCCTAACGAGACTAAATCGAGTAAAGAGACATCCGGTGCGACCGTAGATAAAACCAAGCCGAATAAAGATGAAGTCAAAGTATCGTGAATCTTTTGAATAAAGATCAAGTGAAAGGTCAATGGCAACAGCAGATCGGTGCAGCCAAGATTGCTTGGGGAAAGTTAACTGAAGATGAGCGGCTTAAGTCTGAAGGACATGAGCAAAAATTAGTGGGTTTAGTGCAGGAACACTATGCAATTAGCCTCGCTGAAGCAGAAAAACAGGTCAAGGATTTTATAGACCACTCTCATTCCTAATAAAGCTTTCTTACTTATAAGTAATCGCTCCGCTTATGTGGAGCGATTTTTTTACATTTATCTATTAAGGCAATCAAAATAACCTAAGGCCCCATTTAGATAAGGCTGAAGGATTACCAACATCGACGTCATCGGTCGCTTCTGGCGGTGTGATTGGTTCGGGATTAACGCAATTGTTCCGCATAGATTCATTTCCTTTGAACATGGCAAGAATAGTGTCTAGACGCGAAACCACAGCCCTTCACTGGTCTGAGATTCTTCTGCCTGAGATCATAACTTTGGGGTCAGAGGTGGTCTGTTCGACAACGTACTTAGAAAAGCAATAACGAGAAAACAGAGTTCAGAGAACGTCATCGGCCGACAAAGCATCAAAGCCTGAGATCACGTCAAACAGTTCCTCATCGATACCGCTTTGACGTAACTGATGAAATCGAGATTGCAGCTGTTCTAATAATTCGCCGATGTTTCGGTCGGCTCGTTGCATCGCTGCAAGGCGGCAGGCATTCTCGCAGGCCAAGGATTCTGCGCACGCACGAAACAGCGAGACAAACAGGTGTTCACGAAGAAATGCGCACAAGGTTTGCGTGCTGTTTCCCAAAACTTCCGGTAATTGAGTGGTGGGCCATGCTTGGTGAGTCAGCCCGCTTCGCCAGTTTTCGTCAAGTGGTAATACCTGCTGACTGACGGGTTGGTAGCCAGAGCAAACGGGGCGATTGTAAAACAGGATCAGCGCCGTTGACTGCGTTTCAGCCATGTTGGTGCCTTCAGGCTGTTCAACCTTAAGCAGAATTTCACCAACAAGTCGGGTTATGCGCTCGACGGAATTGGGCAGTGAAAAACAGCCCTCAGGGGTAATCCCCGCATCGATAAGCCTAGCATGAGCGCGTTCGCCAATGACCCACACTTTGGTTGTTATTAACGTGGACTTTTCTTTGGTTAGTTCGATGATGGCATGCTGCACGACGCTTTCATTGAACCGGCCTACCAGCCCCTGATCAGAACCCAAGATCACGATGTGCCTCACGATGTCATGCTGTAATTTCAACAATGGCACCGGTGAATTCTCAACGGTAGCTGATCGCAGGCAAACACTGAGGCCGAGCTCGACCGTGTTGGCGTAATCGGCAAGTGCGGCGACAGAACGTTCATACTGCCCAATGGCAGAGGCGGCTGAGACTTTCATGGTTCTTACAACCGACTTGAGATCGCCCGCACTCGCTATTTGACGGCGCAGTGCCGTTAAGGTTGTGGCCATTAGCGTAAGTGGGTACGGTGATGTGCGTGAATTTGGGTTTTCATAACGCTTCCTATGTATTGGTTGAGTGCTTAGGATGAGTGTCTGTGCTGTGTTCTTCGTTTGCTTTTTGGGATTGTTGTGCAGCCGTGTTGTCGGTTTTTGGTTGGAAAGTGGCTATTGCTTTTCGTGCAATATCAGTGAGCCTTTTACGATCGGCATCGGTCAATTTATCACCTGCGATAATGCGTTGGCTAAGGTCATCAGTTAGGTTATTCGCCGCATTGGTGATGGCTTGCTGAGCAGCCACCATCTGTTCAAGAGGGACGCTATCGAATAAATCTTCATTTAGGGCCAATAGAATGGCGATTTGCGCCGTAATGGGAACTGGGGAAAATTCGGCCTGCCCTAAGCAGGATCGGATGCGTTTACCGTGGACGATGGATCGTTGAGTCTCTTCGTCGAGCCGTGCACCGAAGCGAGCGAACGTTTCCAGTTCTTCAAATTGTGCATAGGCCAGTTTTAAGTCTCCTGCAACGGCTCGGTAGACGGCTCGTTGTGCTTTACCACCGACGCGTGACACAGACTGTGCAACATCAATCGCTGGAAGTACTCCCAGTTCGAATAACGATGGTGATAGCACAATTTGCCCATCGGTGATGGATATCAAGTTAGTCGGAATGTAGGCAGAAATGTTCTGTGCCTCCGTTTCGATGATCGGCATAGCGGTCATTGAGCCGCCACCGCGCTCATCACTCAGGTGAGTGGCACGTTCTAACATTCGTGAATGGATATAAAAAATGTCGCCGGGAAAAGCTTCTCGACCCGGAGGGCGGCGCAGCAGTAACGACAGCTCACGATAGGCGCGCGCATGGTGAGTGAGATCGTCGTAGATGATGAGTACGTCTTGCCCATTTTCCATGAAGTATTCAGCAATACTCGTCGCTGCATAGGGCGCAATGTAAGCCAGACCAGGGGCTTCGTTGCCTTCTGCCACGACCACCACGCAGTAGTCCATCGCCTCTTTTTCACGTAATTTGGCGACGGTTTTTGCAACCGCTGATGCACGTTGGCCGATAGAGCAGTAAACGCAAAGCACGTTTTTACCACGCTGATTACAAATGGTATCAATGGCGATGGCGGTTTTGCCCGTTTGGCGATCGCCAAGGATCAATTCTCGCTGGCCAAGACCAATTGGGATCAGAGCATCGATAACTTTAATTCCCGTTTGCAGGGGCTCAGTGACCGCAGCGCGCTCCATAATTGCCGTGGCGGGACGCTCAATTGGCAGGCTCTGATCGGTGGTTATTCGTCCTAAGCCATCGAGCGGTTTGCCGAGTGGATTGATCACTCTTCCTAGTAAGGCGCTGCCGACGGCCACATTCATCACTTGACCAGTACGTTGCACTTCGTCGCCGGCTTGTAGATGTGCATAATCACCGAGCAGCACAACATCAATGCTCTCTTCATTAAGGTTGAATGCAATGCCAGAAAGGCCTCCGGGAAACAATAAGTGTTCCTCCGAGCTGGTGTTCTGTAATCCGTGCACGCGAGCTATTCCCGTTGAAACACTGGCGATGCTGCCCACTTCTTTGGGTATTAGTTGCGGCTTGAACGTTTGTAAACGTTGGTTGATATTGGCTAATGCCTCTTCAAAAATGCTCTGCAAGTTAACGCCAGCTCTGTGGGCTGTGGTGGTATTCATATCGTCGCCTTTGAATCCGGTGTATCAGAATTCCCCAATGGGTTTAAAGATACGTTCTGTAAGTAATCGGCGATACTCCAAGCCAGTTTTTGTTCTTGAGTGCTCAGTTCAATACCACTGATGAGCTCTGGCGTGGTTGTAAACGTCAATGCAATAGTTTGTCCAAAACGCTCTTCTAATACAGAGCGAATACGACTTTGTAACTCACTCGGAAGCTCGAAGGTACTGCGAACCAGGGCGGGTGTTTGTTCGTTGCAGGCCATAAGCGATGAAGCAAAGGATGCCAGCGTTGTGTTGTCGATATTTTTTAAGCGTTGAATGAAAGCTTCGCCTATTTGTTGCTCGATACTCGCGTCCGCTAGATCTTTCAGCACTCGGCGGGTGATATCGAACACTTGGCGTTGCATTTGCCGAGCGATATCCGCATGCAGTTGCTCCGTCTCAGCTAATATTGCTTTGTGGCGCGCAGCACTGAGTTCATCCGCAGCTTGAATGGCCTCGTTACGTATTTGTTCTGCCTGTTTGGCTGCTGTTTCTGTCGCTTTTTTTAACAAGGTGTCTTTCTGCTGTTCAAAGGTTTTGTTCTTTTCCTCGAAATCACTTTGCTGTTTGTGTGCTTTCTTCTTCGTGGCGGCAGCATCGGCTAATTGCGTTGCAATTTTACTCTCTCGGTCAGCAATCGCATTCAGTACTGGGCGATATAAAAAGCGTTTCATCAACCACACCAGAATAATAAAGTTAACCACTTGTGCGCCAACGGTTACCCAATCAATGATCATGATTTATTGACCTGATGCCTGACTGGCCGCAGCCAGTGCCGCATTCCAGAATGGGTTGGCAAAGATGAGGATCATTGACACCACAAAACAATAAATAGCGGTGGATTCGATCATCGCAAGGCCAACAAATAACGTACGGGTGATGGTGGCCGAAGCATCAGGCTGCTGAGCCAGTGAAGTTAGCGCCCCGGCAACCGCTCGACCTTCCGCAAGAGCAGGCCCCATAGTACCGAAGCCTGTGGTGAGTCCGGCCATAATGATAGAAGCGATTGCGATCCAAGTGAGAGCGTCCATAGTGGGTACCTCTGTGTTATTGGGTTAGTGTATGGAGTTAAAAATATGAGCGATTGATTTAGTTTAGGAATGGGCTTTGGGTTAGGAAGGAGCTTTGGTTACGGTATGCTTGTCAGCGGTGCTGCTGCTGGCTGCTGCGATATAAACCGTAGCCAAAATAGTAAAGATATAGGCTTGTACCATTCCAGTCAGTAGACCTAAAAGAGTCATGACGATAGGAAAGATGAAGGGGGTGATCGAAAGCAAAATCGCGATGATCATTGCGCCGCTCATCATATTGCCGAAAAGGCGCACAGCCAATGCCATTGTGCGTGACACTTCGCTAATTAAGTTAAATGGCAACATGATGGCTGTCGGTTGCATGTAAGATTTCAGGTACGCTTTTATCCCTTGACTGGATATGCCAAAACACGGAACAGCGACCAGCACACATAAAGCCAGAGCTGCTGTGGTCGATAGTGATGCTGTAGGTGGTTCATAGCCCGGGATCACCGTCGCTATTGTTGCGGTTGCGATGAACAGAAATAGAGTACCAAGGAAGCTAATGTGCTGGCTTGGATTGTTTAAGCCCACATCCTTGATTTGACTGATGATAGCCGTCACCACGATTTCTAATAAGTTCTGCCAGCCTGAATGCGGATGGTTTGTGGTCAGACGATGAGTAATCAACGCCGCACACAATGTCAGTAGCGCCATTAATATCCAAGTGAACAGTATGGTTGCATTCAGGGTAAAGAAGCCGTACTGCCAGAATATCCAAGAGTCCGGTGTTAGGCGCATGGAGGTTTACCTCGTGCATTAATTCTTGCTGATTTGTAGCGTGTGGCGATAGGTGTTTTGAGCTTGATGGATGAGCCGTTGCTACGCAGGATAATGACACGAGCCAGTATGAACCCCAATAAACACATTCCGAACTTCAGTAGCTGTCCGGCACCGATGAGATAAAAACCAGCCAAAACAAAAACAGTGCGTGCAATGAAGCTGCTGATGAACCAGCGTAGGGGCGTCGTTGATTGAGTGCAGCGCTTCACCGACCACCAGAGGCTGGCGAAAAATATCACGCCAAGTCCCATTCCTGCGATCAAAGCGACGATATTACTGAGTAACCAGCTGAGATTATTGAGTAGAGTCATTATCCTTTTCCTTCTCCTCTTCTTCTTTCTGATCATCGTGCATCGACTGGTTTTCGAGAGCGATCCAATGCCAAGCGTTCAAACAGCCGATAGTCAGTCCTGCTATGATAAGTGCCAAAGCCCAGGTGTAATGGCTGGGGTAATGCTGATCGAGCCATAAACCAAGGACTGCCCCGAGTATCGTTGGTACTGCAATTGACCAACCAATCAGGCCCATCATTCCAAGTCCGAACCAGACGCCTAATGTGCTGCTGCGCGCCTTACGCCTACGCCATACTTTTTCAGCTAATTTCTGCACTAGCTTAGCGTCGTCATAGCTGGAGTTTGGAGGAGTATTCTTATGGCCTTTTTTCATCATTAGGACTCATTTAGTAATGCAAATCGTCGCATGAAGCCCATTTCCAATTTGTCCATGGCAGCACTTAATGCGACTTCTTCGACATCTTGTGTGAGGAATTGCTGTTTAATCGCTTCCTGCAAGTGAGCTAAGTCTTGACTGCGTATTGCTCGCCGTACCGAAATCACCACGTCACATTTGGTTTTGATCAGTACACCTTCATCCAATGCCACAAACACTTCTTGCTGCGCTTTATCAACGAAGTAGAGAAGACCGGGAGCTAAAGCGGCCACGCAATCTAAACGTGATGGCAATAAGCCGAAGGAACCGGTGATGGTCTCAATAACAATGCGAGAGACATTGGTTTCACTGGCGAATATGTCAAAGGGCAATAGCACCTTAAGCGTCATTAACGTCATAATTCGCCTCATTTTTTGGTGGTTCTTTTGATTCAGTGCTTGAATTTTTGCTAGCGCGGGATTTTGCTTTCGTTTTGGCTTCACTGATCGCACCGATCATATACAACGCACTTTCAGGCATGTCTTTGAATTCGTCAGCTAAAATGCGTTCACAGCCGTCTAATGCATCTTTGAGACTGACCATTTTACCGCTTAGGTTGGTAAAGGGTTCGGTGGTGAAAAAAGGTTGGGTAAGAAAACGTTCTAACCGACGCGCACGAGCAACAATTTTTCGGTCTTCGGCAGATAATTGCTCTAATCCGAGCATAGCAATGATGTCTTTCAAATCGGCATATTGCGCTAAGGTACGACGAATGGATTGGGCTAGGTCATAGTGATACAGCCCGACAATGCTGGGCGTCACCATTTTTGAGTTTGATTGCATAGGATCAATCGCTGGAAATAGGCCCTCACTAGCACGTTTTCGTGACAATACGATAGACGCGGAGAGATGCGAAAAAGTATGCACTGCGGCAGGGTCAGTGAAGTCATCCGCAGGGACATAAACCGCTTGCAGAGACGTGATAGAGCCATTTTCAGTATTAGCAATACGCTCTTCCAGCGTTGCCAGCTCAGAACTCATGGTTGGCTGATACCCCAATCGAGACGGCATTTGTCCCATCAATCCTGACACTTCGGCACCCGCTTGAATAAAGCGAAATATGTTGTCGATCAGCAGCAAAATATCGCGATGCTCTTCATCACGGAAATACTCAGCCATGGTTAGCGCCGCATGCCCGACACGAAATCGAGCACCGGGCGGTTCGTTCATCTGTGCAAAGATCATCACCATGTTTGGCAACACGCCTGCGGCCTCCATTTCACGATACAGCTCTTCACCTTCACGTGAGCGTTCGCCAATACCGCAAAAAATACTGACGCCTTTTTGGTCGCTGACCGTGTTGTGGATCATTTCGGTCAGCAGTACCGTCTTACCCACGCCAGCACCACCGAATAAACCCGCTTTACCTCCGCGTTCCAGTGGAGTTAGTACATCGATAGCTTTAATGCCAGTCTCAAAAATTTTTGAGTGGGTTGAGCGACGTAACAAAGTTGGGGGCGCATTGTGAACTGAGCGCCATTGCACATTCTCTGTTAAGCCAGGACCTTGGTCTGTAGTGTGACCGAAAACATCAAACATACGCGATAAAATTGGCTTACCCACCGGTGCTTTCAGTGGTCCCCCCGTATCTTTTACTGGATTTCCACGTTCAAGCCCTTGAGTCGGAGTGAGAGCAATACCCCTAACATGAAATGCATCGGTGTGCGAAAGCACTTCGATCGCTATTTGGTCGTTTTTCCCTGTTCGCAGCAAGTTGAGTATCGGTGGTAATTGGTGCTCGAAGCGCATCTCAATCACACTGCCGTGGACTGAAACTATCGTACCGAGGTGTTCAACATCTGTATCTTTGTGTCCCGTCATCCTAAAGCCTTTTGTTAATAAATAGATTGAGTCTGAGGCCATCCAGTAAACTGCTCGCTAGGGTGTGAGTTATTGTATCGGTTGTTATACTCATGGACTGTACGCTAGCGAACATTAGGATTTGAGATGTATGGGTGGCTAAGTGTCAGTGTTTTGATTTTTAGCGTAACAGCAGATCCGATATTCATTCCCTCGTAAACCAAGGTATCTCGGTCAGCAAAATTTTCTGCGCATCAGGTATGACGCAAATTTGTGATGCGCATGCACTTAACAGTAAAAACTACTGGGTCGATGACGTGTCACTTGCCCTAGTCATGCTGGCTTTGTAATTGTATAGCCAGTAGCAAATCAGCCCCAGACATACTCCCCAGAAAGCGCTGCCTATCCCCAGTAAATTAATGCCAGAAGCGGTGAACAGAAACGTAAACAGTGCAGGCTCTCGGCAGTGGCTGTCTGCCATCGATACCGATAAGCAGTTCATTAAGGTGGGCATCACCGCTAGCCCTGCAATCGCAATCACCACGGCGGCTGGGACGGCGCTAAAAATGGAAACAAATGACATGCCCATAATGCCCGCTAAAAGATAAAATACGCCCATCGAAATCCCCGCCATATAACGTGTTTTCGGGTTTTCATCCGCATTTGGCCCCATACAAATTGCGCCTGTGATGGCGGCCAAATTAAAAGCAAAACCACCAAACGGAGCCAATAACAGCCCGGCCAAACCTGTCGTTGTGATGATTTTGGAGGAATCGACTTGGTAACCATTGGCTTTCAATACTGCAAATCCCGGCAAGTTTTGCGAGGCCATGGTGACAATAAACAAGGGTATTCCAACACTGACCAACGAGAAGAAATCAAAATCCGGAGCTATGAAGGTCGGCGTGGTCAACCCCATCGTGACCTCACTGACATCGAGTTTTCCCATCGCGACACAGAGCCCCAGCGCGACGAGAAAAATACTCGGGACCAGTAAGTTTCCTAGCCAAGTTCTTGCCACAATAAACATCGCTAACATCACCAAGACAACTTGTCCTTCTTCCACGAGCGCTTCAAACAAGCCCAAACCAAATTGCAATAATATTCCGGCCAACATCGCCGCTGCGATGGCGGTTGGGATTTGCTTTAGTACTTTTTCAACTATCCCGGCCAAGCCAACTAAGGTAATCAGTAGAGAACTGAACAAAAACGCGGCGATGGCCTGATTCATGGTCAACCCGTCAAGGGAGGTGATTAACAATGCCGCGCCCGGTGTGGACCACGCGGTGACGATTGGCATCTTGTAGAACCATGAGAGCAAAATCGTGCTGGCTCCCATACCTATCCCCAGCGCCCAAAACCAAGAAGCAATTTGCGCTTCATTCCCGCCAGCACTGCTTGCGGCTTGAAAAATTATCGCGGCTGCACTTGCGTAGCCAATAAAAACGGCGATAAAGCCGGTGCTGATGTGAGAAAGTTTTAGCTTAGTCATGTTAATTCACCCCAATGTGCGTTATAACGTCCATGCAATTTAATCTAGCATTTGTGCGCTATAACGCACAAGGAGTTTGTTGAAAAAATATGCAAACAGAAATCAAAGTCGGCGATAACTTAAAACGCCTTCGGCAAGAAAAAGGTTGGAGTTTAGATAAAGCCGCGCAAGCAACTGGCGTAAGTAAAGCCATGCTTGGGCAAATAGAACGCGGTGAATCGAGCCCGACCGTCGCGAAACTGTGGCAGATCGCCTCAGGATTTGATGTGTCGTTTTCCAGTTTTATCTCCATGAGTTCGAACCATGAACTCACCAATCTTTTCAGAGATGCAAACGAGCTAAGGCGCGAGGAATACAATGCTGGCTTCTTTGTCAGCTTGTTGTTTCCGTTTGAGCCAGCGCTGGGGTTTGAGGTATTCGAGCTCACCTTAGCGCCCAGCTATCAGCACGAGTCTGAACCGCACAATCTTGGTGTGACCGAGCACATTCTATGTATTGCTGGCGAAATGGCGGTCCTGTTTGATGGCGAATGGCACACATTGCGCCCGGGGCAAGCGGTGCGCTTTAATGCCAACCAAGCTCATGGCTACAAAAACATAGGAGAGACGAATGCCGTGTTCCACGACATTATTCACTACTCAGGAAGAAAGGTATAAGCCGCAACCGCATTGAGCAGATGTCCCGCTCAACTAGAGAAAAAGCGAGCTCCGGACTCGCATCTCTTTCCCTGATGTTAAACTCGATAAGATTACAGTAGCTCAACCGATTGCCGGACAATCGCGAATTCTTCGTTGGTTGGGCGGCGATTAGTATCGCTTCTGTTTGGACAGAAGTGATTCAGCGGTTCTATTACTTTTGCAAAAGAAAAATTAACTCAAATATGGAAAATATTGATAGGCACGGTCAGTTATATCGTGCTATTCGGCATACAAGGTATTGATCAACTTGCGAGCGTTGTGAAGCAGAAGATACTAAAAACATCGACACACTAAAACTTAAAGAAGACTCACAACGTTTGTCGTTTTAGGTTCAATATCGTCTTGTATTTAAAGTACAATACGTTCAGGTAGGTAGCATTCCTGGCCACTTAACGCTGTGTAATGTATCATGGCAACAATTTCAGCTTAGATAGTTAGAGAGTATCAATGGAATTTTATATCAACAAATTGGGTAAGATCGATAAAGCAACCATAGAGTTGAAAGATCTAACTATCATTTGTGGGCCTAATAGTTCTTCAAAGACTTGGCTTTCATACTCTATTTATCATCATTTAACTAGCTTACGTCAGCCAAGATGGGATCCTATGGACTTCCCTTCTGCTTCTGCTTCAACCTTCTTAAATGAAGGAGACACCGAGTTTAGTGTTAAATCAGCTAAATTTCGTGAGTATTTAAACGCTCTTGTTGCCGAATTAATTAATAAGAGTAATAAAAAAATTCACTTAACCTTCAACAGTTACCCAGACACATTTAGGGCATCGAGTATCACATCAGAGGTTTCAGAAGACTATATTGATGAAATGATTAGTGCCATTCTAGAAATGAGTTATAACATTGGTTTATCGGGTGAAAAATTACGATTAATGACTAAAGAAGGCGATGAGCATTTCTACCTAATTAGTGATGATATTGTAGAAGATAACACAGGAGAGGGATCTGATCTTTCTATAACTTCGATTGTTAATATTCTTTTACGCCATATTATTAGCATTAATATCGGTGTTATGGAATCCGTACTCAGACCTTTTGTTATTACATCAGAGCGTGTTGGTAGCCTAGTGTTTCAAAAGGATATAGATGGAACAACTTTAACGATAAAAGACAAGATCGAAGAGCTTTTGGAAGCAACTGACTCACACGAAGTAGAGGGGGTTTTACGAGAAATATCAAGTCTCACTTTCGGACATAGGGCCAACTTAGCCGTTCCTGTTCGAAAAAACCTAATTGCAGTTCGAAATGCAGAAAAAGAACTGAAGAAAAAAAGTTATTTAGCTATTGAACACAAATATGTTTCGGATGCTCTTCTAGAAATAGTAAAAGGGAAATTTTCTGTAGAGTCAGGTAACTTAGTTTTCTCAGCCAATGATAACAGTCATCAATTACCAATAACAATTACTTCATCTTCAATCAAGTCACTATTCATGATTGATTTGTATGTTAACTCACTTGCTCAAAAAGGTGATGTCCTATTAATTGACGAACCAGAACTCAACTTACATCCTGATAACCAAAGGTTGATGGCGAAAGTTTTAGCGAGAATTGCAAACTCTGGAATTAAAGTAATTATTACAACACACAGCGATTATTTGATTCGAGAAATTAATAACGCAGTAATGCTAAGCCATGATCTACCTAGCAAAAGTTCAATTATGACGCAACACAACATGATTGAAGAAGATCTTTTAAAGAAAGAGCAAATTAGTGCTTATAGCGTTAACTCGGAAGGTCGAGTGACTCCAATGGATGTGATGGCTTCTGGCATAGATACTAAAATATTTGACGAAATTATAATCAATGCAAATAAGCTTCAAGAAGAACTTTATGATGAGTTAGGAGTATAATGTGCCTAAATCTTGTCTACAAAAGATTCTAATTAAGGAATGCTCATTTAGAGATTTTGACCCCCCATCATTAAGGGGACATAGATGTATAAAAATAAAAGAAACTGACCCATCTGCAAAGCTCAAAGAGGTTATTTTAAAAGATCTTGGTGAGAATGATATTTGCCTTACGTTTGATGTAGGTAGCGGAGATATTGCAAAATACTCTCCACTTCTTAACGACTATACAAAAGATGACGGTTATACCTACAATAAACGTTGTGACTTCATAATTATTCGTATATTAGGTTCAATCTGTTATGTTTACTTTGGAGACTTAAAATCAGAAGTTCCCAAGCGTGAGGCTGTCTTTAAACAATTACAAGCAAGCAAACTATTTTTTGATTATATTAAGAGTATCATCATGCTAGAACATCCTGAACTTGACATATTAGAGAACTATATTGCGAAATATGTTTGTTACCATAAAAAAACGGATCGGACAGTACGAGCTCCTATTCGTTCTGTAGCTCAACGAAAAAGCCTTCCCAAATCTGATGCTCTCAAGTTTTATCCATTAGAAGTTGACGCAAGCGGGAAAGCTACTGCAAGCTTCAATTCTATATAATAAGCTTTAAATGTGGTAGTTCGTAATCTATAGCAATAAATTAATTTCTCTATCGGCACTTTGTACTTGTCAAACAAAAAATAAGAAAAACGAGGTCAGACCTTGTCTTTTAATAATTATTGTCTTTGTACTTCAAACGCTAAATGATTATATAAATTCTGACTTAGGGTGTGGCGCATTTTGGGACACAACCAAGCCAACCCTAACCCCACTAACTTAGGGCAAAAAATGAATTGCAGAAGTCGATGTAATGGGTAAGCGGTGTGTCGCCATGCACATCCTTCGCAATGGTCTACCCAACATAGCGAGTAAAAAAAGCGAGCACCAAGCTCGCTTTTAACTATCTGTTTTTGTTATTAATTACAGCAATTCAACCGATTGCTGGGCGATCACGAATTCCTCGTTGGTTGGCACCACCAACGCTACTGCGTTGAGTAGTTCTGATTTGGCAATCACGCCAGCCTTGCCAAAACGAGCCTCTTCGTTGCCTTTTTCATCTTCGACAAAACCAAGCAGTTTGAGGTTTTGCAGAATCTCGCGGCGGATCGGCAGTGAGTTTTCACCAATGCCACCAGTGAAAATAATGCCATCAAAAGAATCAAGCGCAGCCAGATAAGAGGCAATATACTTCGCGACGCGGTAGGTAAACACTTGGAATGCCAATGTGGCCCCTTCGTGGCCCTGCTCCATCGCCTCTAAAATGCCACGAGCGTCGCTGGTTAGGCCGGACACACCCAAGAAGCCAGACGCTTTGTTGAGTGAGTTAAACACTTTCTCTTGCGACCAGCCTTTCTTCAGCAGGTATTCGATTATCCCAGGGTCCAAATCGCCGCAGCGTGTGCCCATCATCAGGCCAGACAATGGGGTAAAGCCCATTGAGGTATCCACCGATTTTCCGTTGTTAATCGCGCAAACAGAAGCACCATTGCCAAGGTGCACAGAAATGAAACTCGACGCTTCGACCGGCTTATTGAGCATCTTGGCCGCTTCACGGCTAACGAAATAGTGGCTGGTGCCGTGGAAGCCGTAACGACGGATCCCAAAGTCAGTGTACAGCTCGCTCGCAATCGCGCCAGTGAAAGCACGTTTAGGCATAGTTTGGTGGAACGCGGTATCAAACACCGCAAATTGCGGCAACGCTGGGAAGGCTTCCATCGCGGCACGAATACCAATCGCACCCGCCGGATTGTGCAACGGCGCAAGATCGGCCAATTTTTCGATCTCAGCCGTGACTTCTTCGTTGATCCGCACTGTCTTAGTGAACTTCTCACCGCCATGGACGATACGGTGGCCGACGGCGACGATATCTTGCGTAAGGCCTAATTCTTCAGTCAAACCAACCAACTTGCCAATAGCAAGTTTATGGTGGTTTCCTTCCCCTTCAATGGCAATTTCCGTTTTCTCGCCAGCGTATTTCCAGCTCATGCGAGCGTCTGCCAAGCCAAAGCACTCACCCAATCCACTCAACACCGCATTACCGCAGACCGAGTCGATAACGGCAAATTTGAGAGAAGAACTACCTGAGTTGATCACTAGTACGAACGAATTAGACATGGAGTATGTTTCCTGTTGTGGAGCGGGAGCTGGGTACAACGCATTTGCGCGGTTCTCTTAATCTACAGGTCATTATTCAATAATTTTTTAATCTTTCAACTATCTTTTAGTTAAAACGGCTTAAACGCTGATTTTTTGTTGATCTTGAACAGGTTTTGATTTTATTAGAGGCGTAAAAAATATAAAGGGCGGAATCAGAAATGCATAACATCGCAGCAAGAAATGAATTGATTGATAGAAAAGGCAGAGAGATGAATGGCCACTTTATGCTTAAGCATTTCGGGGCGGTGCTGCAACTTGCCGACAAAGAGGCCGACTACAGACGAAAAAACGCACAGACGAAAAAAAACCGGGTCGAAACCCGGTTTTCTACAATCTTATGCTTCTTCGCGACGACTACTGCTGTTACTGTTGCTGCGGCTATGGCCACGTTCACCACGATAGTTACCACGATGATCACCACCACGGTTACGGTCAAAGCGACGCTCACCTTCACGGCTAGCACGGAAACCGCCTTCACGACGAGCACCGCCTTCGCGACCGCCTTCGCGCTGACCACGGTAGCCACCTTCACGGCGTGCACCACCTTCACGACGAGCGCGTGGCTCACCGAAATCTTCGAAATCACACACTACCGCGCCGACTTCTTTCTGGCGGATGCGCAGCTTACGAAGTTTGCTGGCTGCTTGTGTGCTCATCGCTTTTGGCAGCTGAACAAAGGTATGCTCTTGCGCTAGTTTGATCGCGCCAATAGAACCTTTACCTAGGCCAAGTTCGTTTGCGATTGCGCCAACGATGTCTTTAACCTGAACGCCTTGATCACGACCAACTTGCAACTGGTAAGTATCCCAATCTTGGTTGTTGAAGCTCTCACGACGGCCTTCACGACCGCCCTCACGACCTTCACGACCGCCCTCACGACCACCTTCGCGGCGATCTTTACGGCGTTGTTTTTCGCGTTCAACGGCTTCAACCATTGGGTCTTCGCCAACGTAAAACAGCGGGCGTTTACCTTGCTGACGTTTGAGCAGAATCGCAGCCAATACTGAAGAATCGATTTCTAGCGTTTCTTCTAGCTTTTCAACCAGTTCAGCAAACTTGTCTAGCGCTTTGTGCTCCGTTTCTGCTGCCAGTTCAGCGGCCAGCTTGTTCAGGCGAGCCGTTGCAACTTGATCGCGCAGTGGCAATTGGATCTCTTCCATCGAAGATTTCGTCACTCGCTCAATGGTGCGTAGCATGCGGATCTGGTTAGTACGAACCAACAGGATCGCTTTACCTTGACGTCCAGCACGACCAGTACGGCCGATACGGTGGATGTATGATTCCACATCGAACGGGATGTCGTAGTTAAATACGTGCGTAATACGAGGAACGTCAAGACCACGTGCCACAACGTCAGTTGCAACAAGGATGTCGATCACACCTTGTTTAATGTGATCAACAGTGCGCTCACGCAGAGACTGAGGAATGTCACCGTGTAGCGCCGCTGCTTTGAAGCCACGCGCGCTTAGCCAATCCGCCAGACGCTCGGTATCTTGACGAGTACGAACGAATACGATCGACGCATCGGTCTCTTCAGTTTCAAGCAGACGAGACATTGCTTCGTCTTTCTCTACGCCTTTTACGACCCAGAATTGCTGAGCAACTTTGTCAACCGTGTGGTTTTTACCCGCAACGTCAACCGTGACTGGCTCACGCAGGAAACGCTCAACAATGTTTTTCAGCATTGGAGGCATCGTTGCCGAGAAAAGGACACGCTGCGCACTGGATGGTGCGTGTTCCATGATTTCGGTCACGTCATCAACGAAACCCATATTTAGCATTTCGTCTGCTTCGTCAAGAACGAAAGTGTGAACTTCACTTAGGTCAAGACGCTCACGGTTAATCAGGTCTTGAACACGACCTGGTGTACCCACGATGACGTGAGCACCATTTTTCAGTGCGCGCATTTGATCAACGATAGAAGCACCACCGTAGATCTCGAGAACTTTCAGTCCCTTGATGTTTTGGCCGAGATTTTTCATCTCTGCAGCAACTTGGATAGCCAACTCACGAGTTGGTGCTAGCACGATAGCTTGTGGCTTACGTTGTGCTAGGTCCAGTTTGTTTAGCAGAGGAAGAGAAAACGCAGCGGTTTTACCTGTACCTGTTTGTGCTTTGCCTAACGCATCTACGCCCTGAAGTAGATGTGGGATAGCGGCTGCTTGGATTGGTGTTGGAGAAACAAAGCCCATTCCTTCTAGAGCAGAAAGGATAGAATCATTCAGTTCTAAATCACTGAATTGAATAACAGAATCTTGCATGGGGATCCTACTGTATTTAATGTAAAAATGGGTCCCACAAGCTCTTCTCATTCGATACTGATTCATCCGGTTTTAGCTTCCTTTTGCAGGAAACAGCACAGTACAAAAACGCTACAAGCCATTGGGGACGACTTAAGGGACGCGGATTATTCCTTAAAAGCATAAAAAAAGCCAGAAAAAATTGAATTTCATCACAAATATTTCTTAGCAGTGGTAGAATCGGACCGCCTAATCCCTTCAGCCCAAGTAAATACAAGGGCTGAGCTCAATCATTTATTGGTCAAATTGTAGATGATGGACGGTGAAATAGCCTGTTTTTGGTAGTAATAAAGCCGTGCAATGATTATAGTGTGCCCAATTCAAAACATAAGCTAAGAAAAGATGTTTCAAGATAACCCACTACTCGCCCAACTTAAGCAGCAAATTCAAGAAAATCTGCCTAAGAAAGAGGGAACCATCAAGGCAACCGAAAAAGGTTTCGGTTTTCTCGAAGTCGACAGCAAAACCAGTTTCTTCATCCCACCGGCTTACATGAAAAAATGTATGCACGGTGACAAAGTGATTGCCATCATCCGCACGGAAAACGAACGTGAAGTTGCAGAACCTCAAGAGCTGGTGGAACAATCTCTCAATCGCTTTATTGGCCGCATCAAAATGTTCAAGGGCAAGCTCAACGTCGCTCCTGATCATCCGCAACTGAAAAAAATGTCACTGAAAGCCAAAGTGAAAAAAGGGCTGAAAAGTGATGACTTCGCCGAAGGCGATTGGGTCGTTGCACACCTTGTGCGTCACCCTCTGAAAGATGAAAACGGCTTCTTTGTTGAAATCTCAGAAAAAATCACTGATGCCAATGACAAAATCGCCCCGTGGTGGGTTACGTTGGCCGAAAATGATCTGCCTAATTCTGAGCCTGCGGGTATTGAACACTGGGAAATCAAAGACGATGCGGATCTGCAACGCATCGACATGACGCACGTGCCGTTTGTCACGATTGATGGCGAGTCGACCAAAGATATGGACGATGCCTTGTATGCGAAGAAAAACGCCGCAGGGGATTTTGAGCTAACCATCGCAATCGCTGACCCAACTGCGTACATTACGCCAGACGATGAGATGGACAAAGTCGCGCGCGAACGGGGTTTCACTATTTATCTGCCCGGACGCAACATTCCGATGTTGCCACGCGATCTGGCCGATGAATTGTGCTCGTTGATCGAAGGTGAAATTCGCCCTGCCCTTTGCTGCACGGTTACCGTGTCAAAAGATGGCGTGATCGGCGATGACATTCGTTTCTTTGCTGCCAATATTAAATCGCATGCTCGTCTGGCCTACGACAACGTCTCTAATTGGTTAGAAAGCGGCGTATCGGAAAAATGGCAACCAAGTGAAGCGATCGCAACCATCGTTCGTGACTTGTACGACTTCTCTCTGGCACGCGCACAGTGGCGTGAAAAACACGCGGTCGTCTTCCCAGACAGACCGGATTACCGTTTCGAACTCAGCGAAGATAACGATGTGATCGCGATTCATGCCGACTCTCGCCGCAGCGCCAACCGTTTGGTTGAAGAGTCGATGATCACCGCCAACATCTGTGCAGGTAAAACCTTGCAAGCGCACTTTGGTACGGGCGTATTCAACTGCCATTCTGGCTTCAAAGCAGAAAAACTGGCTGATGCGGTTGAACTGGTTAATCCAGACGGCACCTTACCTTTCACCAGCGAATCGTTAGCCACTTTGCAAGGCTTTGCTGCCCTGCGTCGCTGGTTATGTCAGCAAGAGAGCACTTACCTCGACAACCGTATTCGCAAGTTCCAAACCTACAGTGAAGTGAGCAACCAACCACTGCCTCACTACGCTATGGGGCTAGATATTTACGCAACTTGGACCTCTCCTATCCGTAAGTATGGCGATATGATCAACCACCGTATGCTTAAAGCACTGATCCTCAATAAAGAGCCCGTGCAAAAGCCCGATGAAACGGTGGGTGACGAGTTGGCTCTGCATCGTAAACATCACAAGATTGCTGAGCGTAATGTCGCGGACTGGCTCTACGCGCGCACCTTGGCCGACGAGCCGGCGAAAGAGACTCGCTTCCATGCGGAAATCTTTGACATCAACCGCGCGGGAATGCGTGTTCGTTTGATAGAGAATGGCGCGGCGGCCTTCATTCCAGGTGCACTGATTGTCGATAATAGAGAGCGCATTGAGTGCAATGGTGATGCGGGCACAATCTCCATCGATAAGGAGCTGGTTTACAAACTGGGTGATGTGTTGGAAGTGGTCCTTACCGAAGTCAACCAAGAAAACCGCAGTTTGGTCGCCAAACCAACCGCCGTGTTTGCCGAATTGCCAGTCGCTGAAGCGATACAAGGCGAATAAATGATAACAAGCGCTCAATTTGGGCGCTTTTTATTTTCCCTAATCCCAGTAAAATCATCTCGAAGAGCAAAAACGATTGAAGGGCACGAATCCAGCTGTCCATTCAGTGATTAACGACCAAACAGCGATTTCGATTTTATGCCAGCAATAGAACTTCTAACCTTTACTCACTTCGCGCCGCGTAAGCAAGAGCGCTACCCTACGGCGCAAAATGGTCTGTTTTGTGTCGAGAAAGGGAAATTGCAGCTTCATCCACAAGCTGGAGAAGCGTGTTTACTGGGGGAAGGCGAGTTTGCCTTTTATCATTCTGATCAATTTAAAGAAGCGTTGGCACAGCCCGGAGAGCAAGGCTTTTCCGCTGTAGTACTGATTTTCTCCCCAGCCCTGCTGCAAAAATTTCGCAATAGCTATCCACTCGCCAGCGCAACCACCAGCCAAAGTGAATCACTGACTAAGTTTGGCGCAACCGCCCCAGCTCTCCAACAGTTGAAACACCTGCTGATCGAGTCCATATCGCGCAAAAGCCCTCAACTGGCTCAGGAACATTTGGCGCTGGCACTCTTGAGTTTGATGGTTGAAGCTCAGCCTCAACTGCTGGGCTCTATCTTCGCGGCGACTCAGTTTAGTGAAACACAAAAGATCATTTGCTATATTGAAGAGAACATCGATCACGAGATCTCGTTAGAATCGCTGGCACAGCATATGGGCATGTCCATCGCAACATTAAAACGCCGTTTAGCTGCAGAAGAGATGTCTTTTTCACAACTGCTGAAAATCAAACGTATTAGTTATGCGACCAACCAACTGCGCAACAGCCACAAATCCATCACTGAGATTGCGATGGATTCAGGCTTTAAAAGCGCAGCCCATTTCAGCACCGCTTTTAAAGCGCTTCAGCATATGACACCCAAAGAGTTTCGCGCCAAGGTTTCTGGGAAATCGTGATTAAACAGAAGGTTTGAAAGGGGTTACCAAAAGCAGCCAGCCGGATCGTGTTCTATCTCATGGAGAATATCCTCAAGATGCGCACTTTGCGTTAAAGCCGAATACGGTTCCCAATAGTAATTTTCGCCATCAAATCGAGCGATAAAAAACAGCCAATATTGCTGCGCTTGATCAAAAAGAATTTTGGCTACAGGAGAGGTGTACTCACTGTGTCGGGAGTCCAGAAGATAGCTCGCTTTGTGCAGCTCAACCCCAGTTTCAAGAGGCACATACAGACATTTGCCAAGCTCCACTGGCACATTGGCGTTACGTTTGGTACACAACTCTTCAACTTCTTTATAGAGACGATTGGTGGCTATTTGCGTGACTGACATGGTTTTCTCCCGCGCCCAATACGAGTAATGAGTATACGCAAACTCTACGCTTATCTCACAAGAAAACCAGTCTGTGACCATGCTTTCACAGGATATGCCAGCCCTTTCACAAAAGTGTAACCTGAACGAAATATCATAAGCGGCTAAAATACGCTTATATTGGAGTACCTTATGATTCGCTTAGCGGTCTCTACCTTTTTGGCTTTTGCCCTATCCTTTCCATCCGCTTACGCCAAAGAGCTCAATATTTCAGGTTCAACCTCTGTCGCACGCGTGATGGATGTGTTGGCTGAAGAATTCAACAAAACTCATACTGAAACCTTTGTCGCCGTACAAGGCATCGGTTCCACTGCGGGCATCACCATGGTCAACAAAGGGGTGGTGAAACTGGGTATGAGCTCACGCTACCTTAGTGAAATGGAGAAAGGTGAAGATCTGAATGTCGATTTGATTGCTTATGACGGTTTGGCGCTGGTCGTCAATATCGCTAATCCGATTGATAACCTAACACAGCAACAAATCTTCGATATTTATCAAGGTAAGCTGACCAACTGGAAACAAGTGGGCGGTGAAGATAAACGAATTGCCGCAGTAACCCGTGAAGCCTCATCAGGTTCACGTTACAGCTTCGAGAGCCTTCTCGGCCTGACTAAAATCATCAAAGATCGTTTAGTCTCCGATATCAGCACCAGCAATCTTGTGGTGAACAGCAACAGCATGGTGAAAACCATCGTCAACCACAACCCACAAGCGATCGGTTTCGTCTCTTTAGGGTCGGTCGATCGCTCGGTAAAAGCCATTACCATCGACGGTATTGACGCGAATGCGAAAAACATCGCCTCCAATCGCTATCTTTTGTCACGGCCATTTTTGATTGTGTACAAAAGCGATAACTTGGATCAATCGGCGAAAGAATTTATCCGCTTTATCAAGTCCGAACGAGGCCAAGCGATTATTCAAGAGTACGGTTACATTCCGGCAAAAGAGCATGATTGACCGATAACCTAAGACTATAAAGGCCTGCGATTGCAGGCCTTCTTAATAGCACTTGGCGGGTTAATGACTTACTTCGCGCGGCGTGCGGACACGGCATCGGCCAACTGACGTAGAACGTTTTCGGTATCTTGCCAGCCGATACACGCATCGGTGATTGACTGACCGTAAGTCGGCGCTTTGCCATCCACCAGATCTTGACGTCCTTCGACCAGGTGCGACTCGATCATCACGCCGAAGATCGCATCTTCACCACTGGCAAGCTGCTCAGACACATCATCGGCCACCAGCATTTGGCGCTTAAACTGCTTCGAGCTGTTTGCGTGGCTGAAGTCAATCATCACTTTTTGTGGAAGACCAGCAGCGGCCAGTTCCTCTTTCACCGCAGCAACGTGTGATGCACTGTAGTTTGGCTCTTTTCCACCGCGTAAAATGATGTGGCAATCTGGGTTACCTGCCGTTTCAACAATCGCAGAATGGCCGTATTTGGTTACCGAAAGGAAATGGTGCGAAGCACTCGCCGAACGAATCGCATCACTGGCGATTTTGATATTGCCGTCGGTGCCATTTTTGAAACCAACCGGGCAAGAGAGACCTGACGCCAACTCGCGGTGCACCTGAGATTCTGTTGTACGCGCACCAATCGCGCCCCAGCTGATCAAATCAGCGACGTATTGCGGGGTGATCATGTCTAA
Organism: Vibrio sp. S234-5; assembly: GCF_000960595.1. Taxonomy (NCBI): domain Bacteria; kingdom Pseudomonadati; phylum Pseudomonadota; class Gammaproteobacteria; order Vibrionales; family Vibrionaceae; genus Vibrio; species Vibrio sp. S234-5. The sequence continues at coordinate 31,206 of NZ_JZAM01000200.1, forward strand.
GAATTCGCTGGCTGTAGGTAGCCCCATGTCCGTAAGATCCAACAACAACTTGCGCCCCATACGCAGGCCGTCGTTCAGCTTAAAGGTATCATCTAGGTATGGGTCGTTAATAAGGCCTTTCCAGCCAACCGTCGTACGTGGTTTTTCAAAATAGACACGCATCACGATTTCCAGTTTATCGCTCAGCTCATCACGCAGTGCTTTGAGTTTCTTACCGTACTCCACCGCGGCGACAGGATCGTGAATCGAACATGGGCCGACAATCACCAGCAGACGGTCATCATCGCCGTTCAAAATATTGTGAATCGCATTGCGAGATTCAAAAGTGGTCGAAGACGCGGTTTCAGTGGCCGGATACTTCTCTAGAACCGCCACAGGTGGTAACAGTTCTTTGACTCGATTTATTCTTACATCATCAGTTTGAAACATTGCGTACTTCTTCCTATTCACTCTTTTCTGGCTGCAATCGCAGAAGGAACGGATCCTCTGCACAGCCCGTTTTTTCTGGGTATGGGGTAACTTATCGGCTTAAAACGGAGACTGCAATCATTTTTTTTAGCAAAAGGCAAACTTTTCAATAATTTTACGCTTTACATTGATTGTAAATATTTAATTACACCCATTAGGAGTACGCTTCTGTGCAATGATCAAGTAAGACAAAACAGAGATTTCCATTCGTCCCATATATGAGACACATCACATAATTTCACATTCTCACATGGGGTTTGCAACATTTTGTCACTAGAATGAAGCGACTTGGCTCTCTTGCGTTGACAACGTTGTCATCACGTTTAATGACAAGTTAATCAAGTTCCCCATACCGTCTTAGCCTGAGAACAGAAGGAATAATTATGAAAAAATTAGCTATCACTATTTCCGCCGTGCTAGCTAGCAGTGGTTTTTTCTCAGCTACCGCTACAGCCGCCCTCTCTGATGTATACGTGGGTGGTAAACTTGGCTATGTTGCTCTTGAGGATGCCTGCTACGCATCCAGCCCTTGTGATTACAAATCCTTTGGTTTAGGGGCTTACTCTGGCTACAACTTTACCGACAACATCGCTGCCGAAGTGGGCATTGATATGTTGGGTAAATTTGAAACCACGTTTTCAGATTGGCGCTATGTCAAAGACCGTCTCTCGGCAATTTCTGTTGCGCCAAAGCTCAACTTGCCTGTCAATGAAAAGCTCGATGCCTTTGCTAAGCTAGGTGCGGCCTACATGCGCTTTGGTGATGAGAATGACATTGTCGCCACAGGCTCACTGGGTCTTGAATACCAATTGTCAGAAACGCTAAAAGCGCGCGCTGAATATCAACGCTTCCAAGATATGAGTGACGATATCGTGCAAGACATGGACACCAACGTGTTCAGTTTGGGTATCACTTACCTGTTTGGCCAATCAAGTGCAGCGACCGTTGCCACCAGCGAACCAGTGGTAGAGCCACGCCCTGTCGAACAAGAGCAACCTGCCGTTGTAGAACCCGTTGCTCAAACTCAGCCAGAGGAAGTGGTTCAGGAAGTGAAAGAAGAAGTGAAGCCTGAGCCAAAACCAGAATGGGTGACTAAATTCACTAATCAGAAGTACAACCAAGAGCTGTTTGCAACCGGAAGTTCAACACTTTCTGCTGGTGGCAAAAAATCGTTAGATCCTCTTTTGGAAGTATTACTTGCTTACCCAACCGCGAACGCGGAAATTGTCGGTCACACTGATTCAACCGGTTCAGAGACAGTGAACCAACGCATTTCGGAGAAACGCGCTCAAGCGGTGGCAGATTATCTCATCCAGGGTGGCGTGAAAGCAGAGCAACTGACCGTGGTCGGTGCGGGTGAATCAAGCCCTATTGCTTCAAACGACACGGCCGAAGGGCGCGCGCAAAACCGCCGTGTAGAAGTCATGATTCCAAGCTTTGAATATCAAGAGCTTAAAAAAACAAACTAAGGTGCACTGAGCCTTAACAGTCTAAGGGGAGCGAATCGCTCCCCTTGTTTTCTCTCTCTACCTTATTCCCTCCACATCCTTTTATGCAGATTGCTGATATCTCATTGATATCACTTTCGTAGCAGAAGCTTTGGCAGAAGTTGACTATCTTTACATCAACGCGTTTTTTGTTCACAACTAAACGATTGGCTTCAAAGAAATGATAGTTGTTATCATTTAGATTAATTCCAAGCAAGATGCATAAGGAACAAAACAATGAACAAAGAGATCACTGCCTGGCTAGCCCGAGATCCTGATCCAATCAGTAAAGCTGAGTTACAAACCCTTATTGATAACCACCGAGATGAAGAACTGGCCGATCGATTTCGCGGCCGACTCGAATTTGGCACCGCTGGCCTACGTGGCAAAGTTGGCGCAGGGCCAAATCGTATGAACCGTTTAGTCATTCAAGAAACGGCCGCCGGGCTTGGTCACTACCTGATGCAAACCATAGACAATGCGCAATCGCGTGGCGTCGTGATCGGCTATGATGGCCGCACCGATTCCAAACAATTTGCCCACGATACCGCAGCGGTGTTGAGTGCGCTGGGGTTTAGAGTCTACCTCACTTATAAAGTCGCCCCGACTCCTGTGGTCGCCTATGGGGTGAAACATTTCCACGCGGCGGCGGCCGTGGTCGTGACAGCGAGCCACAACCCACCCGAGTACAATGGCTTCAAGGTATATTGGGAAAACGGCGCGCAAATCATTCCCCCGCATGATGCAGGCATTGCCACGCAAATCGACCTTGCCTCGGCATGCCCAATTCCTTACCAAGCGTTAGAACAAGCCGAACACAATGGTTCATTGATATGGCTGACCGAAGAGTATTACCAAAGCTATCGTGAAACCATGAATAACCATCCGCTGCTGGAGAAAAGCGCGCCCAATAACCTTGTACTGGCTTACACCGCTATGCACGGCGTTGGCGCAGAAATGGCCGAAACGCTGCTTCGAGACGCAGGATTTACCGAAGTACACAGCGTTGCCGAGCAACGTGAACCAGACGGCACATTCCCGACGGTAAACTTCCCCAACCCAGAAGAGGCTGGAGCGATGGATCGGGTGATCGAATTAGCCACATCGGTCAATGCCGAGATTGCGTGCGCCAACGACCCAGACGCAGACCGTTTTGCCGTTGCCGCAAGACGAAGCGATGGTCGCTACCAGATGCTCAGTGGCGACCAAGTCGGCGCGTTGTTTGCGGACTATCTGCTTAGTCGCAGCGATGCGAGTAAACAGTTGGTTGGCAATACCATAGTGTCATCTCGCCTGTTGTCTGCCATCGCCAAACATCATGGCGCGAGCTACTACCAAACGCTAACTGGTTTCAAATGGCTGACTAACGTAGCAATGAATCTGCAAAGCGAAGACCAACAGTTTCTTTTTGCTTATGAAGAAGCGCTGGGATACACAATCGGCAACAAAGTTTGGGATAAAGACGGCTTATCTGCGCTCGTGGCATTTGCCCAGCTCACCGCCAGATTAAGCGCACAACACAGGACCATCTGGGATAAGTTGGAAAGCCTCTATCGTCAACATGGTTTCTATTGCAATGCGCAGCGCAGTATCGCCCTCTCACCCGATTCACCGCCGATTGGCGACAAACTTAGAGCACTACCGCCCAAAACGATTGGCGGGCAGAAGGTCGTCGTGACTGAAGATCTCAAAGCGTCTTTGCGTTTTGTCTCGGGTGGCATCACAGAGGCAATCAATCTGCCTGCCAGTGATGTACTTATCTATCATCTGGAAGATCAATCGCGAGTGATTGTGCGCCCTTCAGGCACGGAGCCAAAGCTGAAGTGCTATTACGAAGTGATTGGTGATTTCCCGGCTGAAATGGATTATTCCACCGCGCAGCGTCATACCGAAGAGAAAATGAACGCTCTTATCAACGCGCATCAAGCAAGCCTGTAACCTGATCGTTACACGCCAAGCAGAAGCTTGGCGTGTTAACCATTCCCGTATTCAGGTTGAATACGTTTTTGCAGAAAATACTTACTAATGCCTTCTGCTGGAAATCCGCGATATTCACCCACTTTTTCAAAACCCAGTTTGAGGTAAAAACCCAGAGCTTGAAAACTGAATGTGTCGAGATAAAGATCCGTTATCCCTTTGGGTTTGACTTCCGCTTCTAAACGTTGCATCAGCTGTGTGCCAAGACCGCCCTTGCGATGGTTTTCATCCAGCCAGAGAAATTCGACAAACACCGTGTTAGCAAATAAGTTGCCTGTCAAACCGCCGACCATTTTGCCCTCTTCATCGCGCACAAAGCAGCCAATTCGTGTTACTTCACCTGAAGGTAAATGCTGCAAGTTATAGGCACGAATGCCGCTACGAATCGTTTCAAAATCGTCCGGCTGGAGATCAAAAGTGAATTCCGTTGTCATCGTCATGGTGACGCGCTCCTCTGGCTAAGAAAAAGCCAGCAGTCGCTGGCTTTAGAAATGATGCTAAACCCTATCACGAGTTGAAATTGGATAACATCCAAAGAGATAAGAAAACAAACACCAGCCCCATGAGCTTGTGTTGATAGAGGCGAAAGGCATCGCTTTCTAGCAAGCGCTTACCCAGCGTTCCAGCTAATACCACCAAACCGAGATTGAACAGTAAACCCAGTAAATTGAGCAGCAACCCCAAAGCCAGCATCTGCTCGCCAGTACTGGCGCTGATGTTGGCCGACACGAACTGTGGCAAAAACATCACAAAGAAAACGAGCGCTTTCGGATTGAGTAAATTACTCATTAAAGCGCGCTGATAGTAAGTGGCCGCCATCGCTTTGCTATCGCGGTTTTTCGGTGCCTGCGCAGGGGTGCTCTTGAGGCAATCCCAACCCATTTTCAGTAAATAGGCACCACCGAGCAGATGCAGCGCTTTTAAGGCAAGTGGACTCATGGCAATTAAAGCCGACACGCCCATCGCCGCAAGCAGAGTAAGAATCATGCCAGAGGTCGCATTCCCCAAGCTGGCAAAAAGACCCACTCTTTTCCCGTAACTCATGCTTGAGCTGGCGATCAACAACATATCAGGGCCAGGCAGCAGTAGCAGAGCAATGACCGCCGTCAGGTAAACAGGCAATATAGCGAAATCGATCATTTGTTTAGTGAATCGTTGTCAACAAAGCGGCGGATTCTATCTTAAGCCATGCCAGCAAGCCATATTTACGGCTGATTATTTAATTTAAAGCCAACTATATGACTAATAAATATCCGAAGGTCGGAGAATCAAACCAATTTGCTCACAGTGATATCATCCAGAGCAATTTTGTACAAAAATGGCGTTTCGAACTCGGGTAGACTGAATGAAGATGCTGTTGCGAATCACCACACGATGAAAAATGATAATAAAGAAATCGCCCATTTTCAGATTGCCGCCGAACTCGGAGGCTTAGAAATGCTCGATGCCAAGTACGAGAAACAGAATTTTTCTCGACACAGCCACGAAGGCTACACCATTGGTGTGATTGAGAAAGGCGCGCAACGATTTTTTCGCACCGGTGGAAACCACATCGCGCCGCAAGACAGCATTATTCTGGTCAATGCCGATGAAGTGCATAACGGCCATTCTGCTACCGAAGGGGGCTGGGAGTACAAAGCGATGTATCCGGTGCCGGAGCAGTTTGCCAGACTGAGTGACGAGCTCAATTCGCCCAACTTAGCGCAGCCTTACTTCCCGCAACCCGTTGTGTACGATCCTGAATTAGCGATGCAACTACGGCTGGTGTTTGACACTTTAGCCAATTCAGACAATCGGTTACTGCGTGAAACATTGGTGTACGGCACCTTGATCAAACTGGCTGCCAAACACAGCAGTGTACGCCAGCCGCTACGAACGCCTGCCTCTGCTCAGCGCCAGCTCTCGCTGGTTAAAGAGTTTCTTGATGATTTCCCACAAGCCGATGTCTCTTTGGAAGAACTGGCGAAACTTGGTGGCATCAGCCCGTTTCACTTGGTGCGGGAGTTTCAAAAAAACTACGGTTTTCCACCACACGCCTATCAGATCCAGCAGCGTTTGCGCCTCGCCAAGCGGTTATTAAGAGGCGGGCAGCGCATCTTGGACGTGGCGCAAGAGTGCGGTTTTCATGACCAAAGCCATTTCCACCGTCATTTTAAAAAAGCCATGGGCGTGACGCCGGGGCAGTATGTCAAGCATTTGGATCGCTTGGCAAATGGCTAGCCGTCGCATCTTCTCTCAGCAAAAAAATACAACACTTTGCCCATACGTCTCGCTAAAGTGAGAAAAAACAGCAAAGAGTACACTATGGATATCAGTTTGACCTCACAACAACACGACTCACAAGCGAGACGATTCTGGCAAGGCACGATTGCCATGATGCCACTGAGTATCGCCGTTCTCCCTTGGGGGCTGCTTGCCGGCTCCTTCGCCATTGATTCAGGGTTGCATCCTTTTGAAGGACAAGCCCTGTCGGCGATTTTATTCGCCGGCTCGGCGCAACTGGTCGCAATGGGCATGATCAAAGCGGGCGCAGGGCTGACGACCATGCTGCTCACCACCTTTTTCATCACCTCTCGCCACTTTCTCTACAGCGTGTCGATGCGCAGCAAGGTATCTCCTTTGCCGCTAAGGTGGCGTTTGTCACTGGGTTTCTTGCTAACCGATGAGCTGTTTGCCCTCGTTGGGCATCAAAGCGAAAAGCAGTTTGATCGCTGGTACGCTCTGGGGGCAGGGCTTAGTTTTTATCTCTTTTGGAATCTCGCGACCTTTGCCGGCATTTTGGCGGGCAGCTTCCTACCTCAGCTCAATGAACTGGGTTTAGAATTTGCCGTCGCCGCCACCTTTATTGCCATCGTCGTCCCCGGGATCAAAAATCTGCCGGTCTTGCTCAGCGTCGTAACGGCCCTGCTGCTTTCGGTGGCATTGCACTTTTTTAAGGTCGAAGGCGCTTTGATGATTGCCAGTATCGGCGCGATGGCTGCTGGCTATTTAGCCGAAGAGCTTGGAGGTAAAAAACGATGATTTTATTGACTATTCTAGCCATGACAGCGTTAGTGTTTGCCAGCCGCTATCTGTTTCTCGAACCCAATCTGCCTTTGAAATTAGGCCAGCGTACGCAGCGCTTTTTGAGCTACGCCAGCCCAGCGGTTTTAACCGCCATCTGGGCTCCGATTGTCTTCTCCCCCGAGGGAGAGCTTCATTTGTCGCCGCAAAATCCGTACATTTTAGCCGCGCTGCTGGCGGCCTTCATCGCTTGGAAAAGCAAGAACGTGCTGCTGACGACTGTCGTCAGTATGGCGGTATTTCTGCTGCTAAAGCTGCTGGTGTTCTAGCTCGCCAGCCATTCGATTTCGATCAACGTATGCTCACCACATTTAAGGCGGCCCAAGAAAACGTCGCCTTTGTGTACCACTCCGACACCTTGCGGCGTTCCGGTCATGACGATGTCGCCATCTTGTAATGTCACATAGCCTTTCAGTTCGGCCAAGATGGCCTTTGGAGAGTAGAGCATCTGATTGACATGCCCTTTTTGCACTCGGACGCAGTTGATAAATAGCTCAAGGTTGAGATCGCCGACATCCAATCCGGCAAGTGAAACAAAACGGCTCATAACCGCGGAACCATCGAACGCTTTCGCCCGCTCCCACGGCAGCCCTTTCCCTTTCAAATAACTTTGCATCTCTCGCTTAGTGAGATCCAAACCGATACCAACGCCCGTATATTGGCCATCTTCCACCACAAAACAGATCTCAGCTTCATAGTGTAACGGCTCTTGATGGAATGAACTCAGGGAGGGAGTGACCGAAGTAGCTGGCTTGTGAAATAAAACCATCTGTTCAGGCAGCGCGTTATCTAACTCTTTAATGTGTTCGAGATAATTTCGCCCGACACAGAGCACTTTACTTGGCTGCAACTTTTTGTTTCCTAAATAGATAGGATGCATTTTTCTTCCCTGAATAAACTCAAAAAAAGGATTCTAAACCAGCCACTGATAAAGTGCTCAGAATTCAATCACAGAATGAAAGAAAATGAGATCGGCTCTCCATTAGCCCAGTTGGCCAATAACTCGCTCACACAACGTTTTCAAGGTGAGCAATTCGTCCAAAGAGAGATCAAACTTGCATTGCATCTCAAGCGGAATCGACAACGCCTGCTGTTTCAAAGCCTGCCCCGTATCGGTCAAGTAGAGCTCTCGAACTCTTTCATCATCCTTACCGCGACGCCGCTCTACGATGCCTTTGCTCTCCAAGCGTTTGAGTAGCGGCGTTAGGGTGCCCGAATCGAGATACAACTTTGCGCCGAGATCTTTCACGTTGATGCCGTTTTGCTGCCAGAGCACTAACATCACCAAGTATTGAGAATAGGTGAGATCGAGCTTCTCAAGTAACGGACGGTAAGCTCGAATGACGGCATTCGCAGCGCTGTAAAGCGAAAAACAGATCTGATTTTCCAGCAAAATGGCATCTTCTGCACCGCTCTGGCAAGTGGGGTTGGACTGAGACATAGAATCATCCTTTAAATAAATTGCGCACAATATACTTGCAAACAACTCAGGGATCGATATAAGATTGCAAGCAATTAAATTGCACACAATCAAAAGGAAAAGACGATGACAACACTGTATCAAACTACCGCAACCGCTTCTGCAGGCCGTAATGGCGTGGTCAGTACCGACGACAAGCTACTGGAACTGAACTTAAGCTATCCAAAAGAGATGGGCGGTAACGGAACGGCCACCAACCCAGAACAACTTTTTGCAGCAGGTTATGCCGCCTGTTTTTCTAATGCTATCTTACACGTCGCGCGCGAAGGCAAAGTGGCATTGAAACACGCTCCGGTAACGGCAACGGTTGGCATTGGTCCAAATGATCGCGGTGGATTTGCCTTAACAGTGGCTTTGAACACTACACTTGACTTACCTCAACAAGAGGCCAATCAATTGGTTAGCCTTGCTCATCAAGTGTGCCCATACTCCAATGCCGTGCGTGGTAACATTGATGTGAAAGTGATCGTTAACAATCAGCCACTTTAACTAAATCGGCCAGCATTTCTGCTGGCCGCATCTTCTTCGGTGAATCACCGCTTTACTTCTGCAAGCCTCTTTTTCTTCTTTTGCTCAGTGTCCCGTATAAAAACCAATCAATTCATAGATTTGAAATATATTCACAACCGAATTGTCATCAATCAGCCATCGATTGTTCATTTTCAACCCGTACCTTAGCCACATAAACAAAACGGGCAAGTAAGCCCATTGATTAAAAATAAGGTAACAGGTAATGAAAAAGGCAGCTCTAGCAACAGCAATTCTTTCAGCAGTGGTAACAGGTTCTTCATTTGCTGCGACAGTATACAGCAACGAAGGAACCGAACTAAAGATTGGTGGCCGCGTTGAATTCCGTGGTGACTTCATCGGCAGTAAAGGCGCTGAAATCGACGGTACGATGAAAGACAGCACTCGCGCTCGTCTCAACCTTAAAGGCAGCACCGATTTAGGCAACGGCCTAGAAGCTTTTGGTTTCTATGAAGCTGAGCAAGGTACTGGCAAAAGTACCTTTGACAACCGTTACATGTATGCAGGCGTGAAATCTGACGCAGGTTCGTTTTCCGTCGGCCGTCAAAACATGGCAGCAGTGATTGTTTCAGACCTAACAGACATGACTGAATTCTCTGGTGTACAGCAGTACATCGATTCATCATCAGACAAAACAGACAGCACTTTCGCTTACCGTGGTGCTTTTGATGCACTGCAAATCCAAGCGACTTACTCAGCGAAAAGCACAGACAGCACCGATTTGATGGGTGTCAGTGGCCTTTACTCACTGCCAATGGGCCTAGACTTAGGCTTGGCTTACTCATCTGGTGACCTCGGCAAAGGCGCTGGTAGCGAAAATCAAATCCTAGCGGGTGCGGGTTACACGCTCGATAAACTGTACCTCGGTGCCACTTACTCAACCGGTGATATCGATGATAAAGCGAAAAAAGAATTCACTGCCTACGAGCTTGTCGCGCAGTATAAAATCAGCAAACCCTTTAGTCTCGCACTGCTCTACACCTTCGCGGAAGAAGACAACAACGGCACGAAATCTGACGCAACTAAAGGTATTGAGTTGGCTGGTTACTACAAGCTAAACAGCAACTTCCGCACTTACGCGTCTTACTACATGAACCAAATGGATGAAGTAAAAGACACGACGACAGGCAAATTAAAAGAAGGTGAAGACACGCTTCGCTTGGGTGTACGCTACGATTTCTAATTGTCCTTAACACTTAGAGTCTTTAAGCCGGTCCAGTCACCGGCTTTTTTTATTTTCGAGCAACGATGGCGTCAATTGGTGGATAACAACTTGCCCTCGCTGTGCACCAAAGGGGATAGTTGAGCATGATCTTGGTGCAATTAACGGCATATCAAAATGGCTCTCCCTATAAATATCAACAACTTATAATCTGGCACGCATCATGCTCTTAGTAAAGTACAAATGCATGGCAGCGTTTGTGCTTCTCGTTCTTAACCTCTTAATCAGAGGTAACGTCCTTTAAATCGGCATTTGCCCCCTTCACTGGGGGCTTTTTTTATCTCGCATTTTGTAGGGAAACATTGGCTTACTCAGCGAGAAAACGTATGATTCTCAAACTTTTACCAACGTCAATTGTCTATGCAATCTCAACATCACCCCATTCGAGGCGCGAGTTGGATGTTAACCGCCGGGCTCGCTTTTGCTCTGGTTAACAGCCTTGCGCAAATTGCCAGTATCCATTTTGCCATTCCGTCCACCACCGTCGCTCTGCTGCAATACGGCATCGCGCTGCTTGTTATTCTACCGTATCTCAGAACCCTCGGTATCCGCCGTTCGCTGCGAACCTCGCACTTCGGTTGGCATGCCCTGCGTGTTTTTCTCTCGGTGATTGGTATCCAATTGTGGCTGTGGGCACTCGCCTATCCGGTGCCGATTTGGCAAGGCATTGCGCTTTTGATGACATCACCTCTGTTTGCCACTATTGGCTCAGGCTTGTTTCTCAAAGAAAAAGTTGGCCTCGCTCGCTGGGCCGCCACGTTAATGGGATTTGTCGGTGCAATGATCATTCTTGAACCATGGACAGATGATTTCAGTTGGGCGACCTTACTGCCTGTCGGCGCGGCCTTCTTCTGGGCATGTTATTCGCTAATGGTGAAAAAGCTCTCGGTGAATGATCCGCCTTCCACCATGCTGGTCTACTTACTGCTGTTGATCACCCCGTTTAACATTTTGCTCGCCTTGCCCGATTTTACCCTGCCAAGCAACACAACCATCTGGCTGGTACTTTTTGCCGCAGGCTGTATGACCGCACTGGCACAGTGGGCGGTGGTCAAGGCGTATGACAGCGCTGATGCCTCCTTTGTGCAACCTTTCGACCACGCGAAACTGCCGCTCAATGTCTTGGCCGGCTGGCTGGTTTTCGGCTGGGTTCCACCGGGCAGACTTTGGGTCGGTGCGGCGATCATTATCGCTTCCGTCGCTTTCATCACTCATTGGGAAAGTAAGAAAAGCAGACGGTGAGAAATCGCTACTAAGAAAACCGAAAGTAAGCAAAGCGATAATTTCTACTAGGCTGAAAGAAAAGGCAGACAAACTCGTTCTTATCCACAAGAAACTGATTAAGGCGAATAGCCAAATTAAGGAAACGCTCGTGAGTAAACCGATCATCATCACTTTGTATAAATGGGCTGGAAGTTGGGGCCCTTTTAAAGTCAATATCCCTTGTGGCGAGTGCACCTTAACCAAAGACATTCTCACTGACACCTTTGCCAACGAACTGGCAGACGTCCCCGTTGAGCTGGAGGTCAAGGATTGGCTTTCTCACTGGTGGGAACCGCTAAAACTGGGTGCTTGGCACGCACCGATTCTCGTGGTTGAAGGCAAAGTAGTCAGTCAGGGAGAGGCGCTCAACCGTGGCGTATTGGTTCAGTCAGTCATCGCCGAATGGTCCAAACGCGATACACTCAAAGGCAACATCGTCTACGGCAAAGCAACCTGCCCTTACTGCGTTAAAGCCAAGAAACTGCTTGATGATGCAGGCATAAAATACCGCTATCACGATGTGGTCAAAGAGAGTGCGGCCCTGTATCGCATGATACCTGAAGTAAAAGCCATCATCGGAGAGAAAACGCCTGTGACCGTCCCGCAAATATGGCTGGAAGGCAGTTACGTCGGTGGCTGCGATCAACTGCAACTCTGGCTAGAGCAACGTGGTTTAACCTCGTTGCCAGACAATGTGGTGGATATGAGTCATCAAACGGCTCACTAAGAGCCTAACTGAGCGAAAATAAAAAACCTGGCTAAAGCCAGGTTTTTTTGAAAATTTATTACAAATGAATGATCTTATTTTGCCATTTTTTTGAACATACGGCTGATCAAAGAGGCTTTCTTCTTGGTGCTTTTTCCGTACAAAGCGTTGTGCATCGCTTGTTTTGCCATCATTTGACCAATGTACGCGCCACCTAGTTCGTTACCCATTTTGCTTCTCCTCAGTTTTCTTTTCTCTCATTTATGTTGTAATTTTACTTCATATTCAGCTAATAACAAGCGTTAGATCACATTTATTTCGTAATTTTATTTCATGAGATGATAAAAAGATCTTATCGAAATGAGAAAAAGAGAGCAGCGTTGCAGTTATCAACAAAAAACGCCGCAGTGAACAACACGGCGGCGTTTTACGCAAAGGAAAAGGAGGTTAGCTGCGTTTGGGCTGCTGGTATGTTTTGCCTACCGCTTGGTAAGTATCCTTCGCTTTCACTTCAAACATGCTGTCAAAGAACCAAGCCGCAAATTTCACCAAGTGCTCACCTTCGTTCATGATGTGTTCTAGGTACTCGGTTTCTTCTCCCGCTTCATTTTCTTGGTAAGAAACGTGATAGATACGTCGCTCACCCTCTACTTCGGCCAAAACAAATTGCCCCGTGAGGGATTGCGCTGCCTGCGAAATTTCTTCATCGTCCGACGCTTTTAGCAATTCCAGCGCTTTTGGTAGGTTTTCTTGCTGGCAAAGCGCTTTCACCAGTTGTTCAAATTCGTTCTGTTGCATCAATATGCCCTTGTGAAGATTTGCGCGCATTGTAGTAATGCCGCTCGGTAGAATCAAGCTCACACTTGTTGTACTTCGCGAGCAACAATAATGCGGCGATTAAAAAGCAGCACCGCAAAGCAACCACTTGCCACCATCAGATAGAACAGCCCAAGCTGTGTTTGTGTGGCAATGCAGTGTTCCACCAAAAATCCGCCCAACAACGCGGCAACCGACATCTGTACCGAGCCAGAGAGCGCAGACACCGCGCCCGCTTTTTGTTTGTGTGGCGCTAGCAGCAAGCTGATCGACAACGGAAATGACAAGCCTTGAGCGAAACTCATCAGAGTGAAAGCGCCCACAAGGCTCGCCACACTCAGCGGTAAACTCATGAGTGCAAGCCCAGCCAGTACAATCAGGGTAAAACTGAATCCTAGTACGCTACGGATAGTAAAACGGCGCAGCAGAATATTCACCGCAACACTGCCACAAAGAAGCCCGACGGAGGGAACGATCATCAAGCTGCCGTAATCCGCGGCCGATAAACCGAGTTCATTTTGCATCATAAAGGGGAAAATCGATAAGCTGACCAAACTCGCTAAGTAACTCATCCAGTTAAAACTTGCACTGCCCAAAACTTGTGGGCTGGTCAGTAGCTCACGATAGATCGCAACCAGGCTCAGCGGACGAAAACGCGTTTTCGCATACGGCAAAGTTTCCGGTAAGACAAAATAACCCAGCGTAAAGATTGCCAGCAGGTAACATAGCACAAACACAAACACCGCTTGCCAACTAATATGAAAGGCTATCCAACCACCAAACACAGGGGCGATGATCGGCATAATTGATGCGGTTACCGAAATGTACGACAGCGCTTTAGTCAGTTGATCCCCTTCGTAGCTGTCACGCAACACAGAGCGCCCCAGCACCGATGCACTGCCCGCCCCCAATCCTTGCAGTAGGCGCCCAAATTCCAACGCCTCCATACTGGAGGAAAAAGCGATACAGACTAAGGTGCCCAAGAGATATACCCCTTGACCCACAATGAACACCGGGCGACGACCAATCGCGTCCGAGAGCGGCCCGTAGAAGAGTTGCGAGAAGCCAAAACCGAGTAAAAACAGCGTCACCAATTGCTGCACACTGGCTTGCGCCAAGCTGAGTTCAGCACTGATCATCGGCAGCGAAGGCATGTAGATAGCCACTCCAACCTGCCCAGTTGCAATAATCATCATCGCCAAAAGTAGTGGTGTTTTACGCAGCCGATTTTGCACTTTACTTCTTTCTCCCTCAAACTATCGTCGCAGTGTATATTGCTTATGATTTGATGATAATCTAGGAAACTGGAAAGAAATTAATTCCTAGAGAGAATGAATAATGGATTGGATCCAAAGCGTACAGAGTTACATCAAAGTGGTGGAGGAAGGCAGTTTTAACGCTGCGGCGCGAAAGCAGAACACCACCAGTTCGGCGATCAGCAAACGCATTCAATGGCTAGAAGATAAAATTGGCGTACAACTGTTAAAGCGCACCACGCGTTCGATCAGTCAGACCGAAGCCGGCGCACTGTTCTATCAACGTGCTAAAGTGCAAATGGAAAGCTGGCAATCGGTGTTAGACGAAACACGTTCCGTCAACCAAAGCCCAGCAGGTCTGTTGAAAATTGGCGCGACCTTATCGGTAGGTTCTAAGTTTCTGGTTCATTATCTTGATGATTTTCTTGAGAAATATCCAGACATCAAAATTCAGCTTTTTACCACGTTACCCGGCCAGTTGCCGGAGCTGAGTTTGGATCTGTTTATCAGCCGTGAGTTGGAACAGTTAAACTCGCTCAGCTTTATTGCCACACCCCTATTTGAGCACAAGGCAACATTTTACGCCGCCCCTGCCTATCTAGCCAAACATGGCACTCCGACCTGTGCAGACGATTTGTTGCAACATAACGTACTCATCTGGGGGGAGAAGCCGAGCCGAGAAGTGAAAATCAACAAAGGAAAACGTCTGACTCTCTCTGGCAATTTCTCTACCACCAACCCAGAAGCGCTTTTTCATGGTGCCAAGCGAGGCATGGGCATTTTATTGAGCAATAACGTGATGATCAAAGATGAGTTAAAACAAGGCACACTGGTGCGGGTTTTGCCTGAAATCACCGCCGACGAATCAACTGTCTATGCTTACTATCCAAAACTCGACTTCCAGCACACACGAACGAAGCTGTTTATCGACTATCTAAAAGAACGGTTGGAACAAGAAAGATCCAGTTGAAGTGTATTTTTACCTGATGGGAAAACAGTGGCTTAGCGGCTAGGCAGACAATCAACGTTGCAAACTTTGCAGACCTGTACAATATTTAACACGATGCATAAAGTAATGATTTTGCAAATCTGTGCACCAATCACAACTCGTGAAAACTATTCAGGCAGAGATAACGTCAGATGAAAAGTTCAACCTTGGAAGCTTGCATTGAACTCGATACGCTCATCCAGGCTTTGTCCCTCGATGGGAATGAGTTACTGCACCAAGTTACTTTAGAACTGCAAAGAAAGTTTGCTGCTTACTCAACTTGCATCTTGCAGGTTGATTTGCATAGCGGTCACACCAGTATTAAGTCTTGCACCAAACGCGACTCGGATTCCGATCTTGCTCACCCTACGCCTGAATCGTTAGAGAGAGTCGCACTGGCCATCACTGAGTATTGTCTTAGCCACGCGAGTTGTTACTGCTCTGCCCCTCATTCTGCGACGCTCACAGCGATGGGAATCAAAACCTTTGTTGGCATTCCACTTCACGCACCCAATGGTGACATTATGGGCATGTTGATTTCCGTGTATGATTCCCCACCGCAGGAAACGGTTAACCTGATTAAGCACCATCAAGTGTATGCCAAACTGGCAGCACAAAGCCTACGTGAACAGTGGCTAACGGCACGCTCTGATCAGTTGGTCAATCAGCTCAGTTATGAGGTCTCTCATGACAATCTCACCGGATTGGAAAATCGCAGTAGTTTGAGTGATACCTTGGAGACGCTAACCGAGCAGACCGAGAGCCCGTTTTCTTTGGTCTACTTAGACATTGATAACTTCAAGCTGATCAATGATATTCACGGTAACTACATCGGCGACCAGATCCTTAAATTTACTGCGAATGCGATTCGTCAAGTGCTGCCACCGCCGAGATTAGCCTATCGAATTTCTGGTGATGAATTTGCTCTTATTACGTTCGCAGCACAGCCGGAAGAGGTCTGCCAGCAAATTTTGGACAACCTCTCACCCGGGTATCAAGATAAATGCAACCATGTCAGTTTTGATGTCAGCATAGGCATCGCAAAAGCAGCAAACAAACGAGTCGTGAGCGGCGACGAGCTGATCCTCAACGCCACCTTGGCGATGAAAGAGTGTAAGAAACATCCTCAAGAACGGATACGCTGTTACGACACGCATCTCAGTGCGCACTACCACCGTAAGTCACAATTGATTGAAGCCATTCGCGAACAGCTCTCCTTGCCTGTAGAAAATAGCCAGGAGTTTTATGTCGTGATTCAACCCATTGTTAACATCAATAACAAACGCTGGGACTATTTTGAAGTGCTCGCTCGCTGGAACAGCGCTGAGTATGGTGCCGTATCACCTGTTGAGTTTATCGACGCGGCAGAGCAATCTGGCTTAATCACTCAACTAAGCGAACGCATTATCGAGCTGGCGTGCCAGAGTAAAGTGTGGCTGGAAAATGAGCTAGGTTATCGAATCAAACTCGGTGTTAACTGCTCAGCCTATGAGCTGGTCAACGACCAACGCTATCTGGCTTTTCTCGATGCCATGATGCGCAAATATCACCACCATCCAAAAGATTTTGTCATCGAGTTAACTGAGACAGTTTTGCTAACTCAATCTGGCAAAGAGCAGCTTTTACTCGATGCACTAAGACAAAAAGGCTTTCAAATCGCACTGGATGACTTCGGTACGGGCTACTCCAGTTTGAATTACATCTACAGCTACCCCATTGATGCCATTAAAATTGACGCCAGTTTCGTGCGCAATATGCTCAGCAACCAAACTGCCGAGCGTGTGGTTTGGTTGATTATTCAACTGGCTAGCCAACTGAATGTCGATCTGGTCGCAGAAGGGGTTGAAGACGAACATGAATTGAACAAACTGGTCGAAATGGGCTGTGAGCGTATTCAAGGTTACTACTACTCCAAACCGCAAAAACCGCAGGAAATCATCGCCAGATTGAAGGCGCAAAACGCGCGCAGTGCCTAAACGGAAAGCTTGTCCAAACAGATCAAAGGGGCATACGCCCCTTTGCTATTATCATTTGCTCGCAATCCGATCATATCGCCTGCGGCGTTTGCTCTCGCAAAATAGAATCCACTTCTTTCACCGTTGCTAAGAAAGATTTCATTTCCTTACTCGGCACCGAACTGGCCATTGGGATATTGGCCTTCATCGCATTAACCGGGCGATTGTGCTCCAACAGTTCATAGTGAAGATGCGGCCCGGTCACTCGACCTGTATTACCAGATAAACCAATTTTTTGCCCACGCGACACTTTTTGTCCTTTACGCACAAGGATCTTGCTTAGATGCAAATAGCGTGTTTTGTATTTGCTGCCGTGTTCAATCACCACATAGTTACCGGCAAATGGGTGATTGCGCACCATAATGACCGTTCCATCGCCTGTCGACATCACGGGGGTGCCAATCGGCGTGGCAAAGTCCGTTCCATTATGCGGAGCAACACGTCCAGTGACAGGATGCAAGCGACGTGGATTAAACTGCGAGCTCAAACGCCAATTACGTGCAACGGGATAACGCTGGAAGGCTCGTTGCAAGCTCTGCCCTTTGGCATCGTAAAACTGGCCATCCGTGTGTAGATAAGCGCTGATTTCACGCCCACGGTTGTAAATTTTGATCGCTTCTAGCTGACGCTTGCCACTGTCGATGCCATCGATATATTGCATCCGCCGCACCACTTCAAATTTATCACCAACGCGCAGATCTCGCGTAAAATTCAATTTCTCTCTCAACAAAGAAACCACTTGATCAATTTCTGTACTAGTCAATCCTAGGCGATTGGCCGAAGTAGAAAAACTGCCTTCAATCGTTCCTGTCAGCGGTTGCTGCCGCCACTCGCCGGGAAGGTTAACCTGCTCAAAATCAAAAGCGCCGTCGCTGTTGCGCACGTAAACCGCTTTATCTGCGATGCTGAACTCCAGCTCCATTTTATTGAGCTCACCGGTCGCTTCATTTCTCCAGAATCTCAGCGTATTACCGGGTTTTAAGGTATCAAGCGCCAGATAGTTTAAGTCGGTTTCCATCACTTTCATCATCTCAGCGTAGCCAAAACCAAGCTGGGTAAAAATTGAGCTGAGGTTGTCACCGCTTTTTATCTGGTATTCAAAACTGGGAGGAATCATCCAACCGTCTGACTTATTGGCTAACAGCGACTCAACCACTTGGCTCGTCTCGGGTAAATTGAGTTCAATCGTGCGAGTGAGTTTGGATTGAGGTAATGACGCGGCAATACCGACAATTGCCACCAGCGGTAGAGAGAACATCATCCACTTCTTACCGCTGCTGCGTTGAGAAACACGTCTGTTAATTAGTTGGGAAGACACGGCCTTACTATCTCCTGCTGAACAGGCTTCACAGCTTATGCATTTCTTATTGAGAAATCACCATGAAATTGCCATTTTTAGCACAAAAGTTCGCTAAAAAATGATTATTTATATTGTTTGAGTTTATTTGTCACTCGCTCATATTGCCGTGTCACTCGGTCAAGCGGTTGTTCTACATAGGGTTGTTGCGCCGAATGTTGCAAAAATCCCACTTCAATACGGCCATTCTCGGCCAACAGAGTCCCTTTAATCTGGATACGATCGCCAAGTAAAACCGCATCCGTCATAATCACTCGTCGCGGCTGCGGGTCATATTTAAACAATCCCAAATAGTAAAAACGGCCGCTTCCCTGATTACTGACCATCAATGGCGCAGTAAACCAGGTTTCTTCATCCGAACTGAGATCCAACTTAAACTTAGTAAACAGCGTGACGCGACCTCTCTCCATCCCCGCGTCATACGGACCTGATGCCACACCATTTGCACTGTCATACTCATCAATAAAGGCAAATGCTTTGCTCTCGGGCACATTGAGGGTCAAGGGATTGGGCGTTGAGATCCCAAGCCAAGCGTAAAGCAGCGCATCACGTTCTATCGGTTGATTGGGAAACTTTGCCATTATGTCATCGTCACTGAGGCTAAAGCGGTAAACGCCAGCCACAGTCACTACCGCCAACATCGTGATTGGGACGAGCAAAATTAATGGAATAGGCAGTCGGCGTCTTTTCATCTTTCTAACCGGCAAATTTGAGTTAGGCAGACCTTAAAGCTCTTTCTCACAATGATCAAGACGACAAAGCGGCTCAAGATGACAAAGCGCCGCTCAAAAAGAGCGATCCATGCTTTGGCTCGTTTCTGTGGCATGAAATCATTGACCGCTCAAATTTTGATATAAAAGTTCAAAATTACTTGAGAAGGATCAACCACCAACAGCTCGTACCACTTTAACTTGGCGCACGCAGCGCTATAATCACTACCTTAGTCCTTGAGAGAGATGACCGTGATTTCTAGATTGCCTCGTTGGGTTGAATTTGGTGCCTTCCTACTGGCACTGTTGGCTGGCTGCGTGAACGCTATTGGTCTGATGGGATTTCAACACCAAGCGATTTCACATCTCTCTGGTACGGTGACGCTGCTCGGTAGCAGCTTTCTCACTGACACCACCGATACTTTTCACTTGGTGCTGATTATCGTCAGCTTTTTATTAGGCTCAACCTTCAGCGGTTTTTTTATCGAGAGCAGCGCATTAAAACTTGGCCGCCGCTACGGTGTGGCACTCTGTATTGAAGGCTTTTTGTTAATCATGTCACTCGGATTTTTGGTAAATGGTCATATTTACGGCCAATATTTAGCCTCTGCAGCATGTGGATTGCAAAACGCGATGATCACCACCTTCAGCGGCGCAGTGGTGCGCACCACGCATATGACAGGGGTGATAACCGATCTCGGCATCATGATTGGCGAAAGCTTACGCGGCCAACAGTTTGATAAGCGCAAAGCCAAGTTGTTCCTATGCATATTCTGCGGTTTCCTCCTCGGCGGCTCGGTTGGCGCTGTTAGCTTCCTTCATTATCAACTCTACGCATTAATTTTCCCCGCCAGTTTGGCGATTACCATCGCGTTCGCCTACTGGATCTACCTTTACCTCAATCGAAACAGGGCTAATTGACAGAGTTATCGGCTATTTTTGGCCCCTTCCCGCAGACGAAATCACAAATTTTTGCATCAGATGAAGCGCCCCAAACTCAAAATGATACAATTTCCTAACATTTAACACATAGTCAATACAATACTCTGATTTCATATTGCTCATCGGATGTTACGCCTGAATATTTAGGGTATTTTGTTGAATAGTATTGCATCGAGGTGCGTTTGCGAGTACTCTCGCGCACTCTGTGATTAAACACAGACGTTTAGTGAATATCTATTCTCCAGAAATGGAAGTATTGACTAGTAGTAACATGAGAAACGTATGACAGAAAACACCAATACTGCCACGCTGACCAATGGTGAAGTGGCTGGAAAAAACAACTTTTGGAAATTTTTCATTCCTTCGCTTATTGGCCTACTTCTTTTTATGGCTCCAATCAGCTACCAAGGTGAACTAACCATCCCAGTGGCGATTTTAGCCAAGCTGGTTCCCGCTTTGTTGGGAGATCATCTTGTCGCACTCGTGACAGCAATTATCGCTTTTATGGCTGTAGCCTCTCTTGCTACCAAACTTTTCCAGCCAGCGAAGATCGTCAAAAACGCGTTTCTCAACGGCCTGTTTAACCCAAGCTCGCTATGGCTATTAGTTCGCCTTTTGGGCGGTGCGGCCGTGGTGATGACTTTTTTCCAAGTTGGGCCAAAAGCGATTTGGGAAGAAAACACCGGTGGCCTAGTCCTGACTAGCCTGCTGCCAACTCTGTTTGCGGTGTTCATCTTTGCGGGCATGCTACTGCCACTGCTGCTTAACTTCGGTTTGCTGGAACTGTTTGGCGCGCTGCTGAGCAAGGTGATGCGTCCTGTATTTAACTTGCCTGGCCGCAGCGCTATTGACTGTATGGCTTCTTGGCTTGGCGATGGCAGCGTGGGAATTTTGCTCACCAGCAAGCAGTACGAAAGTAAGTTCTACACGCAACGCGAAGCGGCAGTCGTAGGCACCACTTTTTCTGCAGTGTCCATCACCTTCAGTTTGGTCGTGATTGCCCAAGTGAAACTGGAGCACCTGTTTCTGCCATTCTACGGCGCTATCTGTCTTGCGGGTATTGTTGCCGCCATCATCATTCCTCGCTTACCGCCACTGAGCATGAAGAAGGATCGCTACATCGATGGCAGTGAACCACACGCTGACGCCAACGCGGTGCCAGCGGGTCATACCGCATTTAGCTGGGGCATGGAACTGGCTCTGGATCGCGCTGGCAAAGTGACGTCGGTAAAATCTGTGGTTGCTGAAGGCATCCGTAACGCAGTGGATATGGTGTTTGGTGTACTACCCGTCGTGATGGGATTAGGCACCATGGCGTTGATCATCGCTGAATACACTCCTGTGTTTTCTATTCTTGGCCAGCCGTTCATCCCATTCCTTGAGCTATTGGGTGTACCAGAAGCCGTTGCCGCATCTGAGACCATTGTTGTTGGTTTTGCCGATATGTTCATCCCGGCCATTTTGGCGGCGTCTATTGATAACGAGATGACTCGCTTTATCATCGCAGCCATGTCGGTCACTCAACTGATTTACATGTCTGAAGTTGGCGCGCTACTGCTCGGCAGCAAAATCCCAGTCAATATTGTTGAGCTGTTCGTGATTTTCATTCTGCGCACACTCATCACTCTGCCAATTATTGCTGGCGTGGCGCATTTGATTTTCTAAGCACATATCACTGCATGCAAAGCCTCGTTGAATACGAGGCTTTCTTGTATTTGAGACGTTGAGACTTCTCATCTTTGTGACGTCCACTTAGCTATCAATCCACTTAATATTCAATCGGATGCAAGAGCAGCCTATCAAAGTCACAAAAACAGGACCGACATCTACAAATATTTGCCTAGCTTGGAAAAAAGTAACAAATTGTACTTAGGTATACGGCGCAAATGCCGATAATACTTCTACAATTAATAAAAAATTACAAAGCTTGCTGGAATTAAGTTAGGGGATTTATATGAAATTCAGTCATAAAGTTGTAGCAGCCTCTTCTGCGCTGTTGTTAGTGACTATATCCTTGCTGTCACTTAAGCAAATTTACACTGTTCGCAGCACCATTGAAGAACACGTAACTAAAAGCCTAGATGAGATGATAAGCAGTGTACGCAATACCGTAATATCGGAGATGGAAGCGCGTAAGATGCTGGCTCAATCCACCACCGAAGTGATTGAGATTTCGCCATCCGACAAAACCTATGTCAAAACCATTCTTGAGAAACCAAAACTGAAATCCAGTTTCCTTGCGGTGGGTTTCGGCTACGAGAAAGATGGCTCCGTGGTTGAAAACGATGACGGCTGGGATGCTGGCCCGGATTACGATCCTCGTAAACGCCCTTGGTATATTGATGCCAAAAACAAAAACCAGTTGATCGTCACCGCACCTTATATTGATGTTTCCAGCAAAACCGTGATCATTTCGGTTGGTACTCCTGTGAAAGAGAATGGCCGTTTCGTCGCTGCCATGTTCTATGACATGAAACTGACTAACTTGGCCAATCTGGTCAACCAAGTTAACCTGTTTGACGCGGGTTATTTGTTCCTCGTCGCCTCCGATGGCACCACCATTGCTCACCCAGAAGCAAAAAATAACGGTGAGAAGCTGTCGAGCTATTTACCGCAAGTGCAGCTCAAAGAAGGCTCGCAAGAGTTTGAGCTCAACGGTACTCGTTATCTGGTTGAATTTAGCAAGATCCCAAGTGAAAACTGGTATATCGGTGCGATTGTAGACCAAGATATCGCTTTCTCAGCAGTCAACTCTCTGCGCAACAACTCCATGATTTATGCTGTGATTGCCTTAATCCTCAGCTTGACCGCGCTTACCATGCTGATCCGCTTCTTAATGCGCCCACTGGATGCATTAAACGCGGCAATTCAAGATATGGCTTCTGGTAACGGAGATCTGACTCATCGCCTTGATACCAATACCGATCAAGAGTTTTCACAGCTTGCGGCAGGCTTCAATACGTTTACCGCCAATCTGCAAAAGCAAATCATTGAGTCGAAAGAGATCGGTGTAGAAATTCGCCACGGTACGGAGCTGACGGCAAGCGGTGCTCGAGGTTCTGCCGAAGCAATGAGTGAGCAATTGCAAGAGCTTGAACAACTGGCTACCGCGATGAATGAGATGGCCGTAACCGCAACCGAAGTAGCTAACAATGCTCAAGGCGCAGCGGCCGCAGCGCAAGAAGCCGATGATGCCACACAGCAAGGAGCCAACGTGGTCAATCAGTCAACCGATTCCATCAACCTGCTGTCGCAACGTATTGATATGGCAGTTGAAGAGGTGCACGGATTGGAGTCCGCAACTGCCAATATCGAAACCATTTTGAAAGTCATCAACGACATTGCCGACCAAACCAACTTGCTAGCGCTTAACGCGGCGATTGAAGCAGCCCGCGCGGGTGAATCCGGCCGTGGCTTTGCCGTGGTTGCCGATGAAGTGCGTACCTTGGCGCAAAGGACTCAACAGTCTACGACTGAAATTCGCAACATGATCGAGCAACTTCAATCGGGCGCGTCTTCTGTGGCTGGTGCGATGAAAGAGAGTAAAAACAGTGCAGTTGACGCGGTGGAAAAAGCCAACTTGGCGCGTAACTCTCTGCAACGTATCCGTGATGCGATTCAACGAATCACCGATATGAATATGCAAATTGCCTCCGCTGCTGAGCAACAAAGTTTGGTCGCAGAAGAGATCAACAGCAACACCGTCAACATCAAAGATCTCTCTACACAGGTAGCAGGTGAAGCGAGAAATGCCAACCAATCGATGCAAGTTCAGACGGACAACGTGCGTAAATTAGACGATATTCTCAACCGTTTTACTGTCTAATCATCATAGAAAAAGCGAAGGATTCTCCTTCGCTTTTTTTTCGGACAAAAAATACTTTATAAATTAGATATTACTAAATAAATAACTGGATGAACGGTACTTTCTTAACTATAAAATTATAAGTAGTTGGTTACTTAACCAAACTGAGGGACACAGGATGAAATTTAGCCATAAAATTGTTGCAGCCTCTTCGCTACTGCTGCTCGTTACTGTTTCTTTGCTAACGGCAAAGCAATATTTTACTGTTCAGGACGAACTGACCAAACAAGTAGAAGCCAGTGTCACTGAAATTGTCGATGGGGTCCGAAATACCGTCGCAGCTGAAATAAACGGCAGAAAAGCCATCGCCGCCTACTCAACCAGTATGATGGAAACCGACCTCTCACCTAAACATATCTCCGACGTCATTACTCGCCCGGTGGTTAAAAATACCTTCCTACTCGCTGGCTTGGGCTTCGAAAAAGACGGCTCGAATATTAATAACGATCCGAACTGGAACCCGGGGCCGACTTGGGATCCTCGAGTACGCCCTTGGTATAAAGATGCGAAGAATGCCGGAAAACTGATTATTACTGCCCCGTATGCTGACTCGGCAACGAATGAAATTCTTGTCTCCATCGCGACGCCTGTGCGCGATAACGGCAAGTTTATTGGGGCAATCTTCTACGATGTAAGTTTGGCGGGGTTGGCCGAATTAGTAAACCAAGTAAAACTGTTTGATGCGGGTTACGTCTTCATCGTGGCAAAAGATGGCACCACCATCGCTCACCCAGAGACAAAGAAAAACGGCAAACCGATGTCGGAATACATGCCAAACGTGCAAATTACCGACAAACCGCAGAAAGTCGAGTTGAATGGTACTTCTTATACTCTTGATTTTTCTGCCGTTCCTGGGGAAGACTGGTATGTAGGCGTGGTACTCGATGAGAGTATTGCTTACCAATCGATAAGCCAGTTACGTAACAGCTCCATCATCTATACCTTGATTGCGCTGATTATCAGTATCGCGATTCTGCTGGTGCTGATCCGCTCTTTGATG
Source organism: Vibrio sp. S234-5 (assembly GCF_000960595.1). Lineage (NCBI taxonomy): Bacteria > Pseudomonadati > Pseudomonadota > Gammaproteobacteria > Vibrionales > Vibrionaceae > Vibrio > Vibrio sp. S234-5. The sequence goes on from NZ_JZAM01000200.1 coordinate 56,349, forward strand.
CGTCCACTTGATGATCTCAACACGGCGATTCAGGATGTTGCCTCTGGCGATGGAGACTTAACTCAGCGCCTAGATACCAATACAGACCAAGAATTCTCGAAACTGGCCAGTGGTTTTAATGCCTTTACGGGCAATTTGCAGCAGCTCATTAAGCAGTCTAAAGCGATTGGTGCTGAAATCCTGCATGGGTCAGAAAACACCTCTGTGGGTCTTCAAGAGTCTGCGGCAGCGATGCAAGAGCAGTTACGTGAGCTGGAACAACTTGCCACCGCGATGCATGAGATGGCGACAACCGCTTCCGACGTTGCCTCTAACGCCCAAGGTGCGGCTTCTGCAGCGAAAGATGCCGATGACGCCACTGTCGATGGCACCGCCATTGTCAACGACACGACTCAAGCGATTGATGAGCTCTCAACTCGCATTGACGAAGCGGTCACAGAGGTACAAGTGCTCGAATCGGCCACGTCGAACATCGAAACCATTCTAAAAGTGATCAATGACATCGCCGATCAAACCAATTTGCTGGCTCTAAACGCGGCGATTGAAGCGGCACGTGCGGGCGAATCTGGACGTGGGTTTGCTGTGGTTGCAGATGAAGTGCGCACGCTAGCGCAGCGTACTCAAGAATCAACCACCGAAATCCGCAGCATGATTGAGAAGCTGCAAAGCAGCGCGAACTCGGTTGCAAGCGCCATGAACCAAAGTAAGGACACAGCGATCAACGCCGTTGCAAGGGCACAAGAAGCCAACAGCGCACTTGAACGCATTCGTGGTGCCATTCAGCAAATTAGTGATATGAATATTCAAATTGCTTCAGCCGCTGAAGAGCAAAGCTTAGTTGCCGAAGAGATCAACAACAACACGGTGAAGATCAAAGATCTCTCCGTACAGGTATCTGAGTTGGCAGAGAGCGCTAACATTGCGATGCAAGTTCAGGTAGAAAACGTCCGTGAACAAGACGCAATCTTGAACAAATTCATCGTTTAACGCATTTACTAACCATAAAAGACGGCGAAGCTTAAGCTTCGCCGTTTTCCTACCACATCATCAAGCTGGTTTTCGCGTCAATGGTGAAATCAACTCGACCTTTACTTGAACTGTAACGTTTTCCAGTCAGCACATCCGTTAAAGACGTGCTGCTAGGGATAGAAACCGACTGTTTGCGAGTCGACTTATTGATCACCACAAAGCCTTCTTTACCACGTCGGAACAGTAGCATGTCGTCATTGCCCTCCAACACCTCCATTTCTTCACCATGGAATCGGTTGTGAAATGCAATCATCTTCGCCATTTTGGGATCGCGCCACGCTTTAAGCCAGCGCGGTTCTCCTGACGCATTTTTCATTCCACTGGTGTCGAGATCGGTATAAACCAGCGGGCTACCGCCATCACGGCTAAGAATATAAGCATAAGCGAGCCATTCGGATGTCTCATCCATCACCAAACTGGCAAACACATCGTTATTGGGAATATCGTGGGTAACCACAAAGGTAATCGCCCTGCGTTTAGAGAGCGCTTGCCCAAAACAATATGGATCGATCAGGCTTTTGAAACTGCCCTTTTCTGAGAAAGCCTTAAATAGAGTGCTAAAGAGCGGAAAATCGTACGCCCCCAAGCGGGTTTCTTGCAAATAGGGTTGCAAGAAAAGCTCATACTCTTCCTGAGTCGCCCCACCATCGGTAATGATCTCACCAAAGATATGCATCCCTTCAGTAATCTCATCCGTCCAAACTTGTTTGATGTGCTCCAAGGTCATGTGCTTGGCCGCATCAATGCGAAAACCTTTCACACCAAGTTTTTTCAACGCGCGCAGGTAGTTACGCTGCTGCTCAATCACATGCTCATGCACGCGCAATGTCGGCAGACCCGGATCGCTTGGACCACCCGAAATCCGCCCGTTTTGCACCTGCCATTTATCTTTCCAATCTTTGATACCGAACGCTTCAACAAAATCATTCTCGGTGAATAGCGGCTCAGAAAGATCGCCAAACAAGCGTTGCTTTTCAAAGTACTCGGGGTTGCTGATGTACTCTTCCAGCACAGATTTGGCCGGATAGTTCAAGTCGCTGCGTTGCTTGGCTTCGTTGGCCATGTGGTTAAAAACGACATCGGCGTAAACGCGAACGCCAACCGTCTCAAGAGCTTGAACCATGCTGCGGAAATCTTGTGTGTTGCCGAGAAAGTTGTCGATAACACGATAATCTTGTGGCTGATACCGTTGCCACCATTTTGCGGATTTGGCGCTACGCAGCGGTGGTGATACCAGCACCGAGGCATAGCCCATTTGATTGATCTTTTCTGCTTGAGCGCCAATCTCATCATAGCGCCAGTCGAAAGCGTGCAAAATCACGTTGCCTTTTCGTTTTTGCTCGTTGTTTAAGCAAGCCATTTTCACTCTCCTTTCACGTTACACCTTGCGAAGCAGCGTATCGCCATATCGCTTCGGTGCGCCTGAAGAAAATTATAGAGCGAACTGGCTATTCGCCATCCACCTAGGGAATGTACAAACGGGAGGAAACCCAGGGCGTAGAAATCGGCCAAGTGGCCAACTTTCATCCTTCCTAGAGTCATAAAGAAATGAGACCGCCTCGACGAAACGATCCTATCCAACTGTTTTAAAACAATAAAAAAGAATAAACACGCTTCTTTTGGGAAAGAAAATCTGACGATAAGTATTTGAAATTAGGCTTGAGATAAAAATTACACTGAGATGAATCACATCAAATTTGTGAACTTAATCCAAGTAAATTATCAAACCAAGCTATTACTGACCGTGATTCATTGCGCCGATAAGCGTTGATATTTGTAGGTGATCGCTTTGGGTAGTCTGCGTTCGATGCTCAATCGTGTTACAAATGCAGTGCACTCTTAACAATGGGTTGTGCGAAGTAGCTCCTAAGGACGTGGCTCTGACTCCGCGATCTTCTTATCGGCTCTTAAATGCAGCAGATGATTGCGGTAAAACTCATCCTCAACACAACCATGTTGCCGCGCTTTTTTGTAGATTGACGCGACAAAAATGTCCGCCAGCGAGAAATGATGACCAACGGCATAGCCTGAATCACAACACAGAGTCGCACGCAATGTATCAAGGCAGCGCATAATCCACTGACCACGCAAGACCCGCTTTTCTCTCTCGCCCAGCTCAGGACGCCAAAACGTCAGCACGGTTCTGTTTTGCGGTGAATGAATACTGGAATTAACGTACTCACATACCCGTCGGACATGGGCTCTTTCGCTGCGCGTTTGCCCGAGCAAAGGCCAATGGTCGCCACTTTCTTCAAGGTACTCAATAATGGCCATGGACTCTGAAAAGATCTCGCCATCCACCGACAATGCGGGCACGTAGCCAAAAGGGTTGATATTGAGATAGCTGCCAGTGAGCGCTTCGCTGCTCACTTCTATCCGCCGATAGGCGATTTGCTTGTAATTAAGCACCCATTCCACTCGCTCCGAACTGTTGGAGCCTTTCGCACTGTAGAGAATAACGTCCATATTTCGTCCTAAAACGCTCTGTTCAACAGGAGCTGACTAGCTAAACCTGCCGCTGATCATGTCCGATACAACACCTTCACCACATGCCAGCCGAATTTGGTTTTTACCAGATGTGGGGTGAGCACTTCGCCGCTAAAACACACTTTATCAAATTGAGGGACCATCTGGCCGCGTTTAAACTCACCCAAATCACCACCGCGTTTACCGGATGGGCAAAGGGAATGTTTTTTGGCGAGTAGGTGAAATTTCGCCCCTTTTTTCAGTTGCGCGATGATCTCTTCCGCTTGTTCTTTATGTTTCACCAAAATGTGTAACGCCGCTGCTGTTTGGGCCATGAAATTCCCCTCAAAATGTCAAAGTGCGCAAGTTTACCTGAAGTCATCAATCGGATCATTAATTGCCGTTGAGATAGCTCTATCGCACTTTCGTCGTCGATATCCCTTGAAGGTGAGCCATTATGCAGTAAGATTGACAGTAAAAAATAACGTAAAGCAAGGTAACAGTATGGCAAAAGCCCCTAGTAAGGCAAATCAATCGCAGGGAATGCTGGTGTTTAAGCTGACACTAAAGCAGAATTTCGCTATTGGTACGCTCAAAGTTCGGGAGATCGTGCCATATTTGCCCACCACGCAAATCCCTTATTCACACCGCCACGTCATCGGCACTGTGACGATTCGTAACCTGACCGTTCCTGTCATCGATATGTCGGCGGCGATTGGTTTTCGCCCGATTGATAAGTCGGAATACAAAAATAGCTATTTGATCGTCACAGACTGCTTGCGCACTGTCGTGGCTTTTATGGTGCGTTCGATTGAGAAAATCATCGATTGCGACTGGCGCTCCATCGAGACGCCACCAGCCAGTGCCGGACACAATGTGTTTGTCACTGGTATCACCCGTTACAACAATGAAATTGTGCAGATGTTGGACGTCGAACTGCTACTGTCAAAAATTTACCCGCAGTATGAAAACACTAAGATTCCGATGCTCACCGACATTGAACGCGAACGACTCAAAGCGTTAAGCATCTTGCTGGTGGATGACTCGTCGATTGCCCGCAAACAGTTGAGCGATGCGTTGGACAGCATCAATATCTCTTACCAAATCTGCAAAAACGGTGCGGACGCACTGGCCTTAATGCGCAGCGAAGCAGAACGGGGTCGTCCGGTTGATTTGCTGGTTAGCGACATTGAAATGCCGGGATTAGATGGCTACGAACTGGCGTTTGAAGTACAAAACGATCCGGCGCTTAATCGCTCCTATCGTATTTTGCACACCTCGCTATCGAGTGAAATTTGTGTCGATCGCGCCCATCAAGTTGGCGCGCATGAGGCACTGGAAAAATTCAACGCAGGTGAACTGGTTGAGGCCATGCTGCGCGGTGCGCGAACGCTTGAAAAATCCAAAGAGGCGGTGTAATCCGCCTCATCTTTCCTTTACTTACTTTCATTATTCCTTTACTTACTTTCATTACTTTTTTTTCGGCATCGGATAGCTTTTGCTAACAAACTCCGTTTCTTCCACTTGGTTGATCTGGTTCGTGTACGAGGCAAGCGCATACATCACATTGGCCAGCAAATTGCCATAGCGAAACAGGATTGGTGCAGGCGACTTCAAGCCACTGTGTTCAATCGCAACCAAGGCCCTCACTACTTTTTTCGCCTGACAGCGGCAAAGGTGCAATTGCGACGACACAGGGTGACCACCCGGCAGCACAAATCCAGCAAAACCACCGGACAACGCTTCACGCAGCGCGTCATAGTCGGCGGTCAATGCCTCAACATCCTCTTCGCCGATCGCTAACTTGCCACGCACTGAACCGTTAAGATGATAAATGTTCGCTTGCAGTCGGCTCAGCACCTCTCGCACCAGAGGATCGAGCGGCTGCATGCTCAGGACGAGCCCAACTCGGCAGCAAAGTTCATCTGCGGCAATTTCAAAATCACACACAGCACTCTCTTCATAAATAAACGGATAGCAGAGCTCTGCCATGACTTTACTGACGGGTTTCACAACGTATCTCCAGCCGATAAAAAAGGGAGTCAGTATAACCTAACTCCCTTAAACTCATTAATATTTGCCAGCGTCGAGCTTAGCCATTAGAGATCTGGCGGTGCCCTTCTTGCAAATGAACAAAATCGACCAAATCTTCGCCAGACACTTGATACGCTTGACCAAAGCCTTTGACAAACAAACCCCGTTCAGCTTTTAAATTGAACAAGACAAAATCTTCCAGTTGGCTCAAGCCCGCAACAATTTCACCAAAGCGCTCTTGCATCTGACCAATCACCTGCTGCCAAAGTTGGCTATCGCGCTCCACCACACTGGCGACGGCATCAAACGTCAGGCGTTTACGCGCAAATAGCTGTTTTGCTGAATCTTCATCTTCGATCATCATCAAAGAGACTTGTGGATTCTCTAGGAGATTGCGTGCATGACGTGCGATTTGCGAAATCAGCACAAAGTAACCTTCTTGATTTTGTACAAAAGGCGCGTAGCTGACATTTGGGCGGCCATCTTTATCAACCGTCGCCAGTTGCAAGGTTTGACGCTCTTGGCGGAACTCTTTGATCTCCGGCTCTAAGCGGCCTTGTAGTCGTTCTTGTTTTACCTGCTGATCCATGACTTTCTCCTCACTCTTATTCTATTACTTTGCAAACTCAGCTTGCATGGCTTTAAAACGCTCCACTTGCTGTGGAATCAGCTCACGCTTCTCATCACGGCCAAGGTAGATTTTAAAAATGTTTTCCCCGCTCTCGGAGAAAAAGCCGAAATAGTGGCTCTCACGCCCCATAAAAGGCTTGCTCACTAAACCAACCGCTTTTACGTTGTCCAGCTTGAGATGGCCGTGCAGCTCACCTTGACGTCCCATCAGGTTGTAATAGCCTCTGGCTTCTTTTCCTTTGGGAAATGGCGCTTTCACCTCAAATATTGAGCCAAAGGCGTGCACTATCGTCGTCACTGGGCCGAAGTCGACCAGACTTTCCAAGACAGACTGAGCCATTTCACCCGGTAGCATTACCACCATGTCGCTTGGCAAGGCACTGACCACATCCAGCTCTGACACATTAAGGCGTTCGGCCATTGCCCCCGGCAACAAAGTTGGTTCTTGTTGCAACAACTCTGCGACTTTTGCTTGTAGTTCGTTCATTTTGCTTCCAAAAGTTCTTGGTTTATTCAATAAATTGCGCTGTTGTTACAGCGCAATATCGTAAATTTGCTGTTGTTGCTGATACTCAGAGCTTAGTACTTGAATGCAAGCTTGAGCGAGTGTCACCGCCCAAAAGCTACCTGCCAACGTTAACACCAGACTCTGTTCATCCAGCTCAACTAAACCTTTTTGCTGCCAAACTTCAAACAGTGGACGCAGATACTCAAACGTGCCCACTCCAGAAAAATCAGCAAGCTGGCAGGCTTGCAGCACACCGCGATCAAAACCCGATTTTAAGGCTGAAAAAATTGGCTCTAAGCGGTGCTGCTTTGTCATCAGCATCAAGGGCAGGCGTTGCTGTCTCATCGCTTCGAGATAGCTATCAAGCTGGCGCTCTTGCATCAAACCATAACCACCAATCGAGCCACCCGCACCACAACCAATTGGCAACACTTCAGCGTAGGTTTTTGCCAAACTGTTGTATAAACTGCGCTCACGATTGTCCGTTGCCCAGTGATTAACACTGAGCTGCTTGAGGTGGTGCGCTTGCATAAACTCAACACCCAGTTGATACATAGACGCTTTCTCTGCGGTGGTTGCGGGTGCAGGCAAACGGCCTTTTTCCACTAAGTTGAGCATGGGCGCGCTGCCACCAACGACCAGTTGATACAGATCTAAACCATGCGCACCGGTTGAGATGAAATCCTGCAGATCTTGCTGCAGCACTTGCTCACTTTGATGCGGTAAACCGTAAAGCAGATCAACAATGATGGGCGCTTCATCGTAACCTGCCAGCTCACTAATGCGAGAAAGCACTTGCTCTCTGTCGTCCAAGCGTTTGGCGCTGCGTCTTACTAAAGTATCAAAGCTCTGCACGCCAAAGGAGAAACGGTTAAAACCTCCTTTTAGCGCACTTTGATACATCTCATCGCTAAAACGGTTGATTCGGCCTTCTAAAGTGATTTCGCAGTCAGCCGCCAATGGAAAGCGGCTGCGCAGCAACGTGCCTAGCTGCTCTACCTGTTTCGGCGATAAGTCAGTTGGCGTTCCGCCGCCAACATAGACCGCGTGAAACACGCCGTTTTGTGTCCAAGGCTGTGCCGCTTTGAGTTCAACTTCTGCCATCAAGGCGGCGAAATAGCTATCAACCAACTGACGGCTAGCTGCATTTTGGAAGAAATTACAAAAGGTACAGCGCACGCGACAAAATGGAATGTGCACATAAAGACAACGCTTTTGCTTGGTGCTCTCTTGCTGAGACATCAGCTGCTGAAACGTCGTACTCATTTTGTCCGCTGCTACGGGGCGACTTCCTCCCCCTGCGTGCGCAGCGTGTTTTTGTGCAAATGCAAAGCGCAGTGGATCGGGGGTGTTCGCGCCAAGAATCGATTGATCGTACTTCTCTAAATTAAGCGTCATAGTTACTCGCTTATCACTCACCAGATAAAGCTTGGGAGCCTAACTCTTTAAACTGGGCAAATGATAAAATCAGACAAATGATAATGCAATTGATAATTGATATTATTTGTATTGTAGGTGATAATCTCGCCCAGTTAGCTTGACTGGACAGTATGAACATTGTGAATTTACCTAGATATGTCTTCGCAGGAATGGCGTCTCTCGTGCTGCACGCTGCCATACTTTTTGTTGCAGATGAGCAGCAAGCCTTTGCTGCAACCGCTGGAAATCAATCTTCTTCCGTGGCGGTGAATCTTGTTGCGGTTAAGCCTCAGCCACCAGCAGCGAAAGTCGAGCCGCAACATCCACCCGTCGAAAAAAAACCAGTGGTCGAAGAGGCAAAAAAGCCTCAGCCAGCACCCGTTCAACGAGAAAAAGTGCACAAGCCGGTTAAGAAAGAGGCTATCAAACCGCCAGCAAAAACGCAGCCTATAAAAGCAAAACAAACGCCACCTGTGGCAACGGACAAGGCTGAAACTCAAGCAGAGCAGACAGAAGTACAGCCGAAAGAAGAAAAGCAAACCGTGGCTGAAAATCCACAACCGAGCAGTAAACCGACACCAGCGCAGAGTGCGCAAGGAGCGAGCAGTTTGCCGGTACTGGTCGACAGACCAAGTTATCTCGAAAGGCCCGTGCCACCGAAATACCCTCGTCTTGCACAAAAAAGGGGCATCGAAGGCACCGCGATGATTGAGATTTGGCTCAATGAAAAAGGCGAGCAGATCAAATCGGTGCTGATCGCCTCCAGCGGCGCAGAGATGTTGGATAACGCCGCGTTAAAAGCGACCAAAGCGTGGCGCTTCTCTCCACACGTTGAGAACGGCAGAAGAATGCCTTCTCGCATCAGAGTTCCCGTTCGTTTTTCATTGGATTAACTATGCAACATATACATCAACTACAGAGCCAACTTGGGCTAATGGCTTGGCCGCTAATCATTTGTTCGACCGTGATGGTGATGATCCTTGTCGAGCGATCCATTCAAGTCGTGCTGAGTCTTGGGGTTGGCAAACGTGCCATTCGCCGTGAGTTGCACACTATTTCGCCCACCAATAACCTGCACATTGAACAGTTGGCTGAACGCCTAGCGTCGAAGCGTCCACTGCTTTACAAAGGGGTCGCCATGTTACTGGCGCATCACGCGTTTGCGAAATCCTTGCGAGAAGATGCCGCTGGAATGTGGCTGCAAGAAAAACGCCATCAACTTCACTCTGGCTTACGTTTGCTCACTTTGATCGGCGTGCTTAGCCCTTTAATTGGCCTGCTCGGCACCGTACTGGGGCTGATTGAGATGTTTAAAGGCGTCGCTGCTTCCAGCGGTAATATCACTCCCAACGATCTCGCCGATGGTCTTGGCCTCGCAATGCGCACCACCGCCGCTGGCCTATTGATTGCCCTGCCCGCAATTGCAGGGGCGCAGCTACTTGGGCTTTGGGCAGATAGAGTGATGGCCAAACTGGAGCACACGCTCAACTACGTCAACTTGTGGCTGGAAGGCGTTGCCGTACAGCACGTTTCTCCACAAGGTCAGCGCACAGCAACCGAACTGACGACGGAGCTAAGATGATCAAAGCGCCGCCACCCGACAACTCGCATGGCTTGACACCGGATCTCACTCCGCTGCTCGACATCATCTTCATTGTGATGGTGTTTTTGATGCTAACCGCGGCTGTCAAGCTCGATTCCATTGATGTTGACTTGCCAAGCAGCGATTCCAACGCTGCCGCACCAGTCGAAAAGCAGTCGTTGACCATCAATATTTTGGCTGGGGAACCGCATTGGGCGATCAATGGCCAACGTTACATCGATTGGGACAACTTTACGCTCGCTTTAATTGAAGAAAGCAAAAACTCAGACAAACCCGTGGTGATTGGCGCAGATAAAACCGCCGACATTCAACATCTGGTGAGGCTGCTCGGATTTCTTCAAGAGAGCGGCATTAAAGCGACACAACTTCTTACCGAACCACCGCAATAAGAGATTTCATCTATGAAAAAGCAACTGACGACCATCGCTGCGAGCATCGCTCTGCTTGGCACAGTGATGGTGAGCCAAACCGCCGCCGCAGAGGAACGCCTAATCAGCGCAGGCAGCGCCGTGACTGAGCTGGTTTTTGCGCTCCACGCTGAGAAAAGTTTAGTCGGCGTCGATGTCACGAGTCATCTACCCGACTCGGTATCACTGCCCCAAATTGGGTATCACCGCAGCCTCTCCGCTGAAGGATTACTGGCTCTAAACCCAACCACCTTAGTCGGCTCCGATGAAATGGGCCCAGCGCCTGTGCTAGCACAGCTTAAATCCACCGGTGTGGATGTTAAAGTGGTCAATACCGACACTAATGTCGACGGCTTGATGCAGCGTATCGACGATATTGCTCTACTGGTTGATCGAGCCGCAGAAGCCTCTCAGTTGAAACAGATCGTTACCCAGCAAGTAGCCAAACTCAGCAGTAATCAACCGGCCGAAAGCAGCAAAAAGAAAGTGCTGTTTCTTTTGATCCACGATGGTCGTGCACCCAGCGTGGCTGGCAATGACACTACGCCGGATGCCATCATCAAGCTCGCTGGTGCCATCAACCCCGCTTCGAAACAATTAAACTCATACAAACCACTGTCAACAGAAGCCATGGTCGAAATGCAGCCCGATGTGATTTTGGTGAGCGGCCGAAGCTACGAAAAATTAGGCGGGCCGGATTCCATCATCAAGATGTTACCGCTGCTTGCAGCAACCCCTGCAGGCATCAACAAACAGATCGTCACCATTGATGGGTCAGCCCTTGTGGGTGGCTTAGGTCTAAAAAGCTTAGCAGAAGCTGAGCGTCTTAATCAGCTTCTCTATACCAACTAGTGATCACCATGTTACGCCGTCTTTCTCTTGCCCAAGTGCTGTGCTTTTTTAGCTTGCTGTTAGTTGCGACCGCCGTCTCTTCAGTGACCGTCGGGCCGATGAACATCAGCGCCAATGACACTTTCCACAGCTTACTTAATTTAGGCGACTTACCAGCGCATATCGACATCGTGATCCGCGAGATCCGCCTGCCACGCACCTTGCTCTGTATGTTGGTCGGCGCGATCCTCGCGTTGTGTGGCGTAGTAATGCAAGGCCTGTTTCGTAACCCATTAGCCGAGCCGGGCATCATCGGTGTTTCGGCCGGTGCGGCGCTCGGCGGCGCCGTGGCAATTGTCGGCCTTTCTCAAGTCAGTCAGCTATATCCGCAACTGATGAACTTGGCGATTTTGCCGCTGTTTAGCTTTCTCGGCGGTGCGGGCGCAACATGGCTTGTCTATCGTATTGGCGCGAGCAAGTTCGGTACGTCAGTCACCATCATGCTACTTGCGGGTGTCGCCATCAGTGCCATTTCTGGCGCGGTAATTGGCTATCTCAATTTTCTCGCCGACGATCAAACCTTGCGCGATCTCTCGTTATGGTCGATGGGATCTCTCGCCGCCGCCAGTTGGTCATCCATCATGCTGGCACTGGTCACTATGCTGATTCTTTATGGTTACTTTGCCCGCAAAGCGAGGCCACTCAACGCGCTGTTACTCGGAGAGGCCGAAGCGAGACACCTTGGCATTGACGTACAATCACTCAAACGAGGGTTGATCACCTTGGCGGCTGTGGGCGTCGGCGTAACGGTCAGCATTTGTGGCGCGGTCGGTTTTATCGGTTTGGTCATCCCTCATCTTGGCCGAATGCTCGCCGGGCCGGACCATCGCAAGCTGATCCCCATTTCGGCGATACTTGGCGCGTTGCTGCTGACAGCTGCCGATATGATTGCACGCATCGCGGTTGCCCCCGCAGAACTGCCTGTGGGCATCGTCACAGCGGCGATTGGCGCTCCTTTCTTCATCTATCTGTTACTGCAACAAAAAGGAAAAATGCTGTGAGTGGACATGTCGTGCTAAGTGGTCGACATCTGGAGGTCAAATTTGGCTCTCGAGTGGTGCTAAACAAAGTCGATGTTGATTTTCGAGCTGGCGAAGTGACCGCATTACTCGGGCCAAATGGCGCAGGCAAAAGTACCTTGCTCAAGCTGCTGTGCCGCGAAATTTCATCGCCGAACAAGATCGAATATTTCGGCAAAGCGGCTTCACAATGGCAGCCCGCCGAACTATCCCGCCATCTCGGTCTTTTGCCGCAGAGCAGCGCACTCACGTTTCCTTTTCTGGCACGTGAAGTGGTCGAACTGGGCGCAATTCCCTTAAGTCTGCCTCAGCATGAAGTCAGCCAACTGGCCCAAGATTACATGCAAAAGACCGATGTATTGCATCTTGCCGAAAGCGTCTACCCTTCGCTATCGGGCGGCGAAAAGCAAAGGCTCCATTTAGCGAGGGTGCTGACACAATTGCACCAAGCGGGCAAAGACAAAATCTTGATGTTGGATGAGCCGACTTCGGCACTCGATCTTGCCCACCAGCACAACACGTTGGCGATTGCACGTCAGCTGGCCAAAGAGGAAAATGCGGCCGTCATCGTGGTCTTGCACGATTTAAACCTCGCTGCACAATATTCGGATCGCTTGGTCATTTTACATCAAGGGAGAATTGCTGTAGACGCTGCGCCATGGCAAGCGTTAACGCCGCAGATAATTGAAAATGTCTATGGCTACAAAGCGCTGATAGCTCAGCACCCGACCCTGGGCTTCCCACTGGTCCATGCTGCGGCATAACGCTTAACCATGAAAATCAAAAAAGCTCCGAAATTCGGAGCTTTTTTGTTCTACTAACTTAGCTGAATCAGTGATTTACCAATCAGCCATTCCAATTCTTTCTCACTGCCTTCACCAAACTGACTGTCCACCATTTTATACAAACGATCGATGCCATTGGCGGCAAAATCATGGGCACGCTCTGCCGCCACGATGTGGTGAAACAGCAGACGGAGGATGGCACGGAATTGGTCATTTTCCAGTGCGGCTATCCAGCTATGAGAAAATTCACCCAGTCCTTTATCGAAATCAAGGTGCTCCACAAACAACTTAAAAATCCGCCCATCCAGTGCCGAGGTAAAGTCCGTTTTCTTTGGAAAATGGTGGCTTATCCCCGTACGTGAAATGCCTGTCTGTTGGCTAAGAGTGGTGTAGGACATTTTGTCGTACCCCAGTCTCAGAAGTTGGTCAACAACCGCATCCATGATTTTCTGGATAGTGATTTCGGTATCTTCTTTACTACGCTTTGGCATATTTTCAGCTCTACTCTTTGTAAATGCATCCTACTCTACGTATGGAGCAGGAATGGTCATCGCGACTAGGGATCACTGCCCTTAGACTGCATACCGAAAATAAAATTACCTACTTTTTATGACGGTACTCTGCAATAAAAGCCAGACACATGCCTAAGAGCAAATCCAAATCACAGAATATGCAACCAAATTAACAACAAATATTGTTATCAAATTGGATTTTCTATCTGCCTGGATAATCTTTTAATAGCGATAGATTATGTAAAATTTATTTATCCCGAGATACTGTAATAAAATTCTCAAAGGTGCAACTAACACGACAGGTTTACTGTACTGCTAAACGGTTAAATCAGTTCAAAAATTGACAAAGATCACGTCATCCATTAACAAAAGCTAAAATGATAAGCAGATTATACTCGCTGCGCTTCATCTGACTGGATAGAAACCGAGTGAGTCCGCTATAATCCCTTTTTTGAGTGAGGATTCGTTATGAGTATTGAGAAAGAAGAAAACGCCGTGTGTGAAGCCTGTGGCTGCGCTGGTGAGATTGGTTTCATTATTAAAGAAGGCGATGACGTTGCCGACGTCACTATTTATGCGAGTTCAAAAGAGTTGCTGGAAGCCGAATTTGCGCGTTATTTAGAATTGGCAAAGTCGGTAAATGAAAACGTTGAATTTAATACCAGCGAACTCAATTCTGAATCGACCGAATTAAAAGCGCGCTTTAAGTTTGAAGTGAGTGCAGAAAAACTGATTTTTGAATTAAAAAGTCGTTCTTTAGCGCGTTAATGCTAATTTGTTTAAATTATATGCAAACGAGTCTCTATGAGGCTCGTTTTTATATCTGGCTATTTATTAAACCAAGTTATTTCCTGACGTAATAAAGAGCAGCCTGGTCAATACATTCTAAACGCCTTGCCGCAACCTTCACCTTTTTCGCCTGAGTAGAGTACACTTATGCCTCGCTACTTATCTCAAACGAGGATGTTGTCGTGACCCGGTCTGTTCTGCTCTCTTGTTTATTGCTCTTGCCCTTGTCTCTTCAAGCGCAAGCCCTCGATCACTATCAGATCCTCAATCATCTGGATAACTACGGGAATTTAGATCTGCGAAACAAACCCTACACCTCGCTGCCAGACGGATTGAAAGTCAAAGGCAATCTCAATATCGGCAAAACAGCGATTAAAGCACTACCACGAGATCTCGATATTCAGGGCAGCTTGGATGCGCGAAACAGCACGCTCACAACCGTCTATGCCGGTACTTCAATAAAAGGCTATGCCAACTTACTCGGCAGCCAAATCAAAAACTGGCCAGCAGGGGTGAAACTTGGCGGTTACCTTAATTTGACCGATACGCCGCTGGAAAAGCTGCCCAACGGCTTGGTCGTTAAGGGCGATCTCAGCGTGATTCGCACGCCATTAACGAGCTTGCCAGAAGGGATCGTGGTAGAGGGGAATCTGTATATCGGCGGATCGGCCTTGAGCGAATTTCCCAATAAAATGACCGTTAAAGGCAACATTTTCCTCGGGGGTAACCGCATATCCAAATGGCCACAAGAGCTCAACCTTGGTGGCGCAGTGGCTCGCTAACACATGCAGTGGCGCGCTAAAACAAATAATGACGTTGATGAGAAAGTAAAAAAACAAAAGCCGACCATTTGGCCGACTTTTGTATTAAACGGTTATTTGCAATCCGGTTGTAACTGATTGTTGACCGGGTTAGCGTAGCTCGCCACCAAATAGTCTCTGGCGCCCTCTGGGAGTTGGTGCAATTTTTCGCTTAGCTGACGACGCACTGCTTGCACAATCTGCGCACTTTCTTGGCCAGCGGCCAGACGGTTGATCGGATAGACGTGGTAGTTGGCATGAATTTGACGGTCAATCTCTTGCGCTAATGCTTCTGGCGTTTCAAAAGCACCTTGGATCACATCACCAAAAGCGACATGCACTCGGCCTTTGTAGCCGACAATTCCCTGTATGATGCTTTCAATATCCTCAAACTCACCTTTCTCATAACGGCCGTGCGTCGCTTTCTCGTACAACTCTTTCGCCTTAGCGATGTCGCACGGATCGTTCTCGTATGAGATGGAAACAGGAACAATTTTTAGCGCGCTCATGTAGTCAGCAAAAGCGATTTTTTGCTTACGGCCTTCGACATGAAACATCTTTAAGATAGCGGGATCGGTAAAATCATTGCCATCTTTTGCTCGGCCCTCTTTCTGCGCGATCCAAATCGAGTTACCGCTATCAAGAGAAAACTTGATATAGGAGGAGAGCTGGCCTAGCACTTTCATCATTTCACGTGGCGCTTTGACCGAACGTTTTACGATAAAGCTCTTGTTGAGTTTCATCAGCTCCGTGGCACACGGCTTTTTCAGTAGGTTATCACCTATCGCGATACGTACCGTTTTGTGTCCGTTGGTAAATAGCCCATAGTTGACCAAAGCCGGGTCCATCGCAATATCACGATGGTTGGAGACAAACAGATAGGCACTGTTGCGGTCAAGCTTATCGAGCCCGCTGTAGGTCACCCCGTCGGTGGTGCTCTCTAAAGTATCTTCTAGATAGCGTTTCACCACTAACTGGATGGCTTCAACAGAATCCAGCGTACGCCACTTGCGCTTCAGATAGAGACGCAGAAACGGTTTTACTAGTCCTTTGAACCAAGGACTACGCTGTGGAAAACGATGTTGCAATATCGCACTGATAAATTCATCGTCTTGGATCAGGCGCTCTATTGCCGCAGGGATCTCTTCGTCATTGTAAGGACGAATCTCTGCATAAGGATCGATATGGTCAGTCATTATTCTTTTCGTGTTTTAAAAAAGCTGGCACATTCTACGCATTGTTATTCGCGCACGCAGCTACCTTAGCCATAGTTTGAGGAAGGTCATACCAGTCAAATCACAAATATGACAATTTGTTGTGTTTAGGGTTCCTCAGACACCGCCGAAAACGGCCAATATCTAGGGCAAAAGTTGGCTTTTGCCTTCAGAGACGGTAATCTTGGCGCCCCAAGATTTGAGGTACCTAAGATGAACTACGCGATCGAGTTTAAAAGCGAGCACCACCGCCACCTATTCGCCACGGCGAGAAAGCGCACTTTGAAACACCAACTAGTGATTGTGCGCGCTGGCCTTGCACTGGTGAAACTCGGTAAGCAAGAGTTCGCGGTCAAACCCGAGCAAGGATTTTGGATCCCACAAAACTGTTTAACCGCTCTGACGGTTCTGCCGCATACACAGCTAGAGCGGTGCGATCTTTCTCTTAGGCTCAAAGAAACGTTTCCAAGCAGTTCAGGCTACGTGACACTCACCCCCTTGATGAGTGCACTGTGCGACAAACTTGCCGTGACACCTGCGCACTCCGCTGCCCATAACGAATTGCTCGCCGTACTTAAACGTGAGATCACCGAACTTGATCCATCTTCTTTACCCAACCCGCTCAACGAGGCGATAAATCATTGGGAAAAAGAGAGCAAAGCCCTGCCAAGTGAGGTGTATCTAGCTTTATTGGTGCGTGAAGCGATCAAACGCCAGCAATCCGGTGTGAGTAAAGATGCGATTGTCGATGCATTGTTTGCGGGAAATCTACCGCAGTGCGATCAAGCTTGTGAAGCCATCGCTGGGCGTATTCTCTAAGCGAGAAACTGGGGGCTTTTGAAAACGACACCGCCGCGAAATCGCGGCGGTCAGTCAAAAAGTACGAAAAGAAGAGCGCACGGTTTAAAAAGGCAGTTCGATTTGCATCATCACATCCCCTTCGGATGTATCGTGCCAACGGTAATCAAAGCGCATGCGAGGGTGGCCTGCTTTTTTGTCACCAAAACCAATACTAAAAAGCACACCATGACTGCGTAACCACTCTTCTGTCGTCATACTTTGCGCCTCTTTCTGGTACTCATCAGGTAACCAGAAACCAATGCCAAAATGGTTGCTTGCTAAATTTTGACTGATTACAGGGCTATCTTCAGACTTAAGCGCCCATTCATCCCAATAATCTTTTTGTTGTGTGGTCTGTTGATCATCCAAATGCAGAATCACTGCATCGCTTTCTTGCGCATCGATGGATTGACATGCCTGATACATCTCATCTTCCAGCATCACCGAACGCTCCTCGGGAAGAACGCATGAAGCGTAAGCGTGCTGAGACAGCAGCAGATAAAAACTCGCGATGATCAGATTCTTCAACATACTCATCAGACCTCTACTCAGAAGCGGGCATTGTCTTATACAGACACTTTTCAATCAATAATTTTGTGACCGATGCAGTCGTTAGCGTATGTAAACTCTCACCATTTTCAGCCGCCCGACGAATATCGGTACTTCTTATTTTTAGCTTCTCAGGGCAAGCCATTACTGACCAGCGCTTGAGTATTTCTTGCGCTTTATGGAAGTCAGCAAACTTAAAAAAGTTATCTGGTCCGATCACAAAGGTAATATCGGCATCAGGATACTTTTCTTGAATTCTTTCTAATAGGGCAAAAGTCGTGACGCTTTGACCTGGCTGGTATAACTCTTGCTCAAATGAGGAACGCTGAATATTCGAGAGCGACAGATCCGCAATAAATGCGTCGAGCAGCTCGCACCGAGTTGGGTAATCGAGCATGGTTTTGCCCCACGCGTGGGCAATCGCTGGTTCCAACAGGACTAAGTCAAAATGGGACAGAGATTCGATCACACTTTTGTGACCCAAACTGGGGGGATTAAACGCACTCCCAAATACAGCGATTTTCAGCATAAATGGTATTTACCCGGGCTTTGGAGTTTTCTCTTCAAACGAATCGGGTATGATACTACCAGTCTTGATTATTTTGTATTACTCATCCGGATTTATACGTTCAGACGTACTTTGGATGACTTAAGCTTGCAGGAAAAGGAAACCGAAATGGAACAACTCATCCGCGATGAAATGCGTGTTCTCCCAACAATTGACCCGCATTTTGAAATTGAACGTCGCGTTTCTTTCATCAAACGAAAACTGCTTGAATCCGGGTGCAAAGCACTGGTTCTCGGTATCAGTGGCGGCGTCGATTCTACGACTTGTGGCCGTTTGGCGCAGCAAGCGGTCAACCAGTTAAATGCAGAGAGCGGCACTAACGCCTACCAATTTATCGCCGTACGCCTTCCTTATGGTGAGCAGAAAGACGAAGACGAAGCGCAGTTGGCGCTCTCTTTTATCCAGCCAACCCATTCCGTTTCCGTCAACATCAAACAGGGCGTTGACGGCTTACACGCCGCGTCACACCGAGCGCTAGAGGGAACAGGCTTGATTCCGAGCGATGCGGCCAAAGTGGACTTTGTTAAAGGTAACGTCAAAGCGCGTGCTCGCATGGTGGCGCAATACGAAATCGCCGGTTACGTTGGCGGTTTGGTTTTGGGGACTGACCATTCGGCAGAGAACATCACCGGGTTTTATACCAAATTTGGTGATGGTGCTTGCGATATGGCTCCCCTATTTGGCTTAAGTAAACGTCAGGTGCGACAACTAGCCGCAACCTTGGGCGCGCCAGAATTGCTGGTGAAAAAGACGCCAACAGCGGATTTGGAAGAACTCGCACCACAGAAGGCCGACGAAGATGCATTGAACCTGACGTACGAGCAGATTGACGATTTCCTAGAAGACAAACCCGTCAGCCAAGCAGTATCTGACCGACTGATTGCTATCTACAAAGCCACCCAACATAAACGTCAGCCTATTCCGACCATCTACGACTGAATGGATTTCTGACATGACACGATGTAAAAAGCCAGTTGCACAGCGCAACTGGCTTTTTGTTTACTGCGGATGAGAAAAGTTGCGCGACGTTAGCCGAGATGGAAAGTCACATCCGACTCTGGTACGCAGCAACACGCGAGCGCTTTACCGTCACGTTTCTCTTCCTCCGACAGCGCAGGCACGTCCGGCTGATGAACGCGCCCTGCGGTGACCGTCACTTTGCATGCGCCACAAAATCCGGCGCGGCAACTGTAGCTCATCTCCAATCCTGCATTTTCCACTTGATCAAGCAAAGGCTGCTGGTTGTTGCCGTCAAATTCGTGCTCACCGAAGCGGATGGTCACGTTTTGCAGCGGTTTATTGGTTGCAGCAGAAACCCCAAAAGCTTCTTGATGGTAATGGTTTTCAGGCAAGCCTTTTTTCAGCAATAGACTCTTAGCTTTTTGCATAAAGCCATCTGGCCCGCAAACAAACACCTGACGCGTCTCAACCGCTGGGATCTGTTTGATGTGCGATAAGCTCAGCCGTCCTTTGAGCCCGAACCAATCCACTGGCGCTTGAGTTAAGGCGATTTTCACACTCAGGCCCGGATGCTGCGCTTTCAACTGCTCTAACTCGTCACGGCACGGAATGTCTTCAACACTGCGGCACTGATGGTAAAACACCACATCGTCCATCGCTTGATGATCAGCCAGATAGCGCAGCATGGAGAGCATCGGAGTCACACCGCTTCCGGCAGAGAGCAAAAGTAACGGGCTGTGTTTATCGGTGAGTTGAAACTGACCATCGGGCGTTTGCGCACTGAGCACATCACCGACGGAAAGATGCTCTGCCAACCAGTTCGATACGCGCCCACCTTGAATACGTTTGACCGAAATAGCGTAGCGCCCAGGTCGAGATGGGCTCGACGAGAGCGTATAGCGGCGCGCAATCCGGACTCCATCAATTTCAACTTCAATCGGCAGGTGCTGGCCGGGCTGGTAGATAGGCAATTGCCCCGACTTTGGCTCCAACCAAAAAGTGATAAAATCACGCGCTATGGTCTCTTTCTCAACACAAGTCAGTTCAATGCGCACTGGCGAGTTGTCCGGGTAGAACTCTTTCTCTTTACTTTCGATCACTTCTACGCGATCGCCCGCGCGGATCATCCCTTCATTGCGCGCCACTAGGTTCTGGCCAAAAAACACGCCGCCATGTTCATTGGCTCTAAATTGCAGCAAGGTTTTCAACGGCTCTTTACTCTGGCGAAACTGACCTTTTTCTACATCCACTGTGGTCAGTACACAGCGCTCACACGGCTTGACGGCCTCAAATTCCACCTCGCCAATACGAATCCGTTTCCAGCCATCTTCGGCAAACGCATCGGTATTGCTCACCACTAAATTGGTGCGAAATTGATCCATCAGATGATGCTCAGGGCTGCGACGATTCAGTTCCGCCAAAGATGCTTCACTGATCACAAGCAAGGGATAACCATCGGCAAAACTGACGTTGTGCCCTACTTTTTCACGCACTCGGTTCGACTGTTCACCACAAAACAACAGCTCAACACGCTGCTGCAACACGTCACTAAACCAGTCATCCGCTTCATCGGTGGTGGTATAGGCAATAAACTGATCTTTCCACACCTGCGCGGGCGCTTCTTGCATTTTAAAATCGCGGTAGCGAATCGTCAGTGGTGGTTTGCCAACAGAGCTAAACACTACACCGTCAGCCACAAGCGCGGAAGAAATGGTCACCAATTGAGGATACTTGCGCGCCGTCACCATGCCGCCATCGGCGGTTGCCAGCATAAAGCGGCGGTCAAAACTCAACCCCTGCTTCTCGACCCAAGCACTGGAGAGGGACAGTCCACCGACCGATTTCACCGGAAACACGTTAATTTGTTTAAGAATAGCTTGTGACATGGGCATCGCTTCCTTGTTATTTTGCGTGGGTCACATGATAACCAATTGATATCCATGTTAAAACGTTTTTAATTTGCAGAATAGCGAACTGTAACCGCAATAAAAAAGCGAGTGAAATGACAGACGCTTTCCTATATCATCCCGTCGCCTAAACGGTAGCGTTTGCGCAAACTGTTTAGGCTCCTTTCGGATCACAACTTTTGGTGGGAGCAACAATGACAACACTTAAGATTACTCGTCCTGACGACTGGCACGTTCACCTACGCGATGGCGAGGTTTTAGCCGATACCGTTCGCGATATTAGCCGCTATAACGGTCGCGCGCTGGTGATGCCCAATACCGTTCCTCCTGTTACCACCACCGAAATGGCGCACGCTTACCGCGAGCGTATTATGGCGCACCAACCCGCGGGCCAGTTTGAACCACTGATGACGCTTTATCTCACCGACAACACCACCGCTGAAGAAATTCACAGCGCGAAGGCAAGTGGTATCGTCGTCGCGGCGAAACTCTACCCGGCTGGCGCAACGACAAACTCCGACTCTGGTGTGACCGACGTAAAGAAGATTTACCCAACGCTGCAAGCGATGCAAGACGCCGGTATGCTGCTGCTGGTACACGGCGAAGTGACTCATCACGATGTCGACATTTTCGACCGCGAAAAGACTTTCCTTGAAACGGTTTTAGCACCGATTGTGAAGGACTTCCCGGGTCTAAAAATCATTTTAGAGCACATCACCACCTCAGACGCGGTCGACTTTGTCAACCAAGCGGGTGACAACGTGGCGGCAACCATTACCGCTCATCACTTGCTTTACAACCGCAATCACATGCTGGTTGGTGGCATCAAACCGCATTTTTACTGCTTGCCAGTACTAAAACGCAACACTCACCAGTTAGCGCTACGCAAAGCGGCCACCAGCGGCAGCAAAAAGTTTTTCCTAGGGACCGATTCGGCTCCGCACGCTAAAGGGGCGAAAGAGTCCGCGTGTGGCTGCGCCGGCTCTTACACTGCGCACGCTGCACTTGAGCTCTATGCTGAAGTGTTTGAACAAGAGGGAAAACTGGAGAACCTAGAAGCGTTCGCGAGTCACAACGGCGCCGATTTCTACGCGTTACCACGCAATGCAGACACCGTTACCCTCACCAAACAAGCGTGGTCCGTACCAGCTTCCATGCCATTTGGCGGTGACGAGGTAGTGCCTATCCGTGCTAATGAACAGATAGAATGGACCGTACAATAATCGGTTTATAGCGAAAATCGCAATAAGGCTGCTGATTTTAGCGGCTTTTTTATTCCTTTCACATTTCATCATCTACGCTTATAAATGATACTCAGAGCGGCAACCCAACCGTCTCTAGCAACGTACAACCATGATTGACGGCGCGATATGCATCTAGATTTAGATATAAGAACTTTGTCCATTGTTTCCGTATTGGTCTCAACCGCCTACGGTATTGGCATGCTTATGCTAAAAGCGATTCAAACGACTCATATTCGCGGGTTACAAACGCTCGTCTTCGCTATCTTTTTGATTGCATTTGGCTTTATGGCGCTCAGTTTGGGCAATTCAACCACTTTCTGGCTATCAAAAATTCTCGCCAATAGTGCCATAGGTTTGGGATATGCCTTAGTCGTCACCGGACTCAGTCAGTTCCGCCAAGCCTCATCCAACAGCACCACCATCGCGTTGGCAGGCTTTCCTGTGCTGGTGCTGTATCTGATTTTTTACTCTGAATTCCAAATGTCGACCAACGCGAGAATCATTGTGTTGAGTGTGTACATTTCTCTTTGTTGCGCGCTCAGCGCCTACGTTGTCGCTCGCGGGGAAGCGAAAGACCACCCCATCGCGGTGCGACTACTTTCAGCCGCCTTTTCGCTGATGTCACTGTGGATGCTATTTCGCGCCGTGTTCACCTATCAAAGTGCAGAAATAGATGACTTTATGCTCGCGAGTGATATTCACCAAATCACTTTTCTGCTCTCAATTGCGATGATTTTAACGCTTGGTTTTACCTTCCCTCTGATGGTCAACGCACGCTTGGTCACCAACATCTATAATACCTCGCTGCTTGATCCTCTCACCAACCTCTACAATCGACGAGCGATGGAAGATATGCTTCCCCGAGAGCTTTCGCGAGTAGAAAGGACCCATTCTGAGCTATCGATCATTTTGCTGGATATAGACTACTTCAAACAAGTCAATGACAAATATGGCCACCAAGTCGGGGATGTCACTTTGGCTGGGATCGGACAACTGCTCAACACACATTTGCGCGGGCAGGATTTGTCATTTCGTATCGGTGGCGAAGAGTTTTTGATTCTACTGCCGGATACAAATTTAGACAGCGCATTAGTGGTCGCGGAGAAGCTAAGACAAATCATGTCCGAAACACAGTTCTCCCCAAAACAGCAAGAGCCTTGCACCGCCAGTTTTGGCGTCGCGCAACTGCTGCAACACGACGAGTGGGATAGTTTGCTCAATCGAGCTGATGCGGCCTTATATCTGGCAAAACGCAAAGGCCGCAATCGAGTCTGTTTGGTGTCCGATATTTAACCCGCTGGATAACAAACTGGCTGATTATCAAGCGAACTTAGCGCGAGCCTTTTGTACACAAGTGACAATCGCCACCACGAGTAGCCCCGCGAGCACCCCAATCATACCGTTAAGTAGCACCGGGAGCAGCGCATTGGCCAAGGTGTATGCCGAGAAATTCATTAACACGGGTTCAATCAAGTGATGAATAGCCGGAACGTTGTGCACCACGATGCCTCCACCGACGAGGAACATGGCGGCAGTTCCCACTATTGTTAACCCTTTCATCAGCTTAGGTGCAAAGCGAATCAAGCCCTGACCCAGCGTATTACCAATTCCCTTGCCGTGCGAGCGGCGTTCGAGATAAAAGCCAAGATCATCGAGTTTGACAATCGCTGCAACAAGGCCATAGACACCGATGGTCATGACAAAAGCGATCAAACTCACCACTAATATTTGCGCGGTGGTAGTTTGGCCTTGCACTGTCCCCAGTGCTATCACGATAATTTCCGCCGAGAGGATAAAATCGGTTCGTACCGCCCCTGCAATTTTCTGTTTTTCATAAGCTGCAATGTCGGTAATCGCTTGCTCAGTTCCGCTCTCCTTATCTTCCGATGGTTCGGCGTGATGCCACTTTTCAAGGATTTTCTCCGCGCCTTCAAAGCAGAGAAACAGGCCACCGAGCAGAAGCAGCGGCATGATTAACCAAGGGACGAAAGCGCTGATCAGTAGCGCTGCGGGCACTAGGATACATTTGTTTCTAAACGAGCCCTTGGCAACCGCCCAGACAACGGGAATTTCCCGCTCTGCGCTCACCCCCGACACTTGCTGGGCATTGAGAGCCAAATCATCCCCTAGCACACCTGCGGTCTTCTTCGCTGCCACTTTAGACATGACGGCCACATCATCCAACACGGATGCAATGTCATCCAATAAGGTTAATAAACTCGCCCCTGCCATTTTATTGTCTCGTTGTATAAATTACTGTATTTCAAAATGTAACAGCGGCCTCGACTCTTGCAAAGCGATTATTCTGCGCGCTATGCAACATCTTCGACGCGGTTGTTTTCAGCTTAGAGTCGATCTACCCTTGGCTCTTCATCCACAGGTACGCCTAAAGGGAATGCCATGCAAACAAGACAAACTTACCCAATCGGAACACCGGGACAAAAATGGGGAGAAGAGGAGCGCCTGGCTTGGCGAGCTCAAACTCACATTCAACGTGAATACCAAAGTGAAGTGGTGCCAAAGATTCAAGCCTTGGCCGAGCAGTTTGACATCGCGCAATATGGCGCGCTCTCTTACGATCCCGCGCGTTATCCGCTGTTTTGCCTCAAGAGCAAACGTTGGGACAAAACAAAGCCAACGGTACTGATTACCGGGGGTGTACACGGCTATGAGACAAGCGGTGTGCATGGCGCTTTGCAGTTTATGGCAACCGAGGGCAAACGCTATGAATCTCACTTCAATCTGGTGTGTGCACCTTGTGTCAGCCCTTGGGGCTATGAAGTGATCAACCGTTGGAACCCCAACGCACTCGATCCGAATCGCTCTTTCTATCCAAACAGCCCAGCGGAAGAATCCGCTCATTTGCTCAGTTTGGTCGCACAGTTAAGCGACGTGCTGGTGCATTTCGATCTGCATGAAACAACCGACAGCGACGAAAGCGAATTTCGCCCAGCGCTAGCAGCACGTGATGGCCAAGAATTTGAACCCGGCAACATTCCGGATGGTTTTTACACCGTCGGCGACAGCGAAAATCCGCAGCCAGAATTTCAAGCAGCGGTCATTGCTTGCGTGGCGAAAGTGACGCACATTGCGCCAGCGGATGAAAATGGCGAGATCATTGGCTCTAGCGTGGTGCAACATGGCGTGATCAACTACCCAATGGCGAAACTGGGGCTTTGCGGCGGCATCACGCAATGCCGTTTTGGCACCACCACGGAAGTCTATCCTGACAGCCCTAAAGTCACCGCCCAAGAGTGCAACGACGCACAAGTGGCAGCGATTGTCGGCGGTTTGGATTACGTGATCAGCACGCTTTAGATTCAAACTCCGCTTGGTTACAGCAAACGGCTTTTATACTGCTCCGGGGTTAGCCCGGAGTATTTTTTAAACATCGAAATGAATGGGCTCGCCTGATTGTAACCCAGTGTCAGCGCCACCTCTTTTACCGTTTGCCCTTTGCGCAACAGTTCCATCGAGTAGAGGTAACGCACACGCAGCCGCCACTCGGTAAAACTCATCCCTAATTCACTCTGACAATGCCGCGCGAGTGTGCGCTCTGTGGTGTGTACGCGCTCTGCCCAAGCAGAAAGCGGCGTGTTGTCGGTCGGATTTTCCTCCACGTGCGCCAGCACAGGCGCCAGATATTTATTGTTCGACGAGGGCAAAAAGTGGTGTTCGGTTTTTTGCGTCGCAAGCTGATCGAGCAATACCTGCACTAAACGTTTGTCGGCATCACTTTGCGCCACACTGATATCACGAGCGCGAAAATCTTCAATGATCGCCGACACAATGGGCGTAATCTTGATCAAACTGGTTTTGGCGGGAAATTGCTCAGTCAAACTGCTGGAGATATTCATTGAGCAGTATTCAAGCGGGCGGCGATTGTAACTCTTGTGTGTCACGGCCGGAGGCACCCAAATAGCCAAATGCGGCGGCGCAAGAAAACGGGTACCTTGCGCTTCCATTTCCAGAATGCCGCCACTGATCAGTTGCACTTGCCCCCACGGATGACTGTGCGCACGCGTCTCGGTATTGGACAGAAACGCCTCAAAATTCATGAATACGTCGGATGGTGCCCGCTCTATCGATAAAGAAGGATGAAGGTTTCGCGTCTTTTTTTTCAAACTTGTCTTCCTGTCACGCGCAATGTCTGATTGGAGATACATATAATTATACAGACCTGCCAAACTCTATTTCAACTTACATAGTGCGAGCAGGATCTCATGGTGTATCTTCTTCCGTTATTCACAGTATTCATCTGGGGTGGCAATTCGATTGTCAATAAACTCGCTGCTTCCACCATCGAACCCAGTGCGATGAGCTTCTACCGCTGGTTTGTGGCGATGGTGATTTTAACGCCATTTTGTCTGCCGGGAGTCATTCGCCAGTGGGCGACCATCAAGCCTCACCTCACTAAACTGACGTTTCTGGCAATGTTAGGGATGGTGCTCAATCAGTCGCTCGGTTACTACGCCGGGCTCACCACATCGGCATCGAATATGTCCCTCATTACCTCGCTGGTGCCGCTGCTGAGCGTATTTTTGAGTTTGCCCTTGCTTGGCAAAAAGATTTCACCACTGAGTCTGGTTGGCGGAGTCGTCTCGCTGGCAGGCTTAGCGCTGATGCTCGGCGAAGGCGACCCAAGCTACTTTTTCCACCAACCGATCACACCGGGAGATGGTTTGATGGTACTTGCCGCTATCGTCTACGCTGCCTATTGCGTGCTGCTCAAGCGCTGGAAAATGCCGATGTCCAACTGGACACTGATTTACATGCAAGGCCTGTTTGCCGTGGCCATGCTCACGCCGCTTTGGCTGACCAGTGAACAGTTGCAACCGTCACCCGCTGCGTTCCCGCTGATTTTGTACGCTGGCGTTGCAGCGTCGATTCTCGCACCTTGGATGTGGGTCAAAGCCATCGACACCATCGGAGCTGACTCTAGTGCGATGTTTATGAATCTGCTTCCGGTGGTTTCCGTCACATTGGCGACCACCTTGTTGGATGAACAGATCTATATCTACCATTTCACGGGGGGGGTGATGGTGGTCAGCGGCGTCATTCTGTCGCAGATGAAACGGCGTAAAAAAAGTATCCCCGGGTCGGCAGAAGTCTCCACTGCCAGTATCTCTTAGCCCAAAAATCACTCTTTTGCGCCACACAAGTTAAACTGATTGCCAATAAGTAACATCTTTGTTATCTAGTGTCTGGTATTTTGCCAACAAAGGATTGCTCTATGAGTCGTGGTCAACGCAATATTACTCTTCGTTTTCTCGCTGAACCGGGCGACGTCAACTTCGGTGGCAAAGTCCACGGCGGCGCCGTCATGAAATGGATCGATTTGGCCGCTTACGCCTGTTCTGCCGCTTGGAGTGGTAAGTATTGCATTACAGCCTACGCCGGGGGAATTCGTTTTGTGGCCCCGATCCACGTCGGCAATCTGGTCGAAGTCAGCGCAAAAGTGATCTACACCGGCACAACGTCAATGCACATTGCCATCGACGTGCAAGCCAGCGATCCTAAAGATCTGAAAAATCGCTTAACCACTCACTGTATTGTGATCATGGTTGCCGTCGACGAAGAAGGGGTACCGACGCCTATTCAAAAGTGGGTGCCAGAAACCGATGAAGACAAAGCGCTGGAACAATCTGCGATTAGGTTGATGAACATGCGCAAAGAGATCGGTGAAGAGATGGAAGCACACGTTAAATATCTCAAATAACGTATTCCGTAAGCTCTGCGCGCCTCTGTCGTGCAGAGCCTGCTCCCAACTACTACGAGTACACTGCTCTTGTTACATCATCCTGAAACCAATCTGTCATCAATTCTTCATTCATCTTTGCTCTAATCGCAATATTCCAACGACCAGCACAGGCTCATCAATTGAAACTTCAGGAAACGACACTGAGTGAAACTACCCTTTCCAATCTAAAATCCGTCGAATACCAGTGGGTTCGAACCATGTATGTGGAAGGTTATAACAATGATGAGATCAACCACTACATTCGCACTTGCTTTGGCGGCGACTCTACGTTTGCCGATCTGTTTCGCAAAGTCGCTCTGCAACAAG
Source organism: Vibrio sp. S234-5 (assembly GCF_000960595.1). NCBI lineage: Bacteria > Pseudomonadati > Pseudomonadota > Gammaproteobacteria > Vibrionales > Vibrionaceae > Vibrio > Vibrio sp. S234-5. Next base: position 84,590 of record NZ_JZAM01000200.1, read on the forward strand.
AAAGCCTTTATACCTTGCTGCAATACTTAGGCTGCGCCCCTTCCAGCCGAGAGTTTTAGCCCTTCTTTTCCCTTCCTTTCAGGCTAGCGGTTATTTTTGTGAACTGATACGCATCAGGTACGCATGTATCTGGGCGAAGTCTCGCTAAATGGGTAGTCTTCTCACGTCTGAAACATAATTTACAGATATAAAAAAGCCTGAGTCTAGACTCAGGCATCCGGTTACAAAAACTGTTAGTTTTTAAGCGTAAGGAACAAAGCTAACAGCCAGCTATGCGTAACGCCAGAAATGCCTTTGCTACTGATCGGCGGCCAAACCAAGAGTGTAGACAAAGAACAAATAAATGAGCGACCTGTTACGGTCGCTCTTATTCTTATACTTTCCAGTTAATGCCTTAGCGATTAACCTTTCACACCACCGGCAGTTAAACCACCAACCAGCCAGCGCTGTGCGAGTAAGAAAACGATCGTGATTGGCAGTGCAGACAACACAGCAGCAGCGGCAAAGTCGCCCCATAAGTAGTTCTGTGGGTATAAGTACTGCTGCATTCCAACCGCTAATGTGTACGAGTTTACATCAGAAAGCAGTAATGATGCCACAGGAACTTCACCTACTACACCGATAAACGACAGAATAAACACCACCGCAAGGATTGGCACAGACAACGGCAGAAGCACCAAACGGAATGCTTGCCAAGGTGTCGCACCATCTAACGCCGCCGCTTCTTCCAGCGAGTTATCAATGGTTTCAAAGTATCCTTTGATCGTCCAAACATGCAACGCAATCCCGCCTAAGTAAGAGAATATCAAACCGCCGTGCGTATTCAGACCAAGGAAAGGAATGTACTGACCTAGTTTGTCGAACAGAGCATAAAGTGCTACCAGAGCCAACACCGCTGGGAACATTTGGAAAATCATCATCGCTTTTAGGATGGTGTCTTTACCTTTAAAGCGCAGACGCGCAAACGCATAAGCCGATGTGGTAGAGAGGGTCACAATCAGCACCGATGTGATGCCTGCTACTTTCACCGAGTTCCATAGCCAAGTAAGTACTGGGAATGGCGGAGGCGTAACACTACCATCCGCGTTGGTCACGGCAAAGCCGAGTGCCAATTTCCAGTGCTCCAGTGATGGGTTATCTGGGATCAAGCTGCCTGTTGCAAAGTTACCCTCACGGAATGAGATCGCGACGATCATCAACAGTGGGAAGATAATCATTGAGAGGAAAACCCACAGAGCAATATGCGTCGCCCAGACACGGTATTTAAGAGAGTTACCTTGTACCATTGCCATTTTTACTGCTCCTTAGTTCTGAGATAGCTTAGTGAAACGCAAGTTAAGCAGTGCTAATGCGCCAACCAGTAAGAAAATCAACGTTGCGATGGCACTCGCCAAACCGAAGTCTTGACCGCCGCCGCCTTCAAACGCGATGCGGTAGGTGTAGCTAACCAAGAGGTCAGTGTAACCTGCAGGTTCTGAAGTACCGATCATGTTCGGGCCACCAGAGGTCAATAGCTGAATCATCACAAAGTTGTTGAAGTTAAACGCGAAGCTGGCAATCAGCAGTGGCGTTAACGGTTTGATCATCAGTGGCAATGTTACGCGAGTGAAGTTATGCACAAAGTTCGCCCCGTCAATCGCAGACGCTTCGTAGAGATCTTCAGGAATCGCTTTAAGTAGGCCCATACACAGGATCATCATGTAAGGGAAGCCAAGCCAAGTGTTGACGATTAACACCATGCTTTTCGCCATGATCGGATCTGAGAACCAACTTGGGCTGATACCGAACAGCGCGTTCAGTACCATGTTGATCTCACCAAAGCTTTGGTTAAACAAACCTTTAAAGATCAAGATGGAGATAAACGCAGGTACAGCGTAAGGCAGAATGAGCAGAACGCGATAAATTGCACGACCTTTCAGCTCTTCCCACTGCACCACGCTAGCCAAGACTAGGCCAATCATCAGAGTCAGAACGACGGTCAGAATTGAGAAAACCACGGTCCAGATAAAGATGCTGATGAAAGGTTCTTTAATGCCATCGTCTTTCCATACACGCTCAAAGTTATCGGTGCCGATTTGCACTACAAAGCCCGGAGAAACGGTACTGCCAACAAACTCGCCTTGCTCGTTGATCGCTTGGTAGAAACCAACATCCATATTCGGTTTAAGCAGCTCGCCCGTTTGGTTGTTTTTCAGTGTCTCACCATCGGCTTGCATGGTGTACAGCGGCACAACCCCAGCAAACTTGCGCAGACCACTCATGCGGATCTCTTCACCGCCAGGGAGATGTAGTTCAATACTGTTCAGTGCGCTACGATTACTCACGATGGTTTTGATCGGCTCAACTTCGCCAATCGTCCTTTCCACTGGCGTCAGACTCAGTTCAGAAGGCGCAGCGCCCATCGCGAAATCGTCCGTTGAAAGTGACACGTCACCATCTTTAATCACAATGCGATAACCTGCATCGGTTTTGTATAGGGTGAATGGATAACTTTCACCGCTTTGGAAGGTGCGATCGAGTAAAACGGTTTGCGCGCGGTCCAAAGAGAGTTGATTTTTAGCACTGTAGTTGGTAAACGCGAGACCGACGGTATACGCCAACGGGAAAAGAATGAACAAAATCATTCCGGCGATACCTGGATAAATGTAGCGGTGTGCGTACGTCTTTTTACTACCAAAAATATACAATGCTAACGCAGTAAGAATGATAGTGAGTATTGCGAACGCAACCTCACCTCGGGAATACATCAGAATTGTTGCGTATCCGTTAAGAATGCCGATGGTGCCAAGAAGTGCCCACTTGATAAGCACTTTTTTACTGCCCGGCACACTGGTTGCTGGAGCTGTCATAGCATCTGTACCTTGAACTGACTGCATAGGAAACCTGCTAGCGATATAAAAACATAAAAGAGAGAAAAGTGAGGAGGAGTTACCCCCTCCTCAAAAGAGCATTTATTTAGTCATTTGTTTTTCTGCGTCAGCCAGTGCTGCATCCACAGTTTGACGACCATCAACGACGTTGACGATAGAGTTCTTCGCCGCGCCCCAGAATGCACTCATCTGAGGGATGTTTGGCATGATTTCGCCGTTCATTGCGTTGTCCATGGTCGCAGCGATACGAGCATCTGCATCCAGTTCACGTTGGAAAGAGTTCAGCGCAACCGCACCTAGTGGTTTATCGTTGTTCACCATACGTAGACCATCGTTGGTTAGCAGGTAGTTTTCGATAAACTCAACCGCTAGGTCTTTGTTTGGCGATGCAGTTGAGATACCAGCGGTCAGAACGCCAACGAACGGTTTAGAGGACTGGCCGTTGAATTTCGGCAAAGTGGTGACACCGTAGTTGATGCCCGATTTCTCAACGTTACCCCAAGACCAAGGACCGTTGATGGTCATGGCTGTTTTACCTTGGTTAAACGCAGATTCAGACACTGAGTAATCCATATCCGCAGAGATAACGCCTTTCTCAACCAGTGATTTGACGAACTTCATCGCATCTTTCACGCCATCTTTTGCGATGCCTGCGTCTTTCACATCGTAACCTTCAGAGGTGTACTTGAACGCGTAACCGCCATCAGCAGCCATCAGCGGCCAAGTGAAGTACGGTTCTTTTAGGTTCCACATGATGGCTGATTTGCCTTGTTTTTTCAGTTTCGCGTCCAGCGCTTCGACTTCTTCCCAGCTCTTAGGTGGGTTTGGCACCAAATCTTTGTTGTAGATAAGCGACAATGCTTCAACCGCCACTGGGTAACCAATCAGTTTGCCGTCGTATTTCACTGCATCCCATGCGAAATCAACGATGCCTTCTTTGATTTTTTGCGAAGGTTTGATTTCAACCAGAAGACCCGCTTCTGCATAACCGCCAAAACGGTCGTGCGCCCAAAATACGATATCAGGACCATCGCCAGTCGCTGCCGTTTGTGGGAACTTATCCTGCAGGCCGTCTGGGTGTGCGACGGTCACTTTAATGCCCGTTTCCGCTTCAAATTTCTTACCAACTTCCGCAAGGCCGTTGTAGCCTTTGTCACCGTTGATCCAAATTGTCAGTTGTCCTTCTTCGATGGCAGCATTCGCACCAAAAGAACCCAGTGCAACAAGAGTACCTAGTGCTACAGCGCTTAGAGCATTTTTCATGTTCGTATCCTTTTTATATTTTGATGTAGGGCCACTCCACAGAGGGTGAGCCGTATTTCGACATGTATCATCTGAAAAATACCTCTATGACTCATCCTCCTATCCTCTACGCCCTCGATATTATGGCGCATTTTCGTGATCTGCATCGTTACCGTACCGCGACCTAAATCACAAAATGGTTACTTGATGTGATCGAATTCATATTTGCAGCATTGATTATTGTGATGTTTGACCACTCTGCGCTGGCAGCCAAGTTTATCGCTCCTCCCTGACTACTCCCCCTACAATAAATTGTGACAGGAGGATGTCGGCTTGCTCAGAATCGAAGAAACTTCACTCATCCAAGAGTGGATGGTAAGAACCCTTTCCAGCCGAGTCTGATTAGACCCATTTTTCGCTGGTTTTAGCATTGCCATGCGGGTGAAATAGCATACATTAAGATGTTAGTGGTAATTATTCACGGGGGAGGCATCTTAATAATGTGGGGGAGAAAAACCCGTATTTGGCTATCGCGGGTAGCACTTTCAATCTGAAAATGGTTAAAGTGCTACCCTATTTTCTTACCATGTCCCTGCTTACCTATTCCTACTGCTACTGTCCGCTTCCATAATTCATATAATGATGGGCAGTGAATTATAAAAAATTGATCGAGGACGAGCTAAATGGCGAGTGTCACGTTAAAAAATGTTTGTAAAGCGTATGGCGACGTAATGATTTCTAAAAACGTCGACTTAGAGATCCACGAGGGCGAGTTCGTCGTTTTCGTCGGACCGTCAGGCTGCGGTAAATCCACCCTATTGCGTTGTATCGCCGGGCTGGAAGACATCACCTCCGGCGATCTTTACATCGGTGATAAACGAATGAACGATGTTGAGCCATCTAAACGTGGCGTTGGCATGGTTTTCCAGTCTTACGCGCTCTACCCTCACTTGAATCTGTATGACAACATGTCTTTTGGCCTCAAACTGGCAAAAGCAGACAAGAAAGAGATCGACAAACGCGTTGAACAAGCGGCTGAAATCCTTCAACTGGGCCACTTACTAGAACGCTTACCGAAATCCCTATCGGGCGGTCAGCGCCAACGTGTCGCTATTGGCCGTACTCTGGTTTCTCAGCCGAACGTATTCCTACTCGATGAACCGCTTTCAAACCTTGATGCGGCACTGCGTGTTCAGATGCGTGCGCAGATCACTAAGCTTCAGCGCCAACTTGGCTGCACCATGATTTACGTTACCCACGACCAAGTGGAAGCGATGACCATGGCAGATAAGATAGTCGTGCTGGATGGCGGTTTCGTTGCGCAAGTGGGTAAGCCGCTTGAACTTTACCATTACCCACAAAACCGTTTTGTTGCGGGCTTTATCGGTTCACCAAAAATGAACTTCATGAGCGTGATGATTGAAGAGGTTGAGACGAAACAGGTGAAAGTCAAATTATCGAACGGCACCTCGTTCTGGATCCCTGTTGACGGCACAACGGTGAATAAAGGCGATCGCATGTCTCTAGGCGTACGTCCTGAGCATTTAGTGTCGGCAAAAGAGGGGGATGCGGTCATCGATGGTGAAGTGATGATCGTCGAAAAGCTGGGTAACGAAACGCAAGCTTACCTCAACTTGGAAAGCGCGGATGCGGACGTGATTTATCGTCAACCTGATACGCTTGATGTGGAAGCGGGTGATCGCTTGGAAATTGGTATCCCAGCGCACCGTTGCCATTTGTTCCACAGCGATGGCCGTGCATGCACACGTCTATTTAATGAAAAAGGCGTCGAGCGTTAATTTCGCCCCATTCGCTACGCATTCAAGTTGTAAAATCAACGCCTTCCTTGTGGAAGGCGTTTTTATTGGCACGATGGAATATGACAGCGCGTCCGCTCAACAGCAGCGCCCAGACTTTCAAGCAAACAAAAAGGGAAGCCGTGCTTCCCTTTCGTCTATTCATGCTTCACTGAATGGTGAGCTTAGTGGATCGGTGCGTCACCTTTCGCTGCAAACTGACCGAAATACTGCTCTAATACTTCCGGAGTCAGTTTACCTTCCGCTTCCAACTTTTTTAGCTCGGCAACAATCGCTTGTTGCTCCTCTAGAGAAGGCAGTTTTACTTCTGGCTCTTGTGCCACTTCCGCAGACATTGCTTGCAGCTCTTTTTCAAAATCCGTCATGGTTCTTACCTAAAACATCGAAACTAAGCGGAATTCTACCCGACTCTACAGTTTGAAGCTACCTACCATGGAATCGAGGCGTTGCGACAACAAGCGAAGGTCACGACTGGCCTCGGCAAGCTCTTCAGCTGTGCTGGTTGTCACTTCATTGATGGCGTTAATCTCTTCGATATTTTGGTTGATGGTATGCACCACCGTCGATTGCTCTTCCGTCGCAGTCGCTACTTGAGTGTTACGATCGGAGATATCTGCAATGCGCTCAGAGATACTCACCAGCACATGCACCGCTTCATCGGTCGCTTCCACCCCTTCAAAGGTCACGGTTTTACCCGCTTCCATCGCGGTCACAGCGTCTTTGGCATCGCTTTGCAACTGATTGATCATTTTCTGGATCTCTTCAGTTGACGACGCAGTGCGACTGGCGAGATTACGCACTTCATCCGCCACCACCGCAAAACCACGTCCTTGCTCCCCTGCACGCGCCGCTTCAATTGCTGCGTTCAGTGCCAACAAGTTGGTTTGGTCGGAGATATCACGAATTACATCCAAAATCGAGCCAATGTCTCTGGTTGTGGTTGCCAGTTGCGTCACCACTTGGCTGGTTGCTTCCACATCATCCGCTAAGCGGGCAATGACGTTCTTCGCTTTAGACACCACTTCACGCCCCAGTTTAGTATTGTCTGACGCTTGGTTGGCGGTATCCGCTGCGGTTGCCGCGTTAGACGCAATCTCACTGATGGTTGCGCCCATCTCGTTAATCGCGGTTACTACTTGAATGGTTTGATCTCTTTGCTCTTGGCTGTTGTTGTGGGTGGTGGATGCTTTCGAAGAGACACTCTCCGCCGCTTCACTGAGCGACATACTGGTCGACGCTACTTCTTTCATGGTGGCGTGGATTTTCTCAATGAAGCCATTGAAACCCGATGAAAGCTGAGCGATTTCATCTTGCCCCTTAACTTCAATCCGTTGAGAAAGGTCGCCCTCGCCTTTACCCAAATCGGTAAAACGCAGCGCAATTTGCTGAATCGGTTTGGTAATGCTGTTGGCCAAAAACACGCCCATGAGAATGAAGACAATCGCCACTACAACAGTGGTAATCATCATTTGCGTTGCTGCCGCGTTGAGCTCCACAAACACCTCATCGACGGGTACAACGCCGACCACAAACCAGTCCATCGATGGCACGTAGGCACTGGAAACAAACACCTCTTGACCACCTATCTCTATCTGCAACACGGTCGGTTTGCCTTTGTTGAGCAGTGAGGCTGAGCTGGAGTCAATGTACGAAGAGAGCGGTTTACCAACAGCCTGCTTATCGCGGTGAATTTGGATTTTACCCGCGCTATCCACCAGAAACACGTAGCCGCTGTCTTCGATTTGGAAACCGTTCAGCTTGTCTACCATGTCATCCATGGATTTAGACACGCCGGACATGGTAAAGCCACTCAGATGTTGGTAGTTGGCAAACATTTTCACATCGCCATTGACTTCGGTAAAAATGCTCACCATGGTCTGTTTACCCGAGTTGGTAAAACCAAAAAACCAGCCATCTTGCGACTGATTGAGCTGGCGTAGGAAGCCATTTTGGTTCCAGTAATACGCCGTCTGGCGGTTTGCCACTGACGCATCGTTGAGCTGATACTGCTCTTTAACGTTATTCAGTTGCTTAATCAGCTTGCTCTGACCTTGCGGGTCTGCCGTTTCGCGCACACTTTCACGCACAAACTCATTTTTTGCCAACTGCTCTGCCGCAGAGAGCAACTGAGACACATCCTTGTCAACTTGCAGGTTAATCTGGTTCAAGATCAAGGGCAGTTCGATATCAACCAAACGATGGCTGATAACGTCTCTTGATTGTTTCTGCGCCATGACGCCCAGTAAAATGGTGGAAGCAAGGACAGCAAAAGTTATCCCGATGACAACTTTTTGTTTAATGCTCACTGAGTGAAGATTCATCATATTTGGACCTTTAATTAGAATCACTTTCGTGTGGTGCCTGCGCACAATGCGCTTAGACTGGCAAATACTTTTAAAGAATAGTCTATTACATTCTCATGAACGGAAAATATATCGGCTAAGTCAGCAAAAACTGGAGAAAAAACGTCACTGCGCGACTTTTTACCTCAATCTGTTGATCACCTCTTGAGATCACTTGCTCAGCCCCCCATAACAATCAACGAAAAATAACGGAACTTTTTTTACTTTTTGTGAACAAAGACAAAAACTCAATTGATGTAAGTAACCATGCAATACGCTCATTTTGAAGGATTAAAAAACTATCTTGAGGGCCAAGTCGTTGGCCAGCATGAATTAGTCAAACAACTGCTTATCGCACTTCTCGCCGACGGACACATTCTGGTCGAAGGGCCTCCGGGGCTGGCCAAAACTCGCGCGGTCAAAAGCCTAGCCGATTGTATCGAAGGTGATTTTCACCGCATTCAGTTCACTCCTGACCTTTTACCTGCCGATTTGACCGGAACCGACATTTTTCGCCCGGAAACGGGCGATTTCACTTTCCAAGCAGGCCCGATTTTTAATAGCTTGATCCTCGCCGATGAAATCAACCGCGCGCCCGCTAAAGTGCAAGCCGCAATGCTGGAAGCGATGGCCGAGGGCCAAGTGACCGCAGGGCGCCATACCTATCCGCTTCCGGATCTTTTTTTGGTGATGGCGACGCAAAACCCGATTGAACAGGAAGGCACTTATTCCCTGCCAGAAGCGCAATTGGACCGTTTTCTCTTGCATCTTGAGGTCGATTTCCCGGATGAAGAGAATGAGCTTGCCATTTTGCGCATCAACCGGGGGGAAGCCAAAGGCGAAAAGGCGGTGGACAAACCACGCGTAACACAGCCTGAGATCTTTGCGGCGCGCCAAGCCGTGCTCAACGTGCACATGGCTGAAACCTTGGAGCGTTATCTGGTGCGCTTGGTGATGGCAACCCGTGCTCCTCAGCAGTACAGTGATGAGCTGGCGGGCTGGATCAGCATGGGCGTCAGTCCAAGAGCCACCATCGCGCTGGACCGGTGCGCTCGTGCACACGCTTGGCTCAGTGGCCGCGATTACGTCACACCTGCCGACATTCAAGCCATGGCATACCCTGTGCTGCGCCACCGAATCATGCTGAGCTATCAAGCGCAGGCAGAAGGTGTCACCGCCAATCAGGTGATTGACAAACTCCTCACTCTGGTTGGCAGCGTGTAACTTATGGCTCAGTTTGCGCTGCCACCGCACAGCAACGGGGTTACTTTGTCGCTGGAAGAGCTTTTGTACTACAAAAGCCAATCGATACGCTGGCTGCCTCCGGCACGCTCACTTTGGTCCGTGCTTGGCGGGATGAACAGCAGCCGCCAGCGCGGTCGGGGAATGGATTTTGAAGAGGTACGCAAGTATCAGGCAGGTGATGACATTCGCAGTATTGACTGGCGCGTCACCGCCAGAACCGGTAAGCCGCACACCAAGTTATTCAGCGAAGACAAACAGCAATCGGTGCTGATTTATCTCGATTTGGGGCCAGATATGCTGTTCGGTTCTCAATATCTGTATAAATCGGTTCAAGCGGCCCATCTCGCCGCCGTTTTGATATGGACCACGCTCAGTAAGAAAGATAGGATTGGCGCGCTCATCGATACGGGATCAGAGCTGCTGGAGTTTAAACCAACCAGTCTGGTCAAAGGTGGGCTGACGATACTTAACGCCATCCTAAACGCTCACAATCGTATCGTTGCAGATAGCCCTAGTCATCTCGATAGAGCCGCAGTGATACCGCGACTGCAACGGATGTCGGCCAAAGGCAGTGAGATCATTTTTATCAGCGATTTTGTGCGCTTTGCCCCATCGGCACTTGAACAGATCGCGACGCTGAAACAGCATCATAGCGTGCGATTGGTGCAACTGTATGACCCGCTGGAGTACGGTGAAACCGATTATCGAGGCCAGTTGAAGCTGACCGACGGGCAAACCTCACGCTGGTTTAATTTTGGTTGTAAGCAACAAAAAATGGACTTAAAAAATAGCTTTGAACAGCATCAGCAGCAGCTTCGTCTGTTAAGTTATCGTCATGGAATTCCGTTTAGCACGCTCTCTTGCGCTAAACCTCTCATCAATCAAATTGCAGAACAATAATGACAACCCAAACTGATACTTTAGCCTTGCAGCCTATTCTTCTTCCTGCCGCTCCCTCTTGGTTTCCACTTGCTTGGGGTTGGTGGGCGATACTTGCCGCCGTGGTCACCACATTGCTGTGTATCGCGCTTTATCTCCGTTGGCGTACCCACAGGCTGCGTGCCAAGCGCACTGCACTGAAACTCTTTGAAAAGCCGATCGTGGCACATACCCCCTCTTCGGCGATTGAACTGCTGCGCCAAGCCGCGTTGTGCTATTTCCCGCGCGAGACCATCGCGTCGCTACATGGAGAAAAATGGTATCAGTTTCTCGATTTACAACTCGGCGAAGCGCGCTTTTGCAACAAAATGAACCAGTGGCAAGCGGCCTTATATCAGAGCAAACGCAGCGAACTTGACGCTGAGCTTATCAACGACTGTAAAATTTGGGTTGAACGGGCACTGCCGCCTAAGCGAGGTAAACGTGGCTGAGCTACAAGGATTGAGTTTTGTTTGGTGGTGGATGTTTGTGTTGTTGCCACTGCCGCTCATTCTTTACAAGTTGCTGCCTGAAGCAAAAACCGAACACGCTGTGCGTTTCGCTTATCTGCCGACAAGTGCCGCAAATCAGGCAAAACAAGGGCGAGCCACAAAAGCTACCACACTCCTGATTTGGCTATGCCTGCTGTGCGCGGCGGCGCGTCCGGTTTGGTTTGGTGAGCCGATTGAGTTCCAGCCTGAATATCGCGATCTGATGTTGGTGGTCGACTTATCCGGCTCGATGCAAGAGGAAGACATGCAGGATGACGGTCAATATATCGACCGTCTGAGCGCAGTTAAAAAAGTGGTGACACAGTTTATCGAGCAGCGCCAAGGCGACCGACTCGGCCTTGTACTGTTCGCCGACCATGCCTATCTGCAAACGCCGTTAACCGCTGACCGCCAAACGGTAGCCGCGCAGCTCAACCAGACAGTGATCGGCCTAGTGGGGCAAAAAACCGCCATCGGCGATGGCGTTGGCTTAGCGAGCAAAACGTTTATTGACAGCAAAGCGCCACAACGCACCATTATTTTACTCAGCGATGGCAGCAACACCGCGGGTACCCTCTCGCCATTAGAAGCCGCTGAAATCGCGCAACGTCATCAAATTAAGATCTACACCGTCGGCGTTGGCGCAGGTGAAATGATGGTGAAGCAGTTTTTCATGACGCGCAAAGTCAACACCGCCGCCGATCTGGATGAAAAGACCTTAACGCAGATGGCTGAAATGACCGGCGGGCAATATTTTCGCGCGCGCGATGCCAAAGAGCTGGCGGGCATCTACGACGCCATCAACCAACTCGAACCGGTCACCAGCGATGTGCAGATCTGGCGTCCGCAATCAGAGTGGTTCATCTATCCGTTAGCCATCGCATTCTTGCTGTCCTTATTGCTGTTTGTTTTTAGGAGCAACCGTGTCTGATTTGATTTTTCTTCATCCACAATGGCTGTTTGCGCTTATCGTTATCCCCGTGGCGATCTTGATCCAAGCCAGCCGGAAAAAGTGGCGCACAGGCCCAATTGCCGCGCACCTACTCAAAGACAACACCATGCAGCGAACCTCAACACTCTGGCTTTGGTTGCTGGCTTGGACTCTCACTATCGTGGCACTGGCATCACCCAGTTGGCAAAAGAACCCGTTACCGAGCTTTGACCTCGCCCACAACCGCGTGTTGCTGATGGATATGTCGCGCTCGATGTACGCCGATGACATCTCGCCCAGCCGTTTGCAGCAAGCCAAATACAAAGCGCTCGATCTGCTGCCCAAATGGCAAGAAGGCAGCACCGCCTTAGTCGCTTACGCCGCCGATGCGTATTTGCTCAGCCCTTTGACCAGCGACAGTAAAACGCTAGCCAATTTGGTGGAAAACTTGTCGCCAGAGCTGATGCCGTTTCAAGGCTCAAACTTAGCCAGCGCATTGCGATTGGCGCTCACTCAATTGCAAGCGGATTCGGGCCGTGGCGGCGACATCGTGCTGATCGGTGATGATGTCGACGACAGCGAGTTACAACAGGCGCTGGCGCTACTGCAGGGACACTCTGTGCGCGTCTCTGTGTTGACGGTTGGCACACCTGCGGGCGCGCCTGTGCGTCTGCCAAACGGCTCACTGCTGACCAATGCTCAAGGTCAACCGATCGTCGCGCAATCGAATCTGGCCAATATGGCCAAGCTCGCCGCGCAAACTGGCGGGATTTTTCTCCCCGTGCAACACGATAACCGCGACATCGAACAGCTTGCCGCGCTCAGCAATCAACCTGGGTTGTGGCAGCAGGTGGAAAGCCGTCAACAAGAGAGCGGTCTCTCTCGTGTTAACGGTGGTTTTTGGCTGATGCCCCTGATTCTCGGCTTAAGTTTGCTGCTGTTTCGTAAAGGCGTATTTTGGATGCTGCTCATCGCACTGCCGCTTGCCCACACACCAAACGCCAGCGCCTCGCCTTTTTTAACGCCCGATCAACAAGGCAAAGTGCAGTTTGATGCAGGAGAGTATCAAGCCGCACAACAAACGTTTAGCGACCCACTATGGAAAGGCGCAGCCGCTTATGAAGCGGGTGACTACGCCCAAGCCGCGCAGTGGTTTTCCAGTTCAGACAGTACAGCGGCGCTGTATAACCTTGGTAATGCATTAGCCAAAAACGGCCAGTTTGACGACGCGATCTCGGCGTATCAGCAAGCGTTAACCAAGCAGCCGGATCTTACTCAAGCGCAAGCCAACCTTGAGGCGGTGAAAAAGGCACAACAGCAACAGCAACAGCAACAGCAACAGCAACAGCAACAGCAACAGCAACACACAGCAACAGCAACAGCAACAGCAACAGCAATGCAGTTAATAAAGAAAATACAAAAAAAACAATACTAACCACTCTCATCTACCAACGACGTTCACCACAATCCCAGCAATAAAATCGTCTTCGTC